>NZ_JAFY01000007.1:0-341061 GCF_000526375.1 Aminiphilus circumscriptus DSM 16581 | reverse complement strand
TTCTACAAAAAACGGCGTTCCTTCTCTTCACTCTCTCAGCAATAATTTTTCGCTGTCTGAATCACGATAGGTTTTTCTCCGGATATGCGACAAAGGAGAATCGCCTGGCCCCAACAAAAGAACACGCACTCAGATCATCTCCCAGGTGATCCATTCATCCGCCTCGATACGCCGTCGGGCGACCCGGCCCAGCACCAACGGCAAATGTTTCGGGCGAATGCCGAAACCAGGACGTTTCGCGCACACCATTTCTTCGGTGATGACCGTTCCCTCGGGAATGTCGACTGCCGCGTGGAGGCTTCTGCGCGCTTTCTGGTAAAATTCCAGCTCCTCCGGAGCAGGCCCGAGCTTTCGCCCGTCGCCCAGTGCGGCTTCCACTTCGCGGATCTGACGGACAAGCTCCGCGAGTTCGTCGGGTTCGATGGCAAAGGGGTGGTCGGGCCCCGTCATGGTCCGGTCCATGGTGAAATGCTTCTCGATAACCGACGCGCCGAGAGCCACGGCGGCGACGCTCACATGGATTCCCCGGGTGTGGTCGGAAAGACCCGTGGGAACACCGAAGGCGCGGCGCAGCGTCTCCATGCTCCGCAGGTTCATGATGTGCGCCGGTGCAGGATACACCGAAGCGCACTGAAGAAAGGCCACCTGTTCGTTTCCCGCGTCCCTGCACGTCACGTAGGCATCCTCTATTTCCTCCATCGAGGCAAGGCCGGTGGAGAGAAGGAGCGGCTTTCCCTTGGAGGCGCAATAACGAATCAGGGGAAGATCCACAATTTCAAAAGAGGCGATCTTGAACAACGCACTGACGGCGTCCAGCTCGTCCACGGCGGCGGCATCGAAGGGCGTGGCGAAGAAGAGGATGTTGCGCTCCTCGCAGTAGGCCGCCAGCTCGGGGAGCCAGTCCCGGGGAGTTTCGATCTCCTTGATAAGGGGAAAAAGGTCCTTGTCGTAACCGGAATGACGCGGCGTGTTGCGCGAATAGAGCGTCTCGGCGCTGTAGATCTGAAACTTCACCGCATCGGCCTTCGCGGCGACGGCAGCGTCAATCATCTCCTTCGCCAAAGAAAGGGAGCGATTATGATTCGCTCCTATTTCGGCGATGACAAAGGCCGGTGCTCCTCCGCCAACTGATCTTTCGCCTCTCAACATCAACAAAATCATACACCTCTCCTTTTCCTGTACGCTAGAGCTAGAAGAGCAAAACATAAAAATATTTTCTCATATTTCATAAAGCATTTCTCTTTCACATTCTCAAAAGCAGATCATGTGCTATAAGAATATCGACGAGAGAATACAGTTCCCACATTCCCACATCCAACCGCTCAGCGATATCCAACAAATCCGTCTCGCCATCGGCAAGAGAGAGGAGATTCATCATTGTTCGCACTTCTTTTGCCGAATTCTTCGTGCTCAGCGTAGGATAAAGCCCCCTCTTCCCGAGCTGGGGTTCGCAACAACATGCCGTTCGGTAAACCTCGTTTCGTTCCAAGGCATCCAGGCACATTTGATATATTTCGAAAGATTCCTGCAAACCTCCGGGGGTGACAAAGGATAAGTCGTCGGCTGACGTGTGATATTCGGGATATTCTCCATATTTCGAACGCATGATGGAAGCGACGGGAAGATCAACGCCGGGGCTGCAGTACTGCCGCTCATCGCTTCCCCGGTCCAGAAAGGAATATTCCCGATATTCCCCAACCGCATAGTACAGCACGTGGCGGCATATGCGATCCGTCAACGTATTTCCCCTGCGGGAGGGCAAGAAAGAGAAGCCATTCTCGTCCCCAACGCAAGTCAACACAAATCCGGCAATTGTCCTTTCCTTAAGCACTTCGAAATTGCGATTAATGTAAGCCACCGCACCGATCGTCTCGGGAACAAAAACCAGGCGGTGAGAAAAACGTCTTTCCTTCGTCCGCAACCATTTTCCCAATGCCGAGAGCAACAGTCCGTTCTCGAGTTGAACATATCCTTCCACGTCGTCACATGCGGCTTCGGATTTCCCAAGGTGCGCTATAAAGGTCTCGCCAAAAATACCGGTGTCGTCTACGTGCTCTTCGCCCTATGCAACCTCACCACAGCGAAAAGAAGGGCCGCCTGTCCATAAGTCAGTATGGTGTTGTAGGCCTGCTGCAGCTCGTCAAGAGAACATTTTTCCCCTGGGGGACCTTTCCTTTTCACGTAGTGACCGCACGCACCATACACTTCCTCAGTCTAATTTTTGCCGAACAGATGCATTCATCTTCCACAACTCCGGCATCTTTTCGAGCACGGACAGAACATCTCCCAAAACAAAGTCCGGTTTTTGGGGGTAAAGGGCTTCAAGAAGAAGGCGGATCAATTCGAAATCCTCCTGCGTGTCTACGGTCCAGCGATGGTGCGACAAGTCTTCCTCGTGCACGACATTTCCAAGACGAAATCGATCCGGATTTCGATAGAGAAAAGGCGTGACGTGCTCCCGCTCGGTGGGTGCAATCGCCTCGTGAAACGCCGTATTGAGAACGGAGAAGGAAAACACTTCCGTGTCAAGCCCGCGCGGAAAGGAGCGCACCAACGTGTTGGACACGTACTCAAAGGATTCGGCGTGGTCCAGATAGTGACGAATCACTTTCTCGGAGACGACGGGATCAATGAGCGGACAGTCTGCGGTGAAACGCACCACCACGTCCGCGTTCGCCTCGCGGGCGGCACCGTGGTAGCGAGCCAGGACATCCTCTTCGGAACCGCGAAAAAGGCCGGCACCACACGCAGACGCCAACTCCGCCACAGGATCGTCCGACGCGTTTTCCGTCGTCGCCACCACCAAGCCGTTGAGGGAGGGGACGCGGAAAAGGCGCTCCAGCTCATACTGGAGCAGCGGCTTTCCCAAAACCTCCTTGAGGACCTTTCCCGGAAGGCGCGTGGAGGTCATGCGGGCCTGAACGATTCCAACGACACGCATAAGGGCTCACATCCCTTCCCCAATAAGACTCCGGATCTCGGAGACGGAAAGATACCAGGGGTTGCTCGCGGAGTCGTACTCGAAACCCTGCCCTACCGGGACACCCCGTTCTCCAAGGGGGTTCTCCGAATAGTCCAGGGGCGTGGCGAAGGTGATGGCGGGACGGATCACGTAGTGATCCGAAAACTCGAGAACCAAGTGTGCATCGTCCCGGGGACACATGACCTCGTGGAGCTTTTCTCCCGGGCGAATGCCGACAACGCGGGTAGGCATGCCGGGGGCGATGGCCTCGGCGATATCGAGGATACGTGCAGAGGGAATTTTCGGCACGAACACTTCCCCTCGCTGCATCCGCTCGAAGACCTTGCAGACGAAGGCGACTCCCTGGGGAAGGGTGATGAGAAAACGTGTCATCTTCGGATCCGTGATGGGCAAAAAAGGTGCCTTTTCGGCGGCGAGCCTGCGGAAATAAGGAATCACGGATCCACGGGACCCGACCACGTTACCGTAACGCACCACGGCAAAGCGCGTACGGTGCCCTCCCGCGATGTTGTTCGCCGCGATGAAAAGTTTATCCGAGCAAAGCTTGGTCGCGCCATAAAGGTTGATGGGACCTGCCGCCTTGTCGGTGGAGAGGGCGATCACTTTCTCCACATTGTTTTCTATGGCGGCCTGAATGACGTTCCATGCACCGAGGACATTGGTCTTGATGCACTCCATGGGATTGTACTCCGCAGCGGGAACCTGCTTCAGCGCCGCGGCATGAACAACGTAGTCCACGCCGCGCATGGCGGCCTTCAGGCGCTCGCCGTCGCGCACATCCCCCAGGAAAAAGCGCATGGCCGGAGAAAGGAACTCCTGCTGCATCTCGAACTGCTTCAATTCATCCCTGGAGAAGACGATGAGCTTCGCAGGAGCACCGTCGCGGAGCACCTGTCGCAAAAAGGATTTTCCGAACGAACCCGTACCGCCCGTGATGAGTATCGTCTTTCCCGTGAACATGAACGTCTCCTCTCCTGCGCAACGCGTATCTTCTTCTGCATAATACCTGCCTGATTGCTGTATCGGCCGTTCCGGAAAGGAGATGCAGTTCTCGGGATCGTGCTTCGGAGAATTCTTTCCGCGGTTTGCGCTCGCTGCCCGTTTCTCGACGGCGTTTGTTCCTCGCCGGAGTCCAAACCCTGACGTTTCCGTCCTCTTGCGCCGCGAGGCGGGCGGCGCGACGCTTTGTCGCTTCGCCCGCCTCGCGGGAAAAAGAAAAATGCACGTCAACGATGACGACGGCCGGAGATCAGGCTTTTACGTCGAGCATGGCACCGAACATGTCGTGAATGTGCTCCACCAAGCGAACCACCTCGTCGGGGGGGATCTTCCGGATCACCTCGTCCGTCCCCGCGTCGATGACCGTCACCTGGACAATGCCCGCCTCTTCCATATAGCGGAATTTCAGATTGCGCCCGAAAACCTGGGCCATCTTCTCCGCCTGCCCGAGAGCCTGCTCCAGGACATCCTTGTCCTGGGACAACGCCTTCGCCTCCGGGGAGGCCGTTGCATTCTCTCCGTCACTTCGCCCACCCGGAAACGTAGCGCCGGGAAGGGATGTACTCCCTGCGGTACGACGGAGGGGGGATGCGTCATTCAACCGGACATCCATGTCGATTCCTCCTCATTGCCGCCTGAAAACACGAAGGGGGGGCTCCCCCCCCTTCGGACACTACAAACGGGCAGTCTACCGCAGGAGCGACAGCACGTTCTGGGGAAGCTGATTCGCCTGGGCCAGCATGGCGTTGCCGGACTGGAGCAGGATATTCAGCTTGGTGAAGTTCATCATTTCCTTCGCCATGTCGACATCCCTGATGCGGCTTTCGGCGGAAGTGAGGTTCGTGCTCGCCACGGTCAGGTTGTTGATGGTGTGCTCCAACCTGTTCTGGTAGGCACCGAGCTTGGCCCGCTGGGACGACACTTTATCGATGGCGGTGTCGATGAGGGTGATGGCGCTGGATGCGGACTCCCGGTCGGTGACGAGAACGTTGTCCACGCCGATGGCGCTGGAACTCATGTTGCCGATGCTGATGCCCATGTCCTCGCTCTCGTTGGCGCCGATCTGGAAGACCGTGGTGTTGTCCGCAAGGTGCAGCGTGGTCTCGTAGACGCCGTTCTCCTTGGTGAGGATGAATCCCTTGGCGGCCTCGGACCAGGCGACATCGATGTTCGCCATGGCATTGAAGGTGACGTCCACGTTCTCGTGCACCACACCGAGAAGCTTGTTGCCGGTGATCTTGACGCCCGAGGCGACGGTGTTGCCGTTGTGGGCGTCCTGGACGGTGACGCGGAACTCCGACTCGGAGGACTTTTTGATGACATTGAGGCTCAGGGCCTTGATGACATCCTCGTCACCGGCGAAGTTCAGCTCGCCCGCCTTGCCCGCCACGGCGGAGCGGATGACGAAGGTGCCCTGCACCGCCTCGGGGGTGGAGGCCGTCACGTCGTCGGCACCCACGAAGGAGACGAACTTGTCCGCGTCGGCACCCACGTACTGAGACTGGCCGAGACCGAAGGCGATGGCGTCGTTGAGTTTCTGCGCCACGCCGTTCAGCGTGTCCGTGGAGTTGAGGGTGATGGTGGTCTGCTTGCCGTTCCCCTGGGTGATGGTGATATTCTGGGGATCCTCCAGCAGGAAGCGGCCGTTGGCGTCCCAGAACTTGTCCAGATCCCGGAGGGACACATCCCCCTCGGCCACCTGTCCCACGTAGGCGGCGGTGAAGCTGACGAGGTTCGCCGTCGCACCCATGGCCGTCCATGCGGTCGTGTTGCTGTTGAATCCGATGGTGATGTCCGACTGGAAGACGTTTCCGTTCTGAGTGTTCAGGTAGAACGTCCTGAAGTGGATGTCCTGATTTTGAATCGCCGTCAGCGCGACCGCGAAGCCGCGCTCAAGCGTCCGATCCGCCGTAGCCGTGCTCCAGTTCCCCGCGGCGGCCCAGGTGCTGTTGATCGTGGCACTCACGTTGATGACACCGTCAACATCGGCAGCGCCGCTTCCCGCGAGATGAAGGACCATCTTACCCCCCACGACAAACTGCGTGATGTTATCAATGGCAAGCGCGGCCGTCCCCATCAGGAAACCAAGGCCGGTGTAACCGGTCTTGCTCGCTGTGGTGAGGGTGAGATTCTCGTCCGTGTAGTTCGTCACCGTTCCGTCGGCGGCCATCACGTAGGATTCTGCGCGGACCACGACGGTCCCGGCGGCGGTGTTCACGGAGAGCACCTCGAAAAGAATGCTCGCCGCCGCGACGGCTGTTGCATAACCGGTGCCTGCGCTCAGCGTGCCGAAGTTATAAACCTGGCTCGCCGTTGCGACAATACCCCCGACACTTCCGATCGTTATGTTGTAGTCCCCTGCGGGAAGGTTGTCCACCTCGACGCTCCGGGCACCCGCCTCGGTGTTGAGTCCCACGTTCATGACCACGTTCTCGTGCTTCACTTTGAAGATGTCGCTCTTCTGAACCTGCGCATTTCCGGGGTTGGCGCTGATGCGGATGATGTAGTTCCCCTCGGCGGAGGCCTTCTGGCCGAACTGGTCCACCGTGCGGAGCGCGCCGTTGATGGTGGCCACGGTGTCCAGGCTGTCGGAGGACCAGAGGGCGGCGGCGCTGCCGTCGAGGAGTTTTTTCTTGTTGAACTGGGTGGTCGTGGAAATACGGTCGATCTCTTCCTTGAGCTGGTCGATCTCGAGCTGGATGTAGCTGCGGTCCTGGCTTGTGAGCGTGTCGTTGGCGGCCTGGACGGCGAGCTCGCGCATGCGCTGCAGGATGGAGTGCGTCTCGTTGAGGGCGCCCTCGGCGGTCTGAATCATGGAGATGCCGTCCTGGGCGTTCGCCGAGGCCTGGTCCAGACCGCTGATCTGGGCGCGCATCTTCTCGGAGATGGCGAGCCCCGCCGCGTCGTCGGCGGCGCTGTTGATCCGCAAGCCGGAAGAGAGCTTGGCGATGGAACTCTGCATGGCGCTCGTGGTGGACGAGACGGAATTGTACGCGTACAGCGCGGGAATATTATGGTAGATTCTCATGAGAGGTCAACCTCCTTGTCCGTCGTCGGGCATCCGTACCCTGACTGCCAGATGTTTCTTCCCTCGGAGCGCAAAAACACAACGCACTTTTTTCGTTTCGCCGGCAGGCATCACTCCTCCTTCTCCGGTATCCCTCGGATACTCCCGCTTTCTTCTTCGGCACTCGCCACGGAAATCTTGAGTCCCGCATCGTCGAATCTTTCCAAAAGGCGCTGCGAGAGCGGAACGCGAAGCCTTGGGAAAAGAGAGACCCGGCGCAGCATGCCCTCCACCGCAGCCTCGGCGGCGTTCTGAATGGCCGGGTCCGCCGCGTCGAGACAGTTGGTGACGGTTTTTACCAGCCACAGAAGAAAGGGACGCACCAGATGGGGCTTTGTTTCCTCGAAATCGAGCACCAGGCGCCACACGGCGGCAAAGGTGGCGGGAAGATTGCCCGCGTTGAGCAGCTTCTCCGCCGCAATGCGCCGGGCCTCGAAGTCCACCTCGGGTTTTCCCGCCATGCCGGAACGGAGCAGGTCATCCAGGTATCCCTGCAGTCCCTGAAGCATTTGCTCCGTGAGCGCGGGGAGCTCCGGGTCTTCCGGGGCGTAGCGACGAGCGTTGTCGAGCAGCGTCCGGGCAAGGCGGTAGCGCGGCACGAAACAGAGATCGTGGGTGGCCACGATGCGGGCATAGTCTTTGAGAAAGGCCACGATCTGCTCCGTGGGGAGTTCCTTTCCGTCGTACTCCCCGTAGGCGCGCTCCATGTGGTGCACCGCCTCCTCGGCGCGCCCCTGGGCGTGGAGAAAGAGTGCCAGGCCCCATCGCTCTCCCGCCGTCCAGGGAGAGAGCCCCGCATCGCTCCGGGCGACGAGCAGGTTGAGCCGTGCCATGGCGGCATTGCGCGCCTCTCCGACCTCGGCGGCGAGGCGGCGGAGCAGCTCCGGAAAGCGGTCGGCGGCCTCGCCGTTATCGAGAGGCGGAAGCGGAACCCCCCTCTCGGGGGCCCCTCCGACTTCTTCCAAAAGGACGCCGATGAGCGCGTCGGCATAGCGGAGCCACTGGTCGAGAAAGGCCACGTTCACCCGGTGGGCCTGAAGGATTTCCCGCTGGATGCGGGCCCACTCCTCCACCTCCGCCACGGTCTCCAACCAGCGGGTGCGGGCCATGACCACCCCGGCGAGGTTCGCGTAGCTCTGGCCGATGAAACCGAGCACGGGATTGGTGACATGTACACGATCCAGATCGGTCGCCACCCTGCCGGCAATCTGTCGGCGCCGCTCGGGGGAGAGCCCCGGTGCGACGGCCCGCTCCACTGCGGCACCGATGTCGTCGAGGGCGGCACCGCAGGCGCGGATCTCCTCAAGGGAGCGGGCGATGCGCCCCCGCACTCCGGCGATGTCCGGAGTGCGCTCCCGCTGCGCCCTGATGACCAGTGCGCCGGGGGTCGTCTCCAGCGGCTCTCGGGAAAGGACGAAACGGTCCAGAAACTCCGCGAGAGGGCACACTTCCGTGCCGCGGATGAGAGCGCCTCCTTCGGTGCAATCGTGGACGGCGACACCCCGCAGATCGGGGATGAACATCTCGAAGACCTTGATGAAGAGAAACCAGACGTTCGTGGTCCGCACGGTGCCGCCGAGGGAGCCGGGGACGTCGAAGCCCCCCTCCTGTCCGCGTTTTCTTTCCACCTCCCGGGCGGAGACGTCGGCGGTGAGTTCCGCATGGCTTTGCCCCTCCTCGCCGAAGGCCAGATCCTGTCCGACGAGGGCAATGTGCGTGGCACCCCACATGGCGGCCACAACAAGGGCCATGTGCGCCACGGACATGCCGGACCGAAGGAGAAAGCTCTTCAGGACGGAGTGCATGAACCACCGGTCCACAGGAACCTCCATCTTTCCCACCACGGCCTTCGGACCGGGCCAGCGTCCCGGAATCTGGGGAGGACTCACCCCCTGGGAGAGCAACAGGATGTCCCGGCAGGCCTCGGCGTGCTCTTCCACAAGGGGGCGGAAATATTTGTTGTACATCTGCATGGGGCGCTCTAGAGTCACCACCACGTGAGGGCGGATGCCCTCGACGAGCAAGCGCCGCAGGGCCGTGTCCGCGGCGATGATGACGCAGCGGTCTTCCATGCCCCGGAGCAGGTGCAGGTTTTTTTCGAGCGAAGGCCCCGAGGCGACGCAGATGAAGGGCACTTCTCGGAAGTGCTCCGCCAGGGCGCCGAGGTCCGGGGTGGTGAGGAGCCAGGGGAGGTTCAGCACCATCTGCCGGAAGCCGAGGAGCGTGTCCTCCGGAGAGTTGCCCAGCATGTCGATGTGGGCACGGACCTCCCGCAGAAAACCGTCCCGCATCTGCCGGAAGACGCCGCCGAAGGCCTCCGTCTCGCCGTCGTGGAGCAGAAACTCCGCGTCGGCCACGATGTAACTCCCCATGGGGCGGATGTTGACGTCCATGGCCTCCCTGATGTCGGGAACATCCGCGGAAACCAGGAAGGAAAGGTGACATCCTTCGGGAACGGCCAGGTAGACCGACGTGAGGTTCAGGGTGTGGATGAGCAGGTCCAGGTTCGGCTCGAAGACCACCACGCCCAATGTTCCCTTTGGAAGGGAGCGAAAGCGGTGAAACAGATAGGGCGGCGCACCGACCCCCAGAAGAAGGAAGAGTGACTTTCTGGCAAGGCGCTTATCTCGGCGGGCTTCCACGGGGTGCTGAAAAAAGGGCACCGGAGACAGCCCCGAGATCCAGCGTCCGTTGCGCACCTCGCGGATCTGCGGCTCCGGCAGGTCCTGCCAGGCGGAAAGACGTTCCTCGATCTTCTTGGCCAAAAGAGGCTGGAGGGTGCGGAGTGTTCTCAGGTTCTGTTCGAGAAGGGGTGAAGGTTTCACGACATCTCTCCTCCGGCATGATCAGGTGTGGTTCACAAAGAAACGGGCCGACACGCAGGCGGCGTCGGCCGGAACAAGTGCAGCGGCATACGGACAACAGCCGGCGGCTTTCATGAAAAAGAGCGCGATCAGGGAACGTTCATTCTTCCTTCTTCGGAAAAAGGTCCTCCAGCGGCGCGGAGGGGCTCTGGGCGGCCGCCCGGAGGTTCTCTTCCCGGATCTGATCCCACAGCTCCTTGCGCCATACCCCCACGGAACGGGGCGCGCTGATGCCGATGCGCACCGAATCGCCCCGGGTCTCCACAATGACGATCTCGATGTCCTCGCCGATGACGAGTCCTTCCCCGACCTTGCGCGTGAGCACGAGCACTAGAAGTTCTCCTCTCCCGTCGGGGTAGTGCGGGAACCCGCCCCGTGTTCCTCTCCGAAGGCTCCGGCGGGACCGGCCGCACGGGCGGCCTCTTCGGCGGAAAGACGAGCCTGGGCTTCGAAGGATGCCCGCATTGCATCGGAGAGGACGAAAGCGCGAAGGCCGTATTCCTCGTTGCTGCAGATGACCTGTTTCGCCAGGCGCTTTGCCACGTTCACCACGATGGGAGCGCGCAGATTGGCGGTCATGTTCCAGGGTGCATCAGGAGGAATGGAGACCACGACCAGAATGCTCAGTCCGCCAGGATCCTCCACGGCAAGTTCTTCCAGATCACCGGAGACGATCCTGGCGTTATAGTCGGGCAGCACCGCCTGAGGTGGCATCACGGGAAGAGCGATGGCCCCGTCGGAAAGGCTTTGGAGCCATTTCACGGGGTTGTCGTCCTCTCCGGCAAGAGCCCATTCACGATGTTCGTAGAAACCGGGAATTCCCTTCGGAAAACGAAGCACATCTTCCTCGTTCACGGAAAGAACGCCGAACCGCGCGGTCGCAAAAGTCCTCACACCATCTCACCTCGTCGTCAACCAGCGGAGCAGCAAAACCGCCCCGAGGGAATGTCCCGCAACCGTCATCACCGACATCAGCTCAGGAAATCCACGAGCGTTGGCTGGATGATCTGGGCGATCACGGCCAGACTCGCCGAATAGATGGCCTGAGCCATCTGGTACTTGGTGATGGCATCGGCGAGATCCGTGTCCGCAACCTTGCTCTGCAGCTCCGTGAGAGACGTGGTGTTCATCGTCAGGCGCGCCTGGCTCTTCTCGTAACGCTGCACGAGCGCTCCTACCTCCGTGCGCTGCCGCAGAAGATTGTCGAGAAAATCGTCGATCTTGCCGAGAAGGGAATTGCTCAATCCCTCCCGATCCTGGGATGTTATCGCCGCCGTGAGGTCGTCGAGAAGACCGAAGAAATTCGTCTGGTTCTGGTTCGCCGCAGTGCGCACCGTCACGTTCTGGGTATAGGGTGTGTCGTCGGAAAGAGGACCGTTGCGCACCGCCGTGGTCGTCACACCTCCCGTGATCAACGTCCCGGAGGTGTCCGTCACGCTGATACGGTACCCCTGATCGGAGAGGAGGGCGAGATAGGATGTCCCTCCGTCGTCAAGGAGTTCCGCCCGGAGATCCTGTCCCTGGAAACGGTTGTTGATCGCGATGACGAGATCGTTGAAATCCACGGTTCCGGATTGGTCGTAATCGCGGATAGTCGACAGATCGATGGAATGGGTATATCCGTCCACGGTGATCTCGAGATTCCCCGCCGTGGGCAGGGTACCGCCGAGTTCCGCCCGGACGGTGTTGTCCAGCCCGAGGTATTGCGCCACATCTCCGGTGAGATCCAGCACGGAGACAGGGGAACCGTCCTTCGCGGAGAGGGCGAGCTGGACGGTTCCCCCGGCCGCACTCATGTTGGAGTCCACAAAGGACACGTCGAGCCAGCTTCCGGCGTTCAGGCGGATCTTCTCCGCAATCGTCTGGGGGGTATCTCCGGCGACAACCGCAATTTCCACGGTGCGCCCGAGGGTACTGATACGGAAGGTTCCCGGAGTACACAAAGCACCTACGGCCTCGTCGGACACGGCGTCACCGATCACTCCCGTGGTGAGGCCGAGCTGCAGGGCGATGCCGCCGCCGTATTCGTCGGCCTTAAGGTCCGGGTCGCCGAAGGGGAGATCCGTGATCCGCAGCGGTTCTCCGGTGTAACTGTAGAGGACGAACTGTCCGCTGCCAAGGTCGTCCGTGCCGAGCAGTTTGCCTCCGTATTGCTCGTTGACCTGGCGGACAATCTCCTCGGCGACCTTGACACCGTCGAGGTCGTTCGTTCCCGCCGTCGTCACATTCTCCCGGTAGAGTTTGACCGTGTATTCCCTGTCTCCCACGGTGACACTCACGAGCGCCGGCAACGTCTCGTCGAGACCACTTCCGGAAGGGAACGTTCCACTCGTGACGCCCTTCGTGACGGTGCTGACTCCGAGTTGGCTCGCGTAGTCGGCCCCAGCAACGGACGTCTTGTCGTAGAGAACGAAGGACTCGCCGTCGAGGGTCTTGATGACGAGGCGCTGTGTGGCATTCTCCGCGTTCGTTCCCCCCGAAGAGGCGGGGGAAAGCCCCTGGTCCTGCTCGTCCGTCTCCACCGTCACCTCAAGCCAGCTTCCGGCGACATTGCGGATGCGGGTGGCTAATTCCTCCAGCGTCAGATTCGCGTCATCGGTGATGAGGATCTCCGCCCGGTTGGAACCGCTCTCCAGCCGCCAGTGCAGTGCCGCCGCCGTGGTGTCGATGGAAAAGTTCGTGTCCACCTCCGTGCTCTTGATCGTGGTTTCCATGCGGAAAAGGCTGGTGAGGTCGATATGGCTGTGGTCGGTGGTCTTTTTCACGGCCTCGCTGGCAAGGGCGAGATCCTTCGCAGGATCCATCGTCAACGCTGTCGAGAAAAGATCCGTGGCGCCACCGGCCGGAGTGAGCGCCACCGTCCCCCCCGATTCATTGAAAAGGGCGATTCGCCCATTGCCCGCACCATCTTCAACGATCGCGGCAATGACACCCGAGACTCCGGCATTGATATTGTCCACGATATCCTGAAGCGAGTCCGTCGGAGCCACGTTGACGACGCTGGTCGTTCCGTCGCTTCTCTCGAAGGTGAGCGTACCGGGTGCAGTCACGGGTGTCGCCAAATTTCCATTTTCTCCCTCGGCGGATGGCGGCACGGGGAAAAGATATTTGGCACCGTCTGTCGCGGTAAGGTAGAATGCCTCTCCCTCTTCCTGACCGAAGACGACGAGCCGACCGTTCCCCGAACCGTCCTCCACGATTCGTGCAAGAACGTTCGGAATCTCGGCGTTGATGCGGTCCGCGATATCCTGGAGAGAATCGGCGGTCGTCACGTCGATGGTGCTGGTTGTTCCGTCGTTCCATCCGAAGGTGAGCGTACCGTCCGCCGCAAGGGGAGTCGCCAGATCCACATCGACGCCCTCGATCCCCTGAGAGAGCTGTTCCGCATCCGTACTGGGCCAGGAGGTGAGCTGCACGGGTTCTCCCGTGTGGCTGCGGATCACCAGTCGCTGCACGCCCGCGGCCTCGTCCTTGACGACCTCGACGGAGACGAGACGCCCCACGTCTCCCATGGCAAGGCTGGAATTGATGATCGCTGCGATCTCATCCAGAGTGTACCCTTCCGTCTCGTTGGGATCGCGGAACCGGTTGTAGTCCGTGTCGTCCACACTGTCCACGCCGTCGTCATCGGTCCATTTTTCCGGAATGAGAACCTTCGCCGTACGGTCCCCCACCTGAAACTGGAGCACCTCGCTGCGGCCGCTCCATTCAAAGTCGATGGGCACCTCGATGCTCTGCAACACGTACTGCGTCACATCCGACGGAAAGACCTCCAGGCCGTTCAGGGAGACCTTTCCCTCGGAGCCGCGTTCCGTCTCGAAGTAGATGTTGTAATCGTTGCCCATGTAGACCACATTGCCGTTCGCGTCGTACTGGAAGGGAATGGTGTCCGTGGCAAGCCCAGACAGGAGATAGCGCCCCTCCACACTGTAATTGGCGGTGAGCCGGAGTTCTTCCTTCAATTCCGCAATCTCCTGGGCGATGGCATCCATGTCAACATCCTCCAGCGCACCGTTTCCGGCATAGATCGTCAGCTCCCGGATACGCTGCACGATGGAGGTGATCTGGTCCAGTGCGGACTCGGTGTTCTCCAGCAGAGTAACACCGCTGTCCATGTTATACACGTATCTGGCATTCTCGAAAATAGCAGTGCCCAGGGACAGCTCCCGCGCCACGGCCACAGGGTTGTCCGAGGGGCGGCTGTAGAGCTTTTCCGAGGAAATCTGCTGCTGCAGTTTCAGGAGGCGGTTCAGGTTGTTGTGCATGTCCGCCAGTGTTGAAATCTGCACCATGGAATTCGTTACGCGCTGCATACCTACTCCCTCCTCCTGATTCCGGGAACCCTACGCGGCGTCTCAGCGACCGACGACGCCCATGCCGTTGATGATCTTGTCCAGGATCTCGTCCTGGGTGGTGATGAACCGGGACATGGCATTGAACGCCTGATTGAAGAGGATGATGTCCATCATCTCCTCGTCCAGGTTGACTCCCATCACCGATTGGCGCTGCGTCTCGATCTGGTTTACCAGTGCCCGCTGATTGGACGCCATGGTAGTGGCACGCAGTCCCTCACTGCCGATCTTCGCGATGAAGGTCTCGTAGTAGCCGTTGAAACTGGCACTGTTTCCATTGAGCACGGTGGCCTGTTTGAGCTGGGCCATGCGAAGCACGTTGCTTCCGTCGCCGGAACCGCACGTGTAGCCGTTGCCGTCGTCGCTCGCGGCGGCGATGAGATTCGCGTTCTTCTCTATGGCCGCATTGAGGCTCAGCTTGGTGGAGGCACCGGACCGGAGTGCAATGGGGTCGAAATAGGCGATGCCGGTTTCCGTGGCGCTGTCACCGTAACCGTGCCCGGCATAGTGGATGGCGTTCATCTCCTGGGCGAGCTCGTAGGCGATTTCGTCGAAGGTGGCGAGATGGCTCAGAATGATGTCGTCCCTGGCCTCCAGAAGTGCCGCGATCTCCCCGCCCTGAACGTGATGATCCACGGTGATTCCCGAGGTGCCCGTCGCCTTCAGGGTGAAGTGGATCCCCGTGCAGACCGTCTGCAGGGTGGACGCCGCATAGCCGTCGCTCTTGGACAGCAGGCGCGCCTCGGTGAAGGTGTTCTCCGAGGACATGTAGCGCACGCCGTCAAGCATGACCACTGCGTCCTGCGCCCGGGTGAGCACGCTGGTGGAGTTCTGCTCGACGCCGAGGGCCGTGTCCTCGGTATTGACGAGACCGAGCTTGCGTGCTGCGTAGAGGCTGCCGCCCTCGTCGCCGCCCACATTGATCCGGTACGCCTCGCCGACGACGTTGCTCTGGAGCACGAGATAGTGGCTGTTCGTGACTTCGTCGTAGCGGATCTCCGCGTGGAGCCACTGCTCCGGCGAATCGGGATCATCGTCGGAGGCCGCGAAGTGACCGTTGATCTTGTTCCGGATCGTCTCCAGCGTGTCCTCTTCGGTGATTTCGATCTCCACGGTAACTCCCTCGTCGGCCATGCCGAGCTTGCCCGCGAGGAGATCTCCCTTGACGTCCGTAAAGGAAAGAAGGCTGTTCTCCGTGGAGGCGACCTTGAGCCAAGATTTCGTTCCGGCGGTGTTCTCGCCGACGCTCACGTTGAGCCTCGCGTCGGTATAGACCGTGTCGGAGAGAAAAGCCTGCAGGTCGGAAAGCAACAGGGCGCCACCGGCACCGGAGCCGTTCACCTGCGTCGATCCGTGATTGTCCGTCAGTTCCCACTGAGCGGCCCCCGCATTCCAGGAAGCGGTGATGATGCTCTCGAAATCTCCGGAGGCGATGCGGAACTGATAGGATGTAGGGTCCGTACTCGCAGGCACGTCAAGGGCGATGGCGGTGGCGGCGCTTCCGTCGAACGAGGAACTCGTCTTCTGTGTTCCCGAGCTGCTCACGGTGATGCTGAAGCTGCCGGAGAGATTCAATGCCTCGTCCGTATATTGAGGTTCGACGCGGTCGTTGCCGTTGCCGATCTCCCAGGACGTCTCGGAGGCGAGGCGCTCCACGGTGAGCACGTGCACCGCTTCGGAGGCCTGCTGTTCGATGATGACGCCGAGCACATCGGGGTTGTCCACGTAATCGAACTCGTTGTCCTCCACCTGCACATCGTAGTACCCCAGGTTTCCCGCGACGGGGGCAAGGACGAGATGGCGCGTTTGTGTTCCCTGGACGAGGATCCTGCCGTCGAGATAGATCTTGTAATCGCCGTCCGCCTGCTCGGAAGACGTCGAGACGGTGCAGTCGATGAGCTTGCAGAGTTTCTCCACCAGAAGGTCCCGGCTGTCCAGCAGGTCGTTGGGATTTCCTCCGACACCCTGCACTTCGGCGATGACGCCGTTCAGTGCCGCGATCTGGTCGATGTAGTTGTTCGCCTCCTGCACCTTGAGCGCCACTTCCTCGTTCAGCGCCTCCCGGTACTGCGTGTAGTTCGTCGAGAGCTGATCGAGAAGCGTCGTGAGAGTGATTGTCTTCTGGACCAGCTCTTCTCTGGCAGCGGAGCTCTCGGGGTTCGTGTGCACCTCCTGGAGGGCGGACCAGAAGTCGTCAAGGGCACTGGAAAGACCATCCGTGGACGGTTCGCCGACGAAGACCTCGAGCGTGTTCATCACCTCTTCGATCTGCTCCCAATAGCCGAGAACCGTGGTCTCTTCGCGGTACTGCATGTCCAGGAAGGCGTCGCGGATGCGCACGATAGCATCCACACCCACGCCGGTTCCGATCTGTCCGGGGGAGGAGGGGCTGGAAAGGCCGGGCACCGTGTAAGGGTCGGTGCTCGACGCCTGGACACGCTGCCGCGAATATCCCTCGATATCGGCATTGGAGATGTTGTGCCCCGCCGTATCCATGCCCGTTCGGAAGTAGTTGAGCGCCCTTTTTCCCATCTCAAGGCCGAAAAAGGTACTGACCATGACGAACCTCTCCCTCCTTCGTTCGCACCGCACGCCTATCCCCGGAAATCGAAGCCTCCCGTCGGCGTCCCGAAAGATCCTTCAAGGCGGCGCCACTCGCCGATGAGCAATTCACCCAGCATGGTGCTCTGCTCCACGAGCCTCGAAAGGATCTGCATTTCCGATTTGAGCTTCAGCACTGCCTTGCACAATCCGTCTCCGGCGGAGCGAAGCCGACCCGCCTCGGCTTCCGCAAGGCGGGGGACAAATTCACTTAGAACAGGTGCGCATCCGAGGATACCCGCCAGAGAGTTCGTCTCCTTTTCGCGGGCGGCCTCCAGAGCTCGGGCCCGGGAGGAAAGCGCCTGCGCTTTCTTCATCAAGTCCTGCAACGAAGAAAGGCGCTCTTCCCGGAGCGCCTCCCGCTGCTGCACGACCACATTCCACAGCTCAAGCAGCGTCTGCGCCTGTTGCTCGAGCAGAGGAACCAATTTTTCCACCACGGGGTCATTCCTCCTTCTGCAGGATACCCGCAGTGAGAAGACGCCGTGCGACGAGATTCAGGTCCGGTTTGTACGTACCCGATTCGACCTGCTCGCGAAGCGTGTCCACGCGCTCACTCCGAATCTCCGGGAGCTTCTTGAGTTCGCCCGTCGCTTTGGCCAGCTCTTTGGCGAAGGTGCTGACCTCAAGTCCGTCGCTTTGGGTTTCTCCGGACGCCGACTTGTATTTCCCCGCGCTTTTCTGCAGATACTGGGCACCCAGAACGCGCTGCACCTTGTCGATCATGATCCCTCACCCCTGTCCATGAAGCTCGCTTCCAGTATCGGAATATCTTGAGAAAAGCTTTAGCCACCCGAGGAAAAAATCGGCGTTTTGCGCGACACGTGTGTCACACAAAACGCCCCAGGCGTTACGCGGCGCAGGCGCTCGCGGAACCGTCGCACAGGACCGCTACCGCAGAGCCGACGGAACCGCGCTCAACGCTCCTTTTTGTTGCGGCGGTATTTCTGATGAATGTACAGGAGGTTCTTCTTGTCCTTGAGAATGTCCGCGTGAATCCTGCGGGAGCAGGTAGAGCACAGGTTTCCCGTCACGATGGAGGCACCGCAGGATTGGCAGTTCCGTCGCCCCTTCCCGGGTTCGACTTTCTGAATGCGCCCGTCCTCGACAAGGGCCTGGAGGAATTTTTCGTCGAGATCGAGAAGTTTCGACAGGTCCTGAACGGTGGGAGTGAGCTTGGGGTGGGCGCGCAGGAAATCCCGCACGTAGGCGTACACCTCGTCGAGTTCGACCCGGCACTCGTTGCACACCGACGAGGTGCCGGCGCTCACGAAGGCGTTGCCGCAGACGGCACAACTGCGCAGATCAAAGTGGGCCATGCGGATTCCCTCCCCGGGAGCGACTCCAGGAAACCAGAGCGGACACCGCTCCACCGGCACGCATCACCGCGCCGGCGGCCCGCAGGAACGTGGTTCCCGTGGTGCACACATCATCGACAAGTATAACGCCTCTCAAGGGACCTGAACAGCGGCGCACCGAAAGGGCCTCTTCGGGAAGGCTTCTGCGGTCGGCGGCGGAGCGTTCCGCCTGTGGCGAAAGGGCTCTTTGCCATTCCAGCACATCTCGGACCGGGCGGGAGAGAACCGAGGCCATTCCTTCCGCGAGAAGTTTTGCCTGATTGAAGGAACGCGGACTCCCCCGATGGAGCGGAACGGGAACGAGATCGCCCTCGGGGAAGCTCGGGCACGCGGCGACGAGCCGGCCGAGCGCGTGCCCCATGGGGATGCCGAGAGAGGACTGACCTCGGTATTTGAGATCGAGGAGAAGACGCCGCGGCATGCCGTCGTGAAGGGTGCCGAAGAAGAGCGGCGGCAGATCGGGATGTGCCGGACAGGGTGCGGGAACACCACAACGGGGACAGACCGGTGTCGGCGGTGGAAGAAGCGCGTCGAGACAGGCGGGACAAACGGGAACCGCCATGCGTCCACAGAGCGGGCAGACTGCGGGCCAGAGGAGATGGCAGAAAACCTGTCGCAGAAAGGTGAACATGCCCTACAGCAGAACCGGAAACGTTCCGCCTCGAGAACGCCCGGCGAACGACACTCCGGTTTTTTTGCCGGAGGAACGGAAGACGGCAGCGAGGGCGAAATCGAACGCCCCCGCTGCCGTCAAAGAGTTTCTTCCCACGCGTTCGTTCTTTTTCAGCGCCCCGCGGCCTTGCGAAGCGCCTCGGCCCGATCCGTGCACTCCCACCGGGGCAGAGGATCCAGATCGATGCGTCCCATGTGTCCATAGGCGGCGAGCCGGCGATACTGGGGCTTGCGAAGTTCCAGATCCCGGATGATGGCGGCGGGACGGAAGTCAAACTGTTCGCGCACAAACCTCGTGAGCGTGGCGTTGTCCACGACGCCGGTACCGAAGGTCTCCACCATGATGGAAACGGGATGGGCCACACCGATGGCGTAGGCCACCTGGATCTGACACACCTCCGCCAGCTCCGCGGCGACGATGTTCTTTGCGGCATAGCGGGCCATGTACGCGGCGGAACGGTCCACCTTGGTGGGATCCTTGCCGGAGAAGGCACCTCCACCATGAGGCGCAACACCGCCGTAGGTATCGACGATGATCTTGCGTCCCGTGAGACCAGTATCCGCCATGGGGCCGCCCAGCACAAAGCGGCCCGTGGGGTTGACGAGAAGACGGGTCTTTCCGTCCAGCAGCGCCGCAGGGATCACCGGCCTGATGACGTGCTCCAGGATGTCCGCGGCGATCTGTTTCTGCTCCACTTCGGGATGATGCTGGGTGGAGACGACGATGGTGTCTGCACGGAGGGCTTTTCTCCCCTCGTATTCCAGCGTCACCTGGGTTTTTCCGTCGGGACGCAGATAGGGGAGAACGCAGTCTCTGCGCATTTTGGCGAGCCGCCGAGCCAGACGATGGGCCAGTGCAATGGGAAGAGGCAGATATTCCTCGCATTCATTGCAGGCATAGCCGATCATCATGCCCTGATCGCCTGCGCCGACTTTGTCGATTTCATCGTCGTTCATGTCTTTTTCGCGGATTTCCAGGGCCTTGTCCACTCCCTGGGCGATGTCGGGAGACTGTTCGTCGATGGCGGTGATCACCGCGCAGGTATCCCCGTCGAATCCGTACTTCGCTCGGGTGTAGCCGATTTCCTTGACGATGGATCTCGCAAGGGCCGGGATCTCCACGTAGCAGGACGTGGTGATCTCTCCCGCGACAACGACCAATCCGGTGGTGACGAGAGTCTCACAGGCCACTCGTCCCATGGGGTCCTGCTCGAGAATCGCGTCGAGAACTCCGTCGGAGATCTGGTCCGCCAGCTTGTCCGGATGCCCTTCCGTCACCGACTCGGACGTAATGAGAAAACGCTCGTTCGCCATAACCTACCGCACCTCCGCAACACAACATTACTGCCCATGCATAAGGAACATCACGGGCAGAGAAACGTCAACCTTGTGGAATCTCTGAATAAGGCTACGTGAGCCCTGCCGGGCGCCTCGCAGAGCCTGACGCGACCCGAGTCAAGGGAAAGCGAAAGGTCTTTCTTCGGAGCTTCCTTGTAATGTACATTTTATACAGTGCCTGGAAAGAAATGTCAACGTACAACATTTCTCACAGCCTTTTCCCGGAAAAAGCTGTGGGGAAAATCACGTCAGGAATATTCTATCGGTCTGCGAAGCAACATGACCGCCCCTTCCCTATGCTCGAATCCGTGAGGGGCGAGAAAGGGCGCCAAGTCGCTGGTATAGGTGATGAGAAGCGGGATCTTGCGCACCGCCGGATGTTCCAAGACATATTCAATCAGCGCGGATCCCAGCCCCTTGCCCTGGTGGTCGGGATGAACCAGGATGTCCCAGAGCGACCCGCGAAAGACAAAATCCGTAAGAAGACGACAGAAGGCCACTACCTTGCACTCGAAGTGGACGGAAAAGCACATGCTGCTCCCCTCGAGCATTTTTCGGATCTCCTCGAGAGAACGGCTTCTCCCCCATCGTGTGAAAAGGTAGAGGTTATGTATGCTCTCCGCGTCCACGGCCAGTTTGCTGTCGTAGAACAGATACCCCTGCGGAATGGGGTGCGGCACTTTCGGCACGGAGCAACCCGGATGCGTCGGAAACGGCCTTTACGACCGAGCCGTCGCGGAATCAGCGCCGCCGAGAGACATGCCGACACAGATACGCCGCAAATCGCCTCCGCGGGCATCGGCACTCACCGGAAGCTGCACCACCTGGCCGGTACCGCAGCGAGGACATATCCACATGGCCCGGGCCATGCCATCCGCGTCGGGAGCACCCGCCAAAACCTTCACTTCACCGCAAAGCTGGCATGCCACGATCAGCATTTCTCCAGATCTCCCTTCGTCTTCCCCGAGGAAACGCAGGATGTGTGTTTATTGTACCTCAGTTTCCTCCTCAGGGGAACGCACTTCCAACTTCACCTGCACGGGCCCTTCCGTAAAGGTGGTCTCCGCGGCGGTGACGATGAGTTCGAGCGTTCCTTTCGAAGAGGCGATCTTCTCCACGGCGTCGAAGAACTCCGCCGCGGCGAGAGTACCCACCGTTCCACGAAGCGGATCGCGCAGCACGCCGTCCGCCGTGGCTTTTCCGTTCACCTCCGCGAGGATTTCGTAGAGTTTCGCTTCCGCCGCATCGAGTGTAAGTCCTCCCTGGATCCTGCGCACGAGCAGAACCGTCCCCGCCTCGTAGATCCGCGTGCTCTCCAGCGCCTCGACTTTGGTCTGCACGCGCTCGCCGAGAACGGCGTTGGAGCTGGCCACCAGGCGAAGCACCATACGCAGGGGAGCCCCATCCGCGCCAACCTGATCGAGCACCTGACGAAGGGAATCAGCGCTGATCTCGACGGGCATTTCCTCGGAACCTTCGGGAAGGCGACGGCGGATCACCACAACGGCACGCTCGCGGAGAGACCGGATGGCCTCTTCCGCCGCAACGTCATCGCTCCCCTGGGGAAGAGGCAACTGGGCGATGATCTCTCCGGCCAGGACGATGATGCGCCCCGCACGGATCTGCTCGAGACCCGTTCGGAGCGCCTCGATGTCCTTTTCCAGTTCGGTCCGTTGCACCTCGAGACGATGCACCTCTCCTTCCAGTTTCTGGCGGCGCTCCTCGGCGGCACTCTTCGCCGCGAGAGAACGCTCGAGCTGCTCCTGAAGGGTTCGCAGCGACTCCTCGCTTTCGGCAAGGCGCTTTTCCACCTGGGCCAGTTCCTGACGCTTCGTGGCAAGCTCCGCCTGATTCTCGAAAAGCCGGAGTTCCAGCGCTTGCATTTCCTGCTGGTTTTCCTGGAGTTGGGAGGTAAGTTCGGTGATCTGTCGCTGAACGAATTTGAGGCTGAACAGCGCCGTTCGGACCGTGTCCGTGGTGGTGGAGAGAATGAACAGGGTGGCAAGGGTGATGATCACTCCCGTCACCGCGGTGACAATCGACGAGGTGTAGCGGGGCCGTAAGCCGAAGATGGAGATGCGCTTTTTCCCGATGCGCATGCCCAACACGTCTCCCACGTAGGCCACAACAGCACTCACGAGAATAAGAACGATCAGGAGCTTCCAGTTGATGTCGCCCAGGTGTTCAAGCACCGCTCCATCATCTCCTCGTTTCGAAAGCTCTCTGTCCGGAAACAGGCGGTCGAATGAAAAGCCGCGTTCCACGCACCTCGACGGAAACGACCTCTCGGCGCAGAGGTCTTTCAACGAACACGTTCGGCTCTCCTGACCCGAAAACTGTCGTCCGGTCTCGGAAAGACCCGTTCCTCCCGGTTTTTCGAAAAACATCACACCCTATCGGCGGTACTGGAAGGGTGACGCTTCAAGAAAAACAGTACCACATTTTCCCGGAATTACCGCATGTAAAAAAGCGGGCTCCACAAGGGAGCCCGCGAACATCGCTTCTTTACGCATCCGAACGCTTTCCGAAAGACGGCTCCGGGAGCGCGGGTCCTGCTTCTACTTGTCCATGCTCTTGAGAACTTCCCGGGAGATTTCGAGGCTCTTCTCGATATCCTCCACGGGAACGTTGAGGGCGGGACGATACCGCATGGAGACGTTGCCGCAGGGAAGAATGAGCATCTTTCTGTCCCAGCATCCCTTCTTGAAGGTATCCCGCAGCTCGGCGTTGGGGAAATCGTAGGCGCACATAAGCCCCTTGCCGCGCACGTTGGAAATGAGGTGGGGAAATTCCTTCTGGAGATCCATAAGCCCGCTGAGCAGCTGGGAGCCCGCCGTGTTGGCCACGTAGTCGAGGATGTTCTCGTCGCGGTAGATTTCGAGATAGCGGGTGGCGCGGACCATGTCGCAAATGGTACCGCCCCAAGTGGAGTTGATGCGGCTGGAGACGACGAAGCAATTGTCGTCCACGTCGTCGATGCGGGGCCCCGCCACGACGCCGCACTGCTGGGCCTTTTTCCCGAAGGAAAAGAGGTCGGGTCTCACACCGTGATGCTCCCAGGCCCACATTTTACCGGTGATGCCCATGCCGCACTGGACCTCGTCGAAGATGAGGAGGATGTCGCTCTCGTCGCAGATCTGGCGCAGAGCCTTGAAGAACTCGGTGCGGAAATGGTTGTCGCCGCCCTCGCCCTGGATGGTCTCGATGATGATCGCGCAGATGTCGTCGGGATCTTCGGCGATGGCACGCTTGATCTGGTTGAGGGACGTGCGTTCCATCCACTCGACGATACCCAGGTTCTGTTCGAGAGGCCAGACTATCTTGGGATTGAGGACTCTGGGCCAGTCGAACTTGGCGAAGAACTGGTATTTGTTGGGGTCATTGGTGTTGGTGGTGGAAAGGGTATAACCGCTGCGTCCGTGGAAGGCTTCGTTGAAATGGAGGACCTTGGTGCCCTTGCTTCCCGAAACGGCCTGGCCCTTGGTGATCTTGCCGGCCTTGAGAAGCTTGCGCACCTTCCAGTCCATGGCGATCTTGAAGGTGTTCTCCACGGCGAGAGTGCCGTAGTCGATGAAGAAGAGGTGATCCATGCCCTCGGGTTTCGCCACCTCGGCGAAGGTCTTCACGAACTCTGCCATTTCGACGGTGTAGATGTCCGAATTGGCAACTTTGTTGATGGCGGAGCGGAAGATCTTCTCCTTGAACTCGTCGGTCGTCGTCCGCGGATGATTCATGCCGAAAGGTGCCGAGGCGAAGAACGTGTAGAAATCAAGCCACTGGTCTCCGGTTTTCGCATCGACAATGTGACTGCCCTTCGATTTTTCCATGTCGATGACGATATCGAAGCCGTCCCGGAGCATCCATTTCTCGATGGTCGGGAACACCTGGTCCGGAGTCACGCTCCACTTGACGTGTGCCATTGTACCTTCCTCCTTGTGATCAAACGGCTCGACAGCCCACCCTCGGAAATCACCTTGTGAACTGTACTCTTAACTTCACCCGGTTTACATTCTATGTCGGACTCGATCTTCGCGCAAGTGGGAATTTCCAGACATCAGACGACAATTCGTTCTTTCGCGAAGACCATGTTTCATGGACACGCATCTTCCACCGCTGGTTTCGGCGGTCCGGACACGAAAAAGGGAGGAAAACTCTGAACAAAGATCTTTCGCTTTTCCTTGACTCGGGTCGCATCAGGCTCTGCGAGGCGCCCTGCGGGGCTGACGTAGCCTTCTTGAGGTTCCGGAAGATGAAGATGATTAACGGGAGCAAACTTCGGTCTTTCTGAAGGGATCGTGGATTCTCCGGACAAATGGCCTTTTTGAAGGGACACAAAACTGCAAAGCAAGTTTTCTTCAGGGGTATTCGGATTGGGTAAACGCTCACGGCGGAAATCTTTTTCAGCGGTTCCCGCCGGTTCAGCCGGATGAGGCGGACTAGAGATCTGGGAAGGGTGCCAGGGCAAGGTGTTCCCGAATGAGTGCGGCGGCGTGAAATGTTCCCGAATCCATGCCAGGACATCGCCTCGCCTCATCCGCCCAGTTGTCGGGGTGCGCGAGCAGAGAGGGCCAGAAGGGAAAGAGACGACACTGAAGAGGCCTGACGGGGTAAACAGCGCACTTCCCAAGGGAGGCATCGAAAAAGACGCAGTCGCCGTTCCACCGCTCCCGGAGAGAGGGACGGCGCTCCCTGGTCACCGTGTAGGAACGGCGGAACTGTTCCGGAGAAAGAGCGAGAAAGGTGCACAGAGCCTCCTCCTCGGAAGGAGTGAACCACACCGCTCCGGGCTCTCCTCGACAGCACCGGCCGCATCCTCGGCAGGAAAAAAATAAACCATTTATCCACCACGGTTGATTTTTTGACATCTTCAGGCGTCCGCCGCCTTGTCCTGCGGAAGCGCCTCTTTCAATTGCTCGTAAAGGATCCTCCAGAGTCCGATTCCTTCTCCCCGCGTGAGAGATTCGGCAGCCATCTCGACGGAAAGATCCTCGAGAACGCCGAAGGGGCGCTTTTCGTCGTGCCCCCCCATGCTGCGGGCCTGGCGCATCATGTCCTTCCAGAGCATGCCGAGGAAAATGCCCTCGAACTGGCGGCATGCCTCCTCGAGTTCCGTCGCCTCGCGTGAGGATATTTTTTCCGCGATGTCTCCGCTCCGTGCTGTCCCGACCAGATCGTCGATCTTCATCACATGACCACCAGCTCTCCGTGAAGTGCACCCGCCTGCTGGATGGCCTGGAGAATGGCGATGATGTCCCTCGGGCTGGCGCCGACGCCGTTCATGGATTTCACCAGATCGTTCACGCTCGTCGCCGCAGGGAGTGTGAGGAGTTGTCCCGGCTGTTCCTGAACGCTCACGTCCGTCTGGGTGGTCACCGTCGTCTCTCCCCGACTGAAGGGCTGCGGCTGGGAGACGTCCTGGCGCTCCTGAACCCGAACGGTGAGGTTGCCGTGAGCGACGGCGACGGAACCGATGCGCACGTCACCACCCATGACGACCGTTCCAGACCGCTCGTTCACCACGACGCGCGCGACCGTGTCGGGACGAACTCGAAGCCCTTCCACCTCGGCAAGGAACTGTGTGGGATTCGTACCGAAAGCGGGGGGCACCACGACGGCGACCCGGGTGGCATCGACAGGAGCGGCGATGTTGCCGTACTGCCGGTTGAGCGCTTCCGCGACCCGCTGGGCAGTGGTGAAATCCGGATTACGGAGCAGAAGGGTGATGCGCCCTCCCTCCGCAAAAGCCATGGGAACGTCTCTCTCGACGATGGCACCTCCGGCGACGCGCCCCGTGGTGGTGATGTTCTTCGTCACCTGCGCGCCCTGGCCTCCCGCGGCGAAACCGCCCACGAGGAGGGGACCCTGGGCCACGGCGTAGACCTTGCCGTCCGCGGCCTGGAGAGGTGTTTGCAGGAGAACGCCCCCCTGAAGGCTTTTCGCGTCCCCCATGGCGCTCACGCCGACATCCACGGTCTGCCCCGGGCGGGCGAAGGCAGGAAGCTCGCAGGTCACGGTGACGACCGCGGCGTTTTTGCTCTTGATAGCCTTGGTGTCCACGGCGACACCGAACTGGCGGGCCATGTTCTGCATCATGCGCAACGCCAGGTCACCCTTGTCTCCCGTGCCCTGAAGCCCTACCACGAGCCCCATGCCGATGAGCTGGTTCGGGCGGACCCCCTCGACGTTGACGAGATCCTTGACCCGAACGTCCGGATGGAGTTCCTCCGCAAAAGAAGCTCCGACCGGGAAGAGCGTCAACAAAAAAAGTCCTACGACTCCTACGACAGAAAGGATTCCCGCTCCCGGAAAAATTCGCCGCTTCATCTCGGTGCGATACACCGTCGTCACACTCCTCAGAACAGAACCTGGAAGATTTGCGTGAGTACTCCGGGACGTTGCACGCGCGTCAACGCACCCTTGCCTTCGATACCCACCTCGGCATTCGCCACGAGATCGCTCAGGACCACATTGTCGGAACCGATGTCACTGGGACGCACGACACCGCGGAAACGGAGTTTAAGGGTCTCGTCGTGGGTTTTGAGATCCCTTCCTCCCTCGATGACGAGGTTTCCGTTGGGCAGTACTTCCGTGACAAGACAGGTGACCCGCGCCGTCGCCGTATGGGTCCGCTCGGTACTGCCGTCTCCCTTGGTGGAACTGCCGGACTTGAACCCGAGGGCCTTGATGAAGTCGAACAATCCCCATCCGTCGGCGATGCTGGAATCGTTGGTCTTCGAGACATCCGTCTTGGCCTCGTCCTTGGTGGCGGTTTTTTCCTTGACGAGCACCGTGACGATATCCCCCACCTTCGAGGGTTTTTGATCCGCAAAAAGGCTCCCCCCGTCCTGCCAAAGGGACTGAGCCCCTCCGACAGAAGCAAGGAACACACCCAAGAGACCCAACAGGGCCGGAACACTCATGCGACGTCCCATGTTCGTCACTCCCCCTCCACGATGACCACGCCGGGACCGGAAACGACACAGGCGATGATCCGCCGGCTCAACACATTGCGTACTCGTATGGTATCACCTACACCACCGTTGTCGAGAGCCTCTCCCGAGGCCTCCACCTGAAGTCCTCCCGCCCGGAAAACCATCCGCACCGGATCTCCCTTGGCGATGACCGGCACCGATTCCACATCGTCCGTGAACACGACGCCTCCCTGCGCGAGATTTCTCGTAAGCCTCGCCCCGCAAAGCCGAAAGGGATCCGCGGGCGTCCGAAGCCCCGAACGTTCCACGAAAAGAACCCGCAGATCTTCCTCGGAAAGAACGCTTCCCCTCGGCAGAGAGCGGCGAAGCACCGCCGCGGGCTGGCGCCATTTGATGCGGACGGGGACCGAAAATTCCCGCCCCCCGGTCAGACGATACCGAAGGACCGTCGCGGTGATACCGGGCTTGATCTCTCTGGGACTGACGAGAACCGCTCCGGAAGGAAGCGTTCCTTCCCGCTCCACATCGAGACGCCAGACCCAACGTGAGAGACGGCGCACATCCGCCGTCACCGGATCCTCGGGCAACACGCGCACCTGCTCCGGCATGCGCAAAGCCACTCGCGTTCCGGCGAGTCCGCCCCGCAAAAGAGCCTCCAGCACCATTTCCCTGGTGAGGATCCCGTCCTTGGGAAGAATTCTGGCTCTCGCTGCCAGGGCGACGAGAGACGGATCTCCGTCGAAGCTCGCCGCCTCGAGGAGCATCATCTCGCCGCCTTGGTGAGCAAAGTCCCGCTCCAGAACGACCAGAAGCGCTGCGTTCTCCGCGCCGAAAGAGAGCGGAACCAAGAGAAACACGAAGGAAGAGAGAAACGCAAGGCGGGCCGAAAGACGACCCGCCCGAGAGAACGACATCGTTACCTCCGGAGGGAATTGGCGATGCGCAGAAGATCGTCGGCGGTCTGTATGGTCTTGGAATTCGCTTCGTAGGCCCTCTGGGCGACGATCATGCCCACCATTTCCTCCACGACTTCCACGTTGGACATCTCGAGAATATGCTGAATAGTGGTTCCCATCCCTTCGTCGCCGGGGTTGGCCACCTGGGGTGCGCCACTAGCGGCGGTCTCGACGAAAAGGTTTTTGCCAATGGCCTTCAATCCTCCGGGATTGACGAAGCGGGCGAGTTCGATCTGTCCCACGTTCTGGGGGTTCACGTCTCCGGGCACGAGAACGCTCACGTCGCCGGTGGGGCTGATGGTGATCTCGACGGCATCCTCGGGAACGACCACGGCGGGCTCCAGAAGATATCCGTTGGAGGTGACGATCTGACCGTCCCCATCGAGTCGCCACGCGCCATCCCGGGTGTAAGCGATATCGCCGTTGGGCAGTTGCACCTGGAAAAATCCGTCTCCCTCGATGGCGACATCGAGCTGGTTTCCCGTGACCTTGAGATTTCCCGCGGACATGAGACGGTTCGTCCCCACCACGCGGGTTCCAAGCCCGACCTGGATACCCGTGGGGACCACCGACGCAGGCTCCACGGGTGCACCGGGCTCACGGTCTATCTGATAGAGAAGATCCTCGAAATCGGCCCGGATCTTTTTGAAACCCGAGGTATTCACGTTGGACAGGTTGTTGGAGATCACGTCCAGATTCGTTTGCTGCGCGATCATACCCGTCGCGCCGGACCACAGGGATCGTATCATGATGAGTTTCCTCCCCTCGCCAGCCTAGGCCTTGCCGTAGGTCTGATTGAGACGGTTCGCCATTTCGTCCTGCACCGAAACGGTCTTTGCCGCGGCCTCGTAGGCCCGATTCGCCTCGACCATGCGAATCATCTCGGTGACGACGTTCACATTGGACATCTCGAGGCTTCCCGAGGCAAGACGGGGCTCCTCCACCGGTTGAGGTGCTCCCGAATCTTCCGTCTCGGAGAGGAGGGACTTCCCCTCCTGCCGGAGGTAGGTGGGAGATTCGAACTCGACCAATTGCAACTGATCCACCACGACGCCGTCGGCGATGACCTGCCCTCCGGCATTGATGAAGACCGAGACCGCCTCGGCTCCGACCGCCACGGGACCGCCAAGCCCCTGGACGAGATGTCCGTTGTGGGTGGCGAGGTTTCCCTCTCCATCGAGGACGAAATGACCGGACCGTGTGTAGAAGGTGTTGCCGAGACCGTCCTGAACGGCAAAAAAGCCCTCTCCGAGGATGGCCACGTCGAGAGGCGCGTCGGTGACCCGCATGGCTCCTCCCTGGGTGTCCGTCACCGTTTCGGAGAGGACGTTCGCAAAGGCGGCGCTGCCGATGAGTTCACGTTTTTTGAGACGGTCCGGCTTGGGTGGATAGGTTTCGCCGGGATTGCCGTCGAGCTTTTCCATGAGCAACGTCGGAAAGGACTTATTTACAGCGATGCGGCCACGAAAACCCGCCGTATCCACATTGGCGAGGTTATTCCCCGCCACGTCCAGCATCTTCTCCTGGACGAGCATTGCCGAAGCCCCCGCATACAGGCCTCGAAACATGAAGGCCCTCCCTTCCTCCTAGAGACCGCGTCGCCCTCCTTTTTTCAGGGCGGACAAAACGGTTCCGGATTCTTTCAGTTTGTCCAGGGAGTCGAGCGCCTTGCCCGTGCCGAGTGCCACACACTCCAGCGGATGCTCGGCAATGTAGCAGGAGATCTCCGTCTGCTCGGTCACGAGTTCCGTGAGCCCCCGCAGCAAAGCCCCTCCTCCGGTAAGGACGATTCCCCTATCGATGATATCGGCTGAAAGCTCGGGAGGCGTTAATTCCAAAACATGCCGAATTCCATCCACAATGGTCTGCACGGGTTCGCGGATCGCTTCGGCCACGTCGTTGCTGCTGATTTCCACCTGGCGGGGAAGCCCCAAAATGAGATCCCGTCCTTTGATGGTCATCTCGGCACTCTCGTCCTGTTTGGGGTGACAGGTGCCTATGGAGATTTTCAGATCTTCCGCCGTCTGTTCCCCGATGGCGAGATTGTACTGTTTCCGCACGAAGCGCATGATGGCCTCGTCGAATTTGTCGCCCCCAACCCGCAGCGATTCCGCCACGACGATGCCTCCCAGGGAAATCACCGCGATGTCCGTGGTACCGCCGCCGATGTCGACGACCATGTTTCCCCGTGGTTCAGCCACGTCGAGTTCCGCACCGATGGCCGCTGCCATGGGCTCTTCGATGAGATAGGCCTCTCTGGAACCAACCTCCACCGCTGCTTCGAGGACGGCCCGGCGCTCCACGTCGGTGGCTCCCGAAGGGACGCAGATCATGACGCGGTTCCGAAAGAACTTGCCCACTCCGGACGTGACCTTGCGGATGAAATGACGCAGCATGGCCTCGGTCATGGTGTAGTTGGCGATGACACCATCCCGGAGAGGGCGTACCGCCGTGACATGTCCCGGCGTGCGCCCGAGCATGCGCTTCGCGTCCTCACCGACGGCGAGGATTCTGTCATTCGTCTGATCGAGGGCGACCACCGAGGGCTCCCGCAACACGACGCCTTTGCCACGCACGAAAATGAGCACCGTCGCCGTTCCCAGATCTATGCCGATATCTCTTCCGAACACGGATGAGGACCCTCCTTACTCTTCCGTACCATCGCCGTCTGCGGAAAAAACGGCATCCTCCGGCGGCACGAAGTCCGCCCCTTCGCTACGACTATACGCATTCCCCGCGAGTCCTACAAGAGGATGCCACGGAGAGGGTTCATATCCAACCCTCCAGAGACACAACCCTCCGGGAGGTGCCGTCGGGCCGGCCTGAGTACGGGAGGCACCCCGGAGAAGATCGGCGATCCAGTCGGAATTCCTCCGCCCTCGTCCCACCTCGGCGAGACACCCCAGGATGATGCGCACCATGTTCGTGAGAAAGGATTTCCCTCTGATTCGAAAACGCACCAGAGGCCCCCGTCGGGCGAGGGAAACGGCGGAGATGGTCCTCCTAGGATTCTCCGGAAGATCACCGGCCCGACAGAATGCCGTGAAATCATGGTTCCCACGGAGATGTTCCGTAGCCTGCCGCACCGCGTCCCAGTTCCAGGAGGAACGGATCCACCACGCGTACCCCTGAACGTGAGGGAAGATGAAAGGGGCGTCCCAGATCTGATAGACATACTCTCTCCAGAGGGCGTCTTTTCTCGCGGAAAAGCGGAAAGGAACCACGGCGGCGCGAACCGCACGGACCGAACTCTCCAGGTGAAAATCCAGGGCTTTGCGAAGAGTCTCCGGATTCCATTCCTTTCGCAGGGAAAAGGAGATGACCTGTCCCCGGGCGTGCACGCCTCCGTCCGTGCGACCGGCGGCAATCACCGGCGTCGGTTCTCCGGAAATCCGCTCCAGAGCTTCCTCCACGACCTCTTGAATGCCCCGGCTTTCTTTCTGACGCTGCCATCCCGAAAAGGGAGTTCCATCGTAGGCGAGCTGTATCGCATACCTTTTCACGACAGAAGCCACCTGTCCATTCCAAGAACCCCTCCCAAGGCAAACGTGAACAGGAAAAGGGCTGCGGTGTCCCCCCTGCTCCACCGGAGCGGGTACATGCGGGTCCGCCCGGCACCTCGGTAACAGCGGGCCTCCATGGCGACGGCAAGTTCCTCCGCCCGTTGAAAGACGATGACGAAGAGAGGAATGAGCACCGGCACGAAAGCACGGAGGCGCCGGATGAGCCCACCTCGATCCAGGTCGGCGCCGCGTGCGAGCTGGGCCTTGAAAATGCGATCCGTCTCGTCAAGCAGCGTCGGGATGAAGCGGAGAGAGATCGTCATCATCATGGCCATTTCGTGAGCGGGAAAACCGAGCGGAACCAGCGGAGAAAACAGGCGCTCCAGACCGTCCGCCAACTCCATGGGAGATGTGGTGAGCGTGAGAAGTCCCGCGAAAAGAACGAGAAAAAAGAGGCGGCTGCTCATGCGCAGAGCAGCGGTCACGCCTTCTTTCGTGATGGAGAGAATGCCCAACGACCAGAGCGGCGTTCCCTTGGTAAAGAAAAGATGAATGAATGCCGTAAAGACAATAAGAATAAGAACGGGTCTCGCACCCCGCAGCACCATCCCAGGAGAAAGACGGGAAAGCAGCGTGAGGGCAAGAAGGAGAAGACCCCAGGCAAGAAAGGACACGGGGGCTCGCGTGAGAAAGAGTACAGTCATGACAAGCAGCGTACCGAGGATCTTGCATCTCGGATCCAGACAGTGCAACGGAGAACCCGTGGGAACATACTGTCCGAGCGTGAGGTGATTCAGGAATCGCACCGCTTCCCCTCCTTGGCGATCAGTGCATACAATGTCGTCGCATCGGGCGTGAGAGGGACGTTCCAACCGCGCTGTTTCAGCCCCTGCGAGAGTTCCACCACCGGCGGAAGGACAATGCCTCGAACAGACGCTCCTACCAATGCGTTCAACACCTCCTGTGGTGTCCCGAGAGCGAACACCTTCCCATCCTCGAGGACGAGAATGCGGTGCGAATGGGCGAGGGCGGTGTCGAGGTCGTGAGTGACGAGAACGACACTTTTCCCTTCCCGCACGAACCGACTCAGGAGGGAGAGCAACTCTTTTCTGCCCTTTCCGTCAAGTCCTGCCGTCGGTTCATCCAGCACGAGATAGTCGGGTTCGGAAGCAAGCACCGACGCCAGGGCAACCCGGCGTTTCTGTCCGCCCGAAAGGTTGAAGGGATTCATGCCGAGGAGGGACTTCTCCAGGCCGACACGTGCCGCAGCGGCATGGACGACTTCTGGAAGCCGCTCTTTGGAAATACCCCAATTGCGAGGTGCGAAGGCGATTTCTTCCGAGACGGTCTCGGCGAAAAGCTGTTGCTCTGGATACTGAAAGACGAGTCCGACTTTTTTCCTCGCTTTTCGGAGAAGTTCCGGAGCATCCTCGCGGAGAAAAACGCCATCCACTTCGACCACCCCTCGGGTGGCAAAGAGCAGTCCGTTGAGATGCTGCGCCAGCGTGGACTTGCCGCTTCCGGTATGCCCCACCACGCTCACCCAGGAGCCGGGCTCCACCAGAAGGTTCACACCATCCAGGGCACGCCTCTCCAGAGGGGTGCCCTGGTGGTAGACATGAGTGAGATCCGTCACGCGAATCGACATAGCGCCTCGGCGATGGATTCTGGTTCGGGGAATATAGTGGCACCGAGAAAGTGTTCTCTCTTCAACCGTCGCCACAACTCCAGAAAAGGCGAGATGTCCAGAGAGTGCGGAATCCTGGAACTTTCGAGCAGGTCCATGGGTGTTCCTTTCCAGACGAGCCGTCCTTCCGCGAGGATGCACGCCTCTGTGCAGAAGAGAATCTCTTCCAGATTATGGGTGATGGAAACGATGGTCATTCCTTGAGCATGCAGTTCGCGAAGAACGTGCATCAAATCCCGGCGCCCCTGGGGATCCAACATGGACGTGGCCTCGTCGAGCACAAGGCAGAGCGGACGCAGTGCCAGGGCTCCGGCAAGGGCGAGGCGCTGTTTCTGACCTCCAGAAAGAGCGTAGGAAGGGCGCTTTCTCATCTCCGAAAGCCCTGTCACCCCGAGAGCCCATTCGACTCGTTCCTGAATCTCGGAGGGGTCCAGGCCCAGATTTTCCGGCCCGAATGCCACATCCTCCTCCACCGTGGCTGCGACGATCTGATTCTCGGGGTTCTGAAAGACCATGGCCACACGGCGCCGCACTTCAAAGACCGTTCCGGGATGGGATGTGTCATAACCCAACACGACACAATTGCCCTGCGTGGGAATCAGCAGGGCATTCAACATGCGGGCACACGTGGACTTTCCGGAACCGTTGCTCCCCAGAAGCGCTATCCAGGCACCAGAGGGAATGTCGAGGGTAAACTCCGTCAGGGCCGGAGCGAGCGCTCCGGGGTAAGTGTATCCCACACCCCGAAGCGAACACACCGTACCGTTCCGCATGATTTACTCGACCAGTTCGAGTATTGCTGTGGGTGACGCGTCTCCCATGCGAAATCCCGTCTTGATGATTCTCGTGTATCCTCCCGGACGCCCCGCATAGCGAGGAGCGATTTCGTCGAACAGTTTCAGAACAGCCGCCTTGTAAGGCATTTTGGAGATAACCAGACGACGGTCGTGCAGGCTGCCTCCACGGGCTCTGGTAATGAGTTTCTCCGCCACGCGCTGCACTTCCTTCGCTCGCATGAAGGTCGTGCTGATTCGTCCGTGGATGAACAGCCCGGCGGCGAGGTTCGACAGCATCGCTTTCCTGTGGCTGCCGTAACGGCCAAGGGTGCTGTGATCCATACGGTGCCTCATGGGATTACTCCTCCTCTTCCTTTTCCTTCTTCTTGCCCGACCTCTGGGTCGAATCGTCCTCAGAGGGGGCCGGGAATGCATATCCGAGCCTGGCAAGCTTCTCTTCGATCTCCCGGAGAGAGATTTTGCCCAGATTGCGAATTTTCAACAATTCCTCATGGGATCGACTCAAAAGATCCCCTATGGTGTGGACACCGCCACGGAGAAGGCAGTTCTCGCTGCGCATGGAAAGTTCAAGATCCCTGATCGGCCTGGAAATGAGGGCATCCTCGGGATCCCATCGGACTCCCGTCGATCCCTCCTCGGAGACCGTATCCTGCGGCGAGGATTCGCCGGCATCCTCCACCGAGGAACCGGGCTGTTCCGTCGGACGGACAAGTACATCCTGCATTCTGGAAAAATAGCTTCGCAGCACGCCCGACGCTTCCGCCACGGCATCTGCGGGAGCCACCACTCCATTGGTCCAGACCTGGAGAATGAGTCGGTCGTAGTCCGTCCGCTGACCCACTCGAGCGTTCTGCACCTCGTAGTTCACGCGATGAACGGGGGAAAAGATGGCATCCACCAGGAGTGCGTCCACGGGAAGATAGGCCGGACGAGGCCGGTCGTTCGTGGCATAGCCCATCCCCTGTTCCACGTAGATATCCATGGCAAGATGCGCTCCCTCCGCCAAGGTGCAGATGTACGCGTCGGGATCGGCGCACTCGATATCGCTGTCACCCTGAATATGGGCAGCGGTGACCTTGGCAGGACCGTCCAGGTCCAGACGAAGGACCCGGACATCCTTGCTGTAGGAGCGAAGGGGCACGTGCTTGAGATTGAGGAGAAGGTCGATGACATCCTCTCGCACGCCGGGTACCGTCGTGAATTCGTGAAGAACTCCCTCGATGCGCACGGCTGTGATGGCCGCTCCGCCAATGGACGAATAGAGCACGCGCCGAAGGGCGTTGCCGAGCGTAACACCGTATCCGCGCTCCAAGGGCTCCACGATGACCTTTCCGAAACGGGGGGTGCTCTCCTCCACCCTAATCTGAGGCTGCAACAATTCCTCCAATGATCCCCCCACCTTTCGTCGCTTCGGTTTTTCCGACAATCCCTTATCTCGCGTAGAATTCAACCACGAGCTGTTCGTTCACCGGCGAGTCGATCTGCTCCCGAACGGGCAGAGAGATGATCTTCGCCTCCAGCCCCTGGGCGTTCAACTCGATCCAGGCAGGGATCGCCCTGGATGCGGCCACCTCGGCGTTATCCTTGAGAAGAACGATGTCTCGGCTCTTCTCGGCGATGGCAACCACGTCCCCGGCCCGAACGAGATAACTCGGAATGTCCAGTTTTCGACCATTCACGAGGACATGACCGTGACGAACGATCTGGCGGGACTGGCTTCGGCTCACACCGAAGCCCATTCGATGCAGCACGTTGTCGAGGCGCCGCTCGAGGATCTGAAGGAAATTGTGCCCCGTCTGGCCCGGCATCTTGGAGGCCATGCCGTAAAAGCGCCGGAACTGGGTTTCGTTCATGCCGTAATATCTGCGCAGTTTCTGTTTTTCCCGAAGCCGGATTCCGTATTCACTGGTCTTGACGCGTTTCGTACCGTGCTGCCCGGGGCGGCTGTTCCTCTTGTTGATGGCACACTTCTCGGTATAGCACCTGTCGCCCTTGAGAAAAAGTTTCGTGCCCTCCGCTCTGCAGAGCCGGCAAACGGCACCCGTGTATCTACTCATGCCTCTTCCTCCTTATTATCCTTCCGGTGCCCAGGCGCTACACGCGGCGGCGCTTGGGAGGACGGCAACCGTTGTGAGGGATGGGGGTCTCGTCCTTGATCATGTTCACTTGGAGCCCCACCGCCTGGAGCGAGCGAATCGCCGACTCGCGCCCCGGTCCTGGGCCCTTGACAACCACATCGATCTCCGTCACACCGTGTTCCTGAGCGACTTTCGCAGCGGTCTGCGCCGCAAGCTGCGCCGCAAAGGGCGTGGATTTCCGAGTTCCCTTGAAACCGACATTGCCGCCCGCCGACCAGGAGAGCAGGTTCCCCTGCTTGTCGGTGATGCTGATGATGGTGTTGTTGAACGTGGAGTGGATGTGCGCCACACCATAGCTGACGTGCTTCCTCTCCTTACGCTTTCCTCTTCGCTGTACTCGCTTGGCCACTGAGCATTCCCTCCCTTAGGGGCACTTCGTGTCGCTACTTGGTCGCCTTCTTTTTGCCCGCCACGGTGCGCCGGGGCCCCTTGCGGGTTCTCGCGTTCGTCTTCGTCCTCTGGCCGCGCACGGGCAGACCCGACCGGTGTCGCAATCCCCGGTAACAGCCGATCTCGATGAGACGTTTGATGTTCATGGCCACTTCCCTGCGGAGATCGCCTTCGACGACGTGATTGTTTTCGATCTCTCCGCGAAGTTTCTGCACCTCGTCCTCCGAAAGATCCTTCACCCGCGTGTCGGGACTGATCCCCGTGGCGTCCAGAATCCTGTGGGACGTGGGCAGGCCAATTCCGTAGATGTACGTAAGAGCCACTTCCACGCGCTTCTCGCGGGGAAGGTCCACTCCGGCGATTCGGGCCATCCTCCATTACCTCCTTGCACCCTGGCGCTGCTTGTGGCGGGGATTCTTGCTGCAAATGATCCGCACCACCCCATTCCGCTTGATAACGCTGCAATGTTCGCAGATGGGCTTTACCGAAGGTTTCACCTTCATGTCCGTCACGCTCCTTAACTTGAAAACCGTACCAGCCGCGGCACGCTTGAGGGCAATCATTTGAATCTATACACGATACGTCCCCGCGTCAAGTCATAGGGGGACAATTGCACGAGAACCTTGTCACCCGGAAGGATCCGGATGAAATGCATCCGCATTTTCCCTGAAACATGGGCGAGAACCTTGTACCCATTTTCCAGCTCCACGCGGAACATGGCGTTGGGAAGCGGTTCGACGACTTTTCCCCGTACTTCGATGACATCTTCCTTGGCCATTCGTCCGTCACCTACCCTCGATCGAACTCTGTTCCCAGCTCCGGCGGGCGCAGCTTTCCGCGCTCGCAACACCTGTTCCGCCTCCGGAGGAATACCGTCGAAAACCTTTTCGCGACCCGAAACAACCGCGATGGTATTCCACGACATCCCCCATGCAAAGGGTGTATCGACTCATTGTTCCCATGGCGTGAGGATCTCCACTCCATCGTCGAGAACGAGGACGGAGTGCTCGAAGTGCGCCGCGTCGGAACCGTCGGCTGTAACCACTGTCCATTTGTCCCGCGTCGTCAACACTTTTTCTCCTCCGGACATCACCATGGGTTCGACAGCGATGGTCATTCCCTTTTTCAGCGTGATCCCGGAACGCGGTCGTCCGTAATTCGGAACCTGGGGAGGCTCGTGAAGACGCCTTCCGATACCGTGACCCGCGTAGGTCCGGACCAGGCCGAAGCCGTTTTGAAGCACCGTCGATTCGACGGCGTGCCCAATGTCACCGAGAGTACTCCCGGAACGGATGACACCAAGTCCCCGATGGAGCGACTCAAGGGTGACATCGAGCAGTTTTCTCCTGAGGGGTGCGATCGAGCCGACCGGATACGTGCAGGCTGCGTCCCCATAGAACCCGTCTATGGAGACTCCCACATCGACACTGATGATATCGCCTTCCCGGAGGATGCGTCGCGCATCAGGGATCCCGTGCACGACTTCCTCGTTGATGGAAGCACAGATGGAACCGGGAAAGGGCATGGAAATGCCTGGAACGGTGTATCCTTTGAATGCGGGGCTTCCCCCTGCCCGTCGAATGAGGCCCTCCGCCTCGGTGTCCAGAAAAAGGGTGCTCACACCGGGGCGCACGAGATCCCGAAGGAGTCTGAGGACGTCGGCCACCACCTGACCGGCTCGGCGCATGGAACGGACATCTTCTTCGGTTTTCAAGGTGATCATGCGTCGTCTTTTCCCGCCAGCTCCGCCACCAGGGCGACCAGGGAATCCGGAGCCCCACCGGCGTCGAAACGGCGCAACAGTCCTTCGCGTTCGTAATACTCGATGAGCGGTGCCGTCTGTTCCTTGTAGACCCGGAGTCGGTTCCGAATGACGTCCTCCCGGTCATCGTCGCGCTGCATGAGAGGACCTCCGCAGGCGTCACACACGTTCTCTTTTTCGGGAGGATGGAAGCTGACGTTGTAAATCGCGCCGCAGTTTCTGCAGGTCCTGCGCCCGCTCAACCGCTCCACTAAAAGGTCGTCCGCCGCATCGAAGCAGATTACCGCTGTGAGATGCCTTCCCATAGACTTCAGTAACTCCGCAAGAGCCACCGCCTGGGGAACAGTCCGGGGAAATCCGTCGAGAATGAACCCTTTGGCACAGTCCTCTTCACCGAGACGCTCCCGGATCATTCCAATGATGACATCATCGGGAACGAGTTTCCCCGCATCCATGTATCCCTTGGCGGTTTTTCCCAGCTCCGTTTCCTGCTTGACCTGGGCGCGAAGAATATCGCCCGTGGAAATGTGGGCCAATCCATAGGTTTTTTTCACGAAAACCGCCTGAGTACCCTTGCCCGCTCCCGGAGGTCCCAGAAATATGAGTCGCATGGAAACCACCGATTCTACAGGCGCAAAAGCCCGCCGGTCTTGTCGCGGCGCTTCAGAATGCCCTCATAGTGCCGCATAAGGAGCTGCGCCTCGATCTGATGTACTGTGTCGAGAGCCACCCCCACAACGATGAGCACCGCCGTGCCTCCGAAATAGAAGGTGCTCATGTTCACCACGGAGGTCATGAGCGTGGGCACGAGCGCCACCACGGCGAGAAACACAGCGCCGCCGAGGGTGATCCTGGTCATGACTTTTTCGATGTATTCGGAAGTGGGACGCCCTGGGCGGATGCCGAGAATGAACCCTCCATACTTCTTCATATTGTTCGCCACATCCACGGGATTGAAGACCACCGCCGTGTAGAAATAGGCGAAGAACACGATGAGAACCACATAGAGTACCATGTAGACCGCGCTTCCCGGAGCGAAGAGATTCTGCATCGTCACGGCCCAGTCCCCGGAGAAGAAACGGAAGATCGTGTAGGGAAACAGCAGCACCGACGAGGCGAAAATGATGGGAATAACCCCCGCCTGGTTCACCCGAAGAGGAATGAAGGTACTCTGACCGCCGTAGACCTTGTTCCCAACGACCCGTTTGGCGTATTGCACCGGCAGACGCCGCTGTCCTTCCTGAAGAAGAACGCATCCCGCCACGACAACCACCATGAGGATGACCGCCACGAGAAGGGAAATCAGATTCAGCTCACCCATGCGCAGGAGCGACCATGTCTGCACCAGCGCTTCGGGAATCCGTGCCACGATACCGGCGAAGATGAGCAGCGAGATGCCGTTGCCTATGCCGTGATCGGTCACTTCTTCGCCGAGCCACATGACGGCGATCGCTCCGGTGACAGTGGTCACGACCGCCACGATGGCGTCAAGCAGCGTCCCCGAAAAGATTCCGAGATTCCGCAGCCAAATTGTCATGCCCACGGCCTGGACCAACGCGAAGAACACCGTTCCCCAGCGCGTGTACATGACGATCTTCTTGCGGCCCTCGTCACCTTCCTTTTGAAGTTTTTCCAGGGCGGGAATGACAACGACAAGCAGTTGCATGACGATGCTCGCGTTGATGTAGGGAGCGACGCCCAGCGCAAACACGCTGAAGCGCCGCAGCGCACCTCCCGCGAACATATCGAGGAACCCCAGAACGCCTCCCTGCTCGAACATTCTCGCCATGGCCTCCGTGTCGATGCCAGGGGTGGGCATATGCGCACCCAGGCGGAAGATGAAGAGCATGCCGAGAGTAAAAAGGATTTTTCGTTTCAGATCGGGAAGTCTGAAGGCATCGCGGAAGGAGTCGATCACCTAGATCACCTCTGCCTTCCCACCCGCCGCCTCCAGCTTCTTCACCGCCTGGGCGCTGAAAGCCTGTGCGTGGATCGTGAACGCCTTCGTCAGGTCACCCTTGCCGAGAATCTTCACCGGCTCGTCGCACTTGCGGACCAAACCCGCCCCCTGCAACGCAACGGCATCGATAACGGCACCGGTCTCGAAGCGATCCTCGATGAACTGAAGATTCACGATCTGATACTGTTTGGCAAAGCGCGCGTTATTGAACCCTCTTTTTGGAATTCTCCGAGTAAGGGGCATCTGCCCGCCCTCAAAACCGGGGCGGACGCCACCACTCTTGCGGGCCTTCTGTCCCTTGTGTCCCTTGCCTGCGGTCTTTCCGAGACCGCTTCCGATTCCCTGGCCAATGCGCTTCCGGGAACGTTTCGCCCCCGGAGCGGACCGCAGTTCATGCAGCTGCATGAGTGTTCCCTCCTTCTGCTACTTCCCGACCTCGGACCATTCGAGAAGGTGTTCGACCTCCCGAACCATACCTCGAATAGCGGGAGTGTCCTCCTGAATCACCGTGTGGTGGAGGCGTTTGAGTCCGAGCGCCCGAATGATCCGTTCCTGCTTGTCGGGACGACCGATAGTGCTCCGTTTCCAGGTGAGTCGCAACTGAGCCATGTTTCTCCCCCTCCTACGCTTCCTTGCGGTCCTTCCCGCGAAGACGCAGGATCTCGTCGGGAGTCCGCAGGGTCTTAACCGCCTCGAGCGTCGCATAGGCAACGTTGATGGGGTTGGATGTCCGGCCGATGACCTTCGTGAGCACGTCCTTGACCCCGCCGAGTTCCATGATGGCTCGGACAACGGCTCCGGCGATAACGCCCGTTCCGGGAGCGGCAGGTTTCAGCATGACCCTGGCCGCACCGAAATTGGCGATGACGGGATGAGGAATGGTATTCCCCACCTTGCGAAGATCCACAAGGTTCTTCTTCGCCTTTTCGATTCCCTTGCGAACCGCCTCGGAAATTTCTCTCGCCTTGCCGAGCCCCATTCCCACCTGGTGATCGTTGTCGCCCACCACGACGAGAACGCTGAATTTGAAGCGCTTTCCGCCCTTGACGACCTTGCTGACCCGGTTGATCGCCACGACGCGTTCACTGATTTCGACGCCCTTACTCGTCACATTCTTGGTCGCCATGCTTCCATACCCCCCTTAGAACTCAAGGCCGGCTTCGCGAGCTGCCTCGGCCAACGCCTTGACGCGCCCGTGGAACATATGCCCGCCTCTGTCGAAAACGACGGCCTTGATTCCCTTGGAGATGGCACGTTCCGCAATCGCCTTGCCCACGGCCTTCGCGGCCTCCGCATTGCCCGTGCTGCTCAGAGACGCCTTCATCGCGGGCTCGACGGTGGACGCGGCGGCAAGCGTATGTCCCGCATCGTCGTCGATGAGCTGCGCGAAGATGTGTTTCTCGCTCCGGAAAACGGCGAGTCTGGGCTTGTCAGCAGTCCCCGAGAGGGTCCGCCGCAGACGTTCGTGTCGGATTTTCCGCATTTCGTTACGACTACGCTTTTTAATCACGGCAGATCACCTCCCTATTTTCCGCCGGATTTCCCGGCCTTGCGAATGACGTACTCGCCCGCGTACCGAATGCCCTTCCCCTTGTAGGGTTCGGGGGGACGGTATCCACGGATGACGGACGCCACCTGCCCCACGACCTGGCGGTCGATACCCCGGACGAAGATTTTCGTCGGGCCGTCCGTCGCGATCTCGATGCCTGCGGGAGGGTCGAACTCGATGGGATGGGAATAGCCGAGGCTCAGGACAAGGGTGGTTCCCTTCATCTGCGCCCGATAGCCGACGCCGATGATCTCAAGCACCTTCTGGAATCCCTGGCTGACCCCTTCCACCATATTGCTCACCAAGGCACGCGTCATGCCGTGGAGCGCCCTGGTCTTCTTTTCGTCGTCCGCACGAGTGACCGTCAGCACCCCATCCTCAATCGAAAGGGTGATCTCGGGATGGATATCGAGGGAGAGCTCTCCCTTGGGACCCTTTACGGTAAGACGGTCCTCGTTCTGGATGATTGAAACGCCCTTCGGAACTTTTATGGGTTTGCGCCCGATCCGAGACACGATCCGCACCCCCTACCACACGTTGCAGAGGATCTCCCCGCCGAGACCACGCTTGCGCGCCTCGGCGTCCGTCATGAGACCCTGGGAGGTGGAGACCACCGCCATACCGAGTCCTCCCATGACTTTGGGGAGTTCCTTCGAACCCGCGTAGACCCGGCGACCGGGCTTGCTGATTCGCTTGATACCCTGGACGACATGTTCCCTGTTCGGGCCGTACTGCATGAAGACGCGCAAGACTTGGAAGGGTTTTTTCGGATCGTTGATAACTTTGTAGTTCCGAATGTACCCTTCTTCCTTGAGGATCTTGGCGATGGCGGCCTTGACTCTGCTCAGGGGCATATCGACGACATCGAGGTACACCATGTTGGCGTTCCTGATCCGGGTGAGCATATCCGCTATGGGATCATTAACGTACATTCCTGTTGCCTCCTTCGCTGCGTCCTGCACCTACCAGCTCGACTTCACGACTCCGGGAATCTTTCCTTCCCGAGCGAGCTTTCGGAAGCAGCAGCGGCACATGTTGAACTTTCGCATGAAGGCCTTCGGGCGACCGCAGAGAGGGCAACGGTTGTATCCCCGCACCTTGAACTTGGGTTCCAGCGTGGCCTTGTGTTCGAGCGCTGTTCTTGACATGCCTCTTCCCTCCCCCTACCGGCTGAACGGAAATCCGATTTCGGCGAGGAGCGTCTGCCCTTCCTCATCGGTCCGAGCCGTGGTCGTGATGGTGATGTTCATCCCCCGAATCCGAATGACCTTGTCGTAATCGATCTCGGGAAAAATAAGCTGCTCGCGAAGACCGAGGTTGTAGTTTCCCCGACCGTCGAAGCCCTTGCGGGAAACGCCCTGGAAGTCCTTGATCCGAGGGAGGGCAAGGGTGATCAGTCTGTCGAGGAATTCCCACATCTTCGCCCCTCTGAGGGTCACGCAACAGGCCACGGGCATACCCTCACGGACCTTGAATCCCGCCACGGACTTCTTCGCCCTCTTGAGAAGGGGACGCTGTCCGGTAATCGTGGTGAGTTCCTCCATGGCGACGTTCATGAACTTCATGTCCTGTTTCGCCTCGTTGACACCGATGTTCACGACGACCTTTTCGAGGCGCGGGACTTCCATGACGTTCTTGTAGTTGAACTTCTGCCGCAAGCGAGGAACGATCTCTGTGGAGTACTTTTCTTGCAGTCTCGGAATCATGGCGTCGTTCCTCCCCGCTTACACCTTGTCCATGATCTCGTTACACTGTTTGCAGACCCGGACCTTCTTGCCGCTTTCCAGAAACGCCCGACCGACGCGCGTGTTCTTACCGCAGGCGGGACAGACCAGCATGACCTTGCAGGCATAAATAGGAGCTTCCTGCTTGACGATACCGCCCTTGGGACTCTTCTGAGTAGGACGGACATGTTTGGTCACGATGTTCACACCCTCGACGAGCAGTGCGTCACGGTCGGGGAAGCGCCGAAGCACCTTCCCCTCGACTCCCTTGTATTTCCCGGAGATCACGCGAACGCGATCTCCCTTTCTGATCCGCATTTTGCTCATTCCATCCGCCTCCCTACACGACCTCGGGAGCGAGGGAAACGATCCGCATATACCGCTTCTCCCGAAGCTCCCGGGCGACAGGACCGAAAATGCGGGTTCCCTTCGGGTCACCGTTGTTGTCGATGATGACGGCCGCATTGTCATCGAAACGGACGTAGCTTCCGTCCCGTCTCCGCACTTCCTTCTTCGTCCTCACCACCACGGCTTTGACGACTTTCCCCTTTTCGGTATTGCTGTTGGGAATAGCTTCCTTCACGGAGGCCACGATGATGTCTCCGATGGAGCCGAAGCGCCGTTTGCTGCCACCGAGGACCTGGATGCACATGATCTTCTTGGCTCCCGTGTTGTCCGCCACGTTGAGCATGGTCCGGAGCTGGATCATGGACTAGGCCTCCCCCCGCACGGGCTGCTCATCGAGAAGCACCGGAGCCTTCTCGATAACCTCTGCGACGGTCCAGCGCTTGTGACGGCTCAAAGGACGGCATTCCCTGATGAGAACCTTGTCACCTTTGCCACAGACGTTCTCCTCGTCATGTGCCATGTACTTCTTGGCCCGAATGACGGGCTTGTCGTAGAGAGGATGCTGCGCCATACGATCGACGCGCACCACTACCGTCTTCTGCATCTTGTCGCTCACGACGATGCCCACCCGCGTCTTGCCGCGGGAAACGTTTTCCTCCATCGTCCGCTACCTCCTCACGACGGAGCTCGTAAGCCCCAGCTCTTTTTCCCGCATGACGGTAAGAACCTTGGCGATGGATCTTTTCACGTCACCGATTCTTCCGGTGTTGCCCAACTGACCGATCGCATGCTGAAAGCGAAGATTGAAGAGCTCTTCCTTGTATTGGCGATGCTTGTCCCGGAGCTCGTCCAGCGTCAGATCCCGCAAGTCCTTTGCCTTCATCGCTTACTCACCACCCAATCCCTCGCGGGCGACCAGGCGCACCTTGATGGGAAACTTGTGTGCCGCCGTATGGAACGCCGCCTCGGCGACATCCCGGGGAACACCGGCAATCTCGAACATGATGCGCCCTCGCTTCACGGGAGCGACCCAATATTCCGGGCTTCCCTTCCCTTTTCCCATTCGCGTTTCCAGAGGTTTCCTCGTAAGTGCCACGTCCGGGAAGATGCGAATCCAGATTTTGCCGCCCTTGCGCATTTTCCGGGAGATGGCCACACGGGCTGCCTCGATTTGTCTGGCGGTGATCCATGCACCTTCGAGAGCCTGCAGTCCAAAATCACCGAAGGCGACGTACTCGCCTCCCTTGGTCACTCCCCGAAGGGGGCTTCGGAAGGGCTTGCGATACTTTACACGTTTCGGGCTCAGCATTTCCGCTTACCCCCTTTCGTCGGCCTGAGTCTGTGCGGCCACACGACGGGTCTTTCGAGCGGCATCGGCCTTGTAGATCCACACTTTGACGCCGATGACGCCGTAGATAGTGCGTGCCACAGCCAAACCGTAATCAATATCCGCACGCAACGTGGAGAGAGGAAGCTGCCCCTCCAGATACCACTCGGTTCTGGCGATTTCCGCGCCGCCGAGACGTCCGGAGCACTGAATCTTGATTCCCTTGGCCCCGGATTTCATGGCTCGAAAAATAGCCTGTTTCATAGCCCGACGGAAACTGATGCGACGCTCGAGGGCGGAGGCGACGCCTTCCGCGACGACCTGGGCATCCGTGTCGGGATGCTTGATCTCCTGAACGTTGATCATGACCCGCGCACCAGTCAGTTTCTGCAGATCCTCACGAACGTTCTGAATCTCCTGACCACCTTTGCCGATGACGACACCAGGCCGGGCGGTCCAAACCGTAAAGCGCATGACGTTGCCGATGCGCTCGATCTCCACGCGGGAGACACCCGCATGTTTCCAGCGATCCTTGATCCACTCGCGGAGCTTGAGATCCTCGTGCAGGTTCTTCGCATAGGCCTTCCCGTCCGCATACCAGCGCGACTCCCAGTCGCGGATGACACCGATTCGGTATCCTACCGGATGTATTTTCTGACCCAACGTGCGTCCCCTCCTTACCGTTCCGCTACGACCACGGTGATGTGACTCGTTCGATGGCGATAGGGATGCGCACGCCCCATTGAAACCGGACGAAAACGCCGCATGACAGGCCCCTGATCCGCCACGGCCTTGACGACGAACAACTTGTCCACATCCATGCCGAAATTGTGATCCGCGTTGGCCACGGCGCTCTTCAGCACCTTCTCGACGATCCGAGCGGCCTTCTTCGGGGTGAACCGAAGCGCTAACAACGCCTTATCGACGGATTTACCGTGAACGAGCTGCATCACCTGCCGCACCTTCAAGGGGGAGATTCGCACCTGCCGGGCTTCGGCTCGTGCTTCCATTCCCGTTCCCTCCTCTTTACTTCACCTTGCTGGAGCGCTCTTGTCCGGCGTGACCGCCGAAGCGCCTCGTGGGGGCGAATTCGCCGAGCTTGTGTCCGACCATGTTCTCGCTGACGTACACGGGAATGTGGGTCTTTCCGTTGTGCACCGCAATGGTGTGTCCCACCATGTTTGGAAGAATGGTGGAACGCCGCGACCAAGTCTTCAGAACCCGCTTCTTTCCGGATTTGTTCATCTCGTCGATTCTCTTGGAGAGCTTGAGATCAACAAAGGGGCCTTTCTTCAATGATCGTGCCATCTGTCTTCCCGCACCTCCTCGTTCCTATTTCTGATGCCGGCGACGCACGATATGTTTGTCCGACGGCTTGCGCTTGCGCGTGCGGTATCCCTTGGCCGGCGTACCCCAGGGAGAGACAGGGTGCTTGTTCCCCTTGGTCTTTCCTTCTCCGCCACCCAGAGGATGATCCACAGGGTTCATGACCATGCCGCGCACGTAAGGACGTTTCCCGAGCCAGCGGGTTTTTCCGGCCTTTCCGTCGGAGAGATTCTCGTGCTCTTCGTTGCCTACCTGACCGATGGTGGCCATGCATTCCTGAAGAATGAGCCGGAGTTCTCCACTGGGCATACGAACGTAGGCATATTTGCCTTCCTTGGCCATGAGCTGGGCGGAAGTTCCGGCAGAACGGACGAGTACGCCGCCCCGACCGGGCTGAAGCTCCACGTTGTGGATGAAGGTTCCCACCGGCATGTCCTTGAGCTTCATGGCGTTGCCGGGCTTGATATCCGCATCGGGTCCGGACATGACCATGTCGCCCACGGAAATTCCCGACGGAGCGAGAATATACCGTTTGTCTCCGTCTGCGAAAAAAATGAGGGCGATGCGAGCGGACCGGTTCGGATCGTACTCGACCGCGGCCACTTTTCCGGGAATACCGACGTTGTTCCGCTTGAAGTCCACGATGCGATACTTTCTCTTGTTGCCGCCTCCCCGGTGACGCATGGTGATCCGTCCGAGGTTGTTCCGTCCGCCGCTTTTCTTGAGGCTCTCCACAAGACGCTTTTCCGGCGTGGTCTTGGTGATCTCCTCATAGGTCGAGACGGTCATGAACCTGCGTCCCGGGCTGGTGGGCTTGAATTTCTTGATGGCCATTCTTCCCTCTCCCCCTCTTTAGACCGTGGCGCCTTCGAAGAATTCGATCCGTTCGCCCGGGGCGAGGGACACGATGGCCTTCTTCCACGAGCGCGAGCGTCCTACATGAACACCCATCCGCTTCGGCTTGGAACGCACCTTGATGGTGCTCACTTTGAGAACCTTGACTTTGAAAATGGTCTCCACGGCCTTGCGAATCTCGATCTTGTTGGCGACAGGCAGCACTTCGAAGGTGTACTTGCCCTGCTCCATGAGACGACTGCTCTTTTCCGTGACGATGGGTCTCACGATCACATCGTAGGCAAGCTGTCTCATCGTCCGAACACCTCCTCGATCTTGCGGACCGCCTCGGGTGTGACGATCAGATGCTGGTGATGGAGAATGTCATACACGTTGATACTGTCCACATGCATGACCTTCGCTCCGGGCACGGCTCCCGCGGACTTGTACAGGTTTACGTTGGTCTCGTGAATCACGAAGAGAGGTTTTCTCTCCGCACCGACCTGCCGCAGAAATTCCACCACGGATTTCGTTCTCGGAGCCTCAAGCACCGGATTCTCCAGCAAAAGCATCCGCGAATCCTTCACCTTGAGGGTCAGTGCACTGCGCAGGGCAAGGCGCCGGACTTTCTTGTTCACTTTCTGGGAATAATCCCGGGGATGTGGGCCATGAGCGACGCCGCCTCCCACATGCAGCGGAGAGGTGAGACTTCCCTGGCGCGCCCGTCCCGTGTGCTTCTGCCGATAGGGTTTCTTTCCGCCACCACGGACGTCGCTGCGATCCTTGGTGTTCGCGGTACCCACGCGGCTGTTCGCCAGATGGGCCACCACAACCTGATGCATGGCGGGAACATGGACCGGAGCGGCAAAGACGACGTCCGCAACCTGCTCCTCCCCAAGAACATCTCCTTTGAAATTCACGAGCTTCACGTTAGGCATGACTTCCCTGCCTCCTTAAGAACCCAGTTTGCGCACCAGAACAAGCCCGTTGCGCGCACCGGGAACGGCACCTTTGATGAGCAGCAGGTTGTTTTCGGGATCCACGGCGAAGACAGCGAGATTGTTTACGGTGACCCTCTCGTCGCCCATGTGCCCCGGCATGGTTTTTCCTTTGAAGATGTGGCCCGGGTAGCTGTTCGCACCGGACGAACCGGGTTTGCGATGTACCTTGGACGCACCGTGCCCTTGGGGGCACCGGTTGAAGTTAAACCGCTTCACCGTGCCGGCGAAACCCTTTCCCTTGCTTCTGCCCGTGACCTTGACCTTCTCCCCCGCCTGAAACAACTCCACCGTCACGGTCTGCCCCACGGAATAAGCGGCACTGTCCGCGACGCGGAATTCGCGCAGCCATCGGACGGGCTCCACGCCGGCTTTGTCGAAATATCCCTTCTGCGGTTTGGTCACCTTGTGTTTCTTCCGCTCGCCGAAACCAAGCTGGACCGCAGCATATCCCTGCCGCTCAGGCGTACACACCGCAACGACGGGACACGGCCCCGCTTCGATCACCGTAACGGCGACGGCCTTGCCGGCCTCATCGAACACCTGCGTCATGCCGAGCTTGCGGCCAAGAATTCCCATACTCATGTGTCCCTTCCACTCCTTTCAGCTCAGAGCTCCCCGCTACAGCTTGATCTGGATATCCACTCCAGAGGGGAGATTCAGCTGCATCAGCGCATCCATGGTCTTCTGGGTGGGCTCCAGAATATCGATGAGCCGCTTGTGTGTGCGAATCTCGAACTGTTCGCGCGCGTCCTTGTCCTTGTGAGGGGACTTGAGCACCGTAAACTTCTCGAACTCCGTGGGGAGAGGAATGGGACCCGCCACTTTCGCCCCGCTCCGGACCGCCGTCTCGGCGATCTGAACGGCCGAGGTGTCGAGCACACGATGATCGAACGCCTTCAATTTGATCCGAATCCGTTTCGTCACAGCATTCACCCCCGAAGGGTCAGTCGAGGATCTGCGTGACCACACCGGCGCCGACGGTACGACCGCCTTCGCGCACGGCGAATCGCAGTCCTTCCTCCATGGCGATGGGCACGATCAGCTTCACTTCGAACTGCGAGTTGTCCCCGGGCATGACCATTTCCACGCCCTCGGGCAGTTTGATCTCTCCCGTCACGTCGGTGGTCCGGAAGTAGAACTGGGGTTTGTAGCCGCCGAAGAAGGGCGTGTGACGGCCGCCTTCCTCTTTCTTCAGTACGTACACCTCGGCCTTGAAGTGCTTGTGCGGCTTCACGCTTCCGGGCTTCGCAACGACCATGCCCCGCTCCACCTGCTCCTTGTCCACGCCCCGGAGAAGAATTCCCACGTTGTCTCCGGCCTGGGCATCGTCCAGAATCTTCCGGAACATTTCAAGGGAGGTGGCCACGCTCTTGATCTTGTCTTCCTGCATGCCGACGATCTCGACTTCGGAACCGGGGGTGATGATGCCGCGCTCCATCCTTCCGGTGACGACGGTGCCACGCCCGGTGATGGTGAACACGTCCTCGATGGGCATCAGGAACGGCTTGTCCACTTCGCGCACGGGCTGGGGAATGTGGTCGTCACAGGCACGAATGAGATCCCAGATCTTCTCGGTCCACTCGTTGTCGCTGTCGGACTCGAGGGCCTTCAGCGCGGAACCCCGAATGATGGGCACGTCGTCTCCGGGGAAATCGTACTTGTTCAGCAGGTCCCGAACTTCCATCTCGACGAGATCGAGCAGTTCCGGGTCGTCCACCATGTCCACCTTGTTCATGAACACGACGAGAGCCGGCACGTTGACCTGCCGCGCGAGAAGAACGTGCTCCCGCGTCTGGGGCATGGGACCGTCCGCCGCGGACACGACGAGAATGGCACCGTCCATCTGGGCGGCACCGGTGATCATGTTCTTGATGTAGTCCGCGTGTCCGGGGCAGTCGATGTGCGCGTAGTGCCGCGTGTCGGACTGGTATTCCACGTGGGCGATGTTGATGGTGATACCACGCTCACGCTCCTCCGGCGCCTTGTCGATCTGGTCGAAGGGGGTGAAGTCCGCGTATCCCTTCCTTCCCAGTGTCTTCGTGATCGCCGCCGTCAGCGTCGTCTTCCCGTGGTCGATGTGGCCGATGGTACCGATGTTCAGATGCGGCTTCGACCGCGCAAATTTCTCCTTTGCCATGCTGCTCCCTCCTCGAAAGTCAGAAAATCTCGTATCGCTATCGCTTGAGAACCTTCTCCGCCACGTCCCGGGGAACCTCCTCGTACCTGGCGAATTTCATACTGTAGGAAGCTCTTCCCGAGGTTTTACTCCGCACGTCCGTCGCGTAGCCGAACATCTCCGCAAGGGGAACGAAGGCCCGCACGATCCGGGCGTTGGCACGGGTATCCATGCCGTCAACGTGCCCCCGCCGGGCGGAGAGATCACCGATCACGTCGCCGAGATATTCCTCGGGCGTGACGACTTCCACCTCCACGACGGGTTCCATGAGAACGGGATCACCTTTGCGCATCAGCTCCTTGAAGGCCATGGACGCGGCGATCTTGAAAGCCATTTCGGAACTGTCCACCTCGTGGTAGCTGCCGTCGACAAGGGAGATGCGCACTCCGATGACGGGATATCCACCGAGGACACCATTGTTGATGGCCTCATCCAGGCCTTTCTCCACGGCGGGGATGTACTCCCTGGGAACAACGCCGCCGACAATGCGATCCTCGAATTCGTACCCTTTCCTCTCCGGAAGAGGTTCCGCTTCGAGCCACACGTGCCCGTATTGTCCCCGGCCTCCGGACTGACGGATGAAGCGCCCCTCCGCCCTGGAAGCAGTCCGGATGGTCTCCCGATACGCCACCTGGGGGTTGCCGACGCGCACCTCGACACCGAACTCCCGCTTCAAACGGTCCACCAGGATCTCAAGATGCAGCTCTCCCATACCGGAAATGATGGTCTGTCCCGTCTCCTGGTCCACCTTGACACGAAACGTGGGGTCTTCCTCGGCAAGGGCGGAGAGCCCCTTGGAGAGTTTGACCTGATCGGCCTTGCTCATGGGCTCCACTGCGAGAGAGATGACCGGCTCGGGAAATTCGAGAGATTCCAGGAGAATGGGAGCCTTTTCATCACAAAGCGTATCTCCCGTTCTCGCGGTTTTGAGTCCCGGAAGAGCCACGATGAGCCCTGCATGGGCGCTCTCCATTTCCTCCCGCTTGTTGGCATGCATGCGAAGAATCCGGCCGACCCGCTCTCGTTTGTTCGTGGAAGCGTTCAGGATGGAAACACCGTTCTCCAGAGAACCCGAGTAGATGCGACAGAACACGAGCCGCCCCACAAACGGATCGACCATAATCTTGAAGGCGAGCGCCGAAAAGGGTGCATCGCTCGAACACACACGTGACGTCTCCCCGTTCGTGTTCGGATCGATTCCGACGATATCCGGGAGATCAATCGGACTCGGGAGATAGTCCACCACCGCGTCGAGCAACGGTTGAACTCCCTTGTTCTTGAACGCGGACCCGCAGAGAACGGGAATGACGTCCAACGCGATCGTATGCTTCCGAAGAGCCCTTCGAAGAAGTGCTTCGGAAACGGGCTCCCCTTCGAGAAAGAGGGTGGCGATCTCCTCGTCGAAATCGGCAAGGACCTCCACGATCTCCTCCCGCATCCTTCGCGCCTCTTCGAGAAGGTGCGGCGGAATGTTCCCGATCTTCGGCTCGGCGCCGAGATCGTCCAGATAAACGATTGCCTTCATGGCGACCAGGTCCACGACCCCCTCAAAGGCATCCTCGACGCCAATGGGCATCTGGATCGCCACGGGGCGCGCCCCAAGCCGCTCGCGAATCCCCTTGAGGACCTGAAAGAAATCCGCCCCGACTCGGTCCATTTTGTTCACGAACGCCACTCTGGGCACGCGATATTTATCAGCCTGACGCCACACCGTTTCCGACTGGGGCTCCACGCCACCCACGGCACAGAAGACCGCCACCGCACCGTCGAGAACCCGCATGGAACGTTCCACTTCCACGGTAAAATCCACGTGACCGGGTGTATCAATGATATTGATGAGGCAATCGTGCCAATGACAGGTCGTCGCAGCGGAGGTTATGGTGATGCCTCTTTCCCGCTCCTGCTCCATCCAGTCCATTGTGGCGGCGCCTTCGTGCACTTCGCCCATCTTGTGCTTGCGTCCCGTGTAAAAAAGGATGCGCTCCGTAGTCGTCGTCTTTCCCGCATCGATATGGGCCGCAATACCGATGTTGCGAATTTTTCCAAGAGTAACTTCTTCCATCACAGATCACCACCACATGGACTGAAACATCATCTCGTCAAACCCACCCGAACCTACCAACGATAGTGAGCGAAAGCCCGGTTGGCTTCGGCCATGCGATGCGTATCTTCCCGCTTCTTCACGGCTCCGCCTTCGTTCTTGTAGGCGTCGGCCAACTCGCGAGCAAGGCGTTCCACCATGGGAATACCCTTTCTCGCTCGCGCATAATTGATGATCCATCGGATGGCCAACGCCTGAGCCCTTGCCGGATGAACCTCCACGGGGACCTGGTAGGTCGCGCCGCCAACCCTGCGGGGACGGACCTCGACCAGGGGACGCACATTCTCCATGGCCTTCTCGAAGACTTCCGTGGGCTGAGAGGAAAGCCGTTTCGCCGCCAGCTCGAGCGCACCGTACATGATCCGCTCGGCGGTGCTCTTTTTCCCTTCCCACATGACACAATTGATGAACTTGCTCACCGCCTGATTTCCGAAAACGGAGTCGGGCGGAGTGACGCGCTTGCGAACATGTCCCTTGCGCGGCATAAACGACCTCTCCTTCCCGCTATTTCTGCTTCGGACGACGAGCGCCGTACTTGGAACGACTCTGCCGCCGATTCTCCACACCGCCACAGTCGAGGGTTCCGCGGACAATGTGGTACCTGACTCCCGGAAGGTCCTTCACACGACCACCCCGGACAAGAACCACGGAGTGCTCCTGAAGGTTGTGTCCGACACCGGGAATGTACGCCGTCACTTCAATTCCGTTGGTGAGACGCACACGGGCGACCTTACGCAGAGCCGAGTTCGGCTTCTTGGGGGTCACCGTGTACACCCTCGTGCAGACTCCTCGCCTTTGGGGGTTCTGCTGCAGGGCGGGGGCGCTGGAACGTTGCCGCTTTTCCTCCCGCCCGTGCCGAATGAGCTGACTGATTGTTGGCACGAAGTTCCCTCCTCCACTTCCAAATACGCTGCCGTTCTTCCTCCTCAAACCCTACCGCGAGAACCCTCTCCATCCTCACCGAGAATGGCCGCCACGGATGCCTTTCGGCATAGCGCGCAAGCCCTCCCCAAAACCTGCATGTCCGGAGCCGATTCCACGGGGACTCCCCGGTTCTCCGCAAGACGTGCGATCTTCTCCCGCATGGCCCCATCCGCATCGGACGCGATGAAAACCTTCCGTACCGTTCCCCGGATCAGGGCTCTCTCCACTGCTCGAAATCCGGCCACTCTGGGCATGACACACAGCTCGTCAAGAGGCATAATTATTCCTCCTGTGCGGACGCACCCGGACATAATAGCAAACGAAAAGGAACCGTGTCAACAGATGGAAAAAGGACACGGTTCCTCTCGTCTTTTTCCGAAACTCCGTCAGACGGACTCGACCTGGAGCGGAGCCGGCCTGACCACGACCTTCCTGTAATAATCCACTCCCGTTCCGGCGGGAATGAGATGGCCGATGATGACATTCTCCTTCAATCCGCGGAGCGGATCGTTCTCGCCCCTCACTGCCGCGGCGGCCAAAACCTGCGCTGTCTGCTGGAAAGACGCGGCGCTGAGAAAACTGTCCGTCGCCAGGGCTGCCTTGGTGATCCCATGAAGCAGGGAGCGCCACATCGGCTCCTCCCGAAGGCGCCGGATGAAGGAAACCCGCTGGATGAGTCGTTTGGTCTCCGTCGTCGCGTACAAGGGACGCACGGTGAGACTCTCGGGGGAAACGCTTGCCAACGCCTCCAGGATCTGATGGTTCACTTCCCGTCCGGAAGGAACGATCTCGTTGCCGTCCTCGTCCCGCACCGTCTCCAGAAGAACCTTGCCGTAGACGAGTTCATTCAGGATCTGGCGAAGGATCTTTCCCCTCGAAACGACTTCGCCATCTACTTCGATAGCGGCAAGCTCTCCCTGGAGCAGCTTCTGCACGATCCCGGCATCCACTTGGGAAGGGATGCCCGTCATGGCGTTGCCCTCCGCATCGATGGCGGAGAGAAGTTCATGTCCATACACATGTTTCAACAGGTAATTCTGCATGGCCGTGGAAAGAACGATTTCTTCCGGGTTGCGCCAGATTCGGATCGTCTCCACGGAAGCCTTCCGGAGTATCCTGACATTCTCCTCGGAGAGAAGCGAATCGACGGAAAGGACAACCTCTCCTTCGTGAACAATATCCTCGGCGAGATAGGCCACGTCCCTCAATGTCGCAAGAGTTTCCGTGTCGCGCACGACAATCGGGCGGGGGGCCTGGCGGGTAATGTGCACCAACTGTCCCACCGTAAGGGACTCCGTGGGCTGAATGGTGACACCCTCTCCCTGATAGGGAACGAGCAGTTCGAGCCCCTCCATTTCGCGGCGGAAGCTGGCCTCCCCGACAACAACACGAAGGGAGCCCTCGGCGTCATCCACATAAAGTTCCGTCACGGGATTTTCGCTGAGCAGAATTCTCCGAACCATCTCCTCGGTGATGACCTGATCCTTGTATTGGAAAAGCGCCTCCATACTCCCCTGTCCCTCGATATCCCGAAGGACACAACCCACAAGAGACTGGACGGCTTCTTCCAGAAATTTTCTGTTGTCGCTCCGGATCGCCTCGAGTTCTTTCTCAAGATCGGCCATCCAAACCAATTTCTCCGCCACGAAGGAGCTGTCCCCCTCCTCCACGATGCGCACGCGGTTTACCGGCGCCACCTTCCGGAGGATGACCTCGATATGTTTGTTGTTGATAGAGACACCCTGAGATCGGTAGACCTCCTGAATTCCGTCCACCAGATATTTCTGCACGGCCTCGATGCCGAGCACGTCGAGAATGTCCTGGGGGTCCTCGTTACCCTCGGTGAGTTTCTGTCCCTTCTTCACCACCTCGCCTTCCTCGACGAGAATGTTCTGGGACATGGGAACGTTGTAGATGACCCGCGCCTCGTTTTCGTCCTCGGGGGCGATGATGAGCTTGTATTTCCCCTCCAGCGGACGTTTTTCCAAAACCGTTCCATCCACCTTGCTGAGGAAGGCGACTTTCTTGGGGCGCCGCACCTCGAAAAGTTGCTCAATACGGGGAAGACCCTGGGTGATGTCCTCGCCGGTAAGGCGCACGCCGCCCGTGTGGAAGGTACGCATAGTGAGCTGCGTTCCCGGTTCCCCGATGGACTGGGCCGCGACGACACCTACAGCCTCACCGATGACCACCTTTCTGCGCGTGGCCAAGTCCCTTCCGTAACAGGTTCGACAGACGCCGTTCCGCTCCTCGCAGGTGAGAGGACTTCGAATCCACACCTTGGAAAATCCGAGCGAATCAAGGCAAGACGCCATTTCTGCGCCAATCTCCTCGTTGCGGTGCACGAGCACTTCCCCCGTCTCGGGATGAAGAATGTCCTCAAGAGACGTACGACCGACGATGCGCTCTCCCAGGGGAATGGTCACCTTGCCATCCTGGAGAAGGGGTTCCATACAGATGCCGTGCATGGTACCGCAGTCCTCGGAAGTGATGATGAGATCCTGGGCCACGTCCACGAGACGCCGGGTGAGGTAACCGGATTTCGCCGTCCGGAGAGCCGTGTCGGCCAGCCCCTTCCGGGCACCGTGAGTGGAGATGAAGTATTCGAGCATGTTGAGTCCCTCGCGGAAATTCGCGGTGATGGGATAGTCGATGATGCGTCCCGACGGGTCGGCCATGAGACCTCGAATACCGGCCATCTGGGCCACCTGGCTCCTGGAGCCTCGGGCACCCGAATCAACCATCATGCGGAGGGAATTTTCCTCGGTCATGTTCTCCACGATTTTGTCCGCAATCTCGCGAGCGGCCTCGGTCCAGAGGATTTCCTTCTGGCGGAGATATTCCTCCTCGGTAAGAATACCCATCTGGTACTGGGAGGAAAGTTCCTCTTCCTGCTCGAGAGCTTTCTCGACGATCACGCTCTTTTCCTTCGGAATCACCACGTGGTCGATACCGAGACTGATGCCGCTGCGGGTGGACCACCGGTAGCCCAGCGTCTTCACCGCATCGAGCATCTCCACGAGAGCCGCCTGACCAACTCTGTCGAAGGCGTCGTCGAAGAGCTTCGAGATATCCTTCTTCCCCATCTGCCGATTGAGGAAGCGTAATTTTTTCGGAAGGGCACTGTTGAAAAGAACCCGGCCGGGCGAGGTCTCGATCCACTCCACGCCGTTTTCTCCCACCCATCGTAGCTTGATGCGCGCATTCACGTCCACTGCGCCGTGCTCCAGGGCGGTGAGACAGTCCTCGATGTCGGAGAAGTGTATGCCCTCTCCCTTTTTCCCGTTCCGCATGCCCGTGAGATAGTAGATGCCGAGCACGATGTCCTGGGTCGGGGTCATGACGGTACGTCCGCTCGCCGGCGACAACAGGTTGTTCGCGGAGAGCATGAGTATCCGCGCCTCCGTCTGGGCATCCAGGGAAAGCGGCACGTGCACCGCCATCTGGTCCCCGTCGAAATCCGCGTTGAAAGCAACGCACACGAGGGGATGCAGGCGAATGGCCTTTCCCTCCATGAGAACCGGCTCGAAGGCCTGTATACCCAAGCGATGCAGCGTGGGTGCACGATTGAGCAGCACCGGGTGGTCCTTGATGATTTCCTCGAGAATGGCCCATACTTCGTCGCGCCCTCGTTCGATGAGTCTGCGGGCGCTCTTCACATTGGGAGCGAGTCCCCGCTCCACAAGCTTCTGCATGACAAAGGGCTTGAAGAGTTCCAGCGCCATCTGCTTGGGGAGTCCACACTGATAGAGCTTCAGGTGGGGACCGATGACGATGACGGAGCGTCCCGAATAGTCCACGCGTTTTCCGAGCAGGTTCTGCCGGAAGCGCCCCTTCTTTCCCCGCAGGAGGTCGGACAGGCTCTTGAGAGGGCGGTTCCCCGCACCGAGCACGGCCTTCCCGACCCGGCCATTGTCGATAAGGGCATCCACGGCCTCCTGGAGCATACGCTTCTCGTTGCGCACGATGATCTCCGGAGCCCGCAGCTCCTGCAGTTTCCTCAAACGGTTGTTCCGGTTGATGACCCGCCGGTAGAGGTCGTTCAGATCAGAGGTGGCGAAGCGCCCTCCATCGAGCTGCACCATGGGGCGGAGATCGGGAGGAATGACGGGCAGCACCTCCATGACCATCCATTCGGGCTTGCCGTTGCTTTTCCGGAAGTCCTCCACCACATTGAGACGCTTGATGAGCTTCCGCTTCTTTTGTCCGGTACACTCGGCAATCTCTTCACGCAGCGTTGCGGCGAGTTCTTCCAGGTCGAGAACACGCAGGAGTTCCTGTACTCCCTCGGCGCCGATCCCCGCCTTGAAGCCCTTGTCGTAGGCCGCGCAGAGCCGATATTCCCGTTCGAGAATGATGCTTCCTCGCTCGAAGGGAGAATCCCCCTGTTCCACCACGATGTAACAGGGATCCTCCAGCGTGACGGACTCAACCTGGGCGCTGAAGCGTCCGGGATGTTTCTCGTGGAAGAGTTGATATTCGCTCGCCGACGTGACATCTCCCTTTCCGAAGGGAAGGTGCACCACCCCCGTGACGACAAATCCCTCCTGGTTGCCCACGAAAACTCTTTCCACGGAGAACTCCCATTCCTGGGAAGAGAATTTGTCCACCTGACCGGCGGAGAGAATGTCCCCTTCTCCGAAGAGTCCCCCCGGATGCGCGGCGGTGGTTCGAAAGGCGGGCTCGACCTTGAAGATTTCGTCCCCGTACTCCGCTTTGTAGCGCGCCACCATGGAGGCGGAAATCACATCTCCCTCGTTCACGGGAATGTCGTCCACCTGAAGAATCCGATAGGCCTCCTCGGCCTTGAATTTCGGGTCATAAAAACTGTGCAGGCGCTCCTCGCACGCCGAGAGAGTCTCTCCGCGACGCACGAGATCGTGCCGTTTCCCCTCCATGACGACCTTGTACACCGGTTCCCGGCGACGAGTGGGAGCGAAGTAGACCACCTTCTCAAGCTCCTTCGTCGCGGTTCCCAGAAGCAGACTGAGCCTGCTCGGAATACCCCGGAGGTACCAGATGTGCACCACCGGCGCCGCAAGCTCCAGATGTCCCATGCGTTCCCGGCGAACTCGGTTGTCCGTGACCTCCACACCACAACGGTCACAGACGACCCCCTTGAATTTGGGGCCGCTTCGCTTGTATTTGCCGCAAGCGCACTCGAAGCTCCTCGTGGGGCCGAAGATACGCTCGCAGAACAACCCGTCCTTTTCGGGGCGGAGCGTTCTGTAATTGATCGTCTCGGGCTTCTTCACCTCTCCGCTGGAAAGTTCCCGAATGCGTTCGGGGCTCGCCAGCTTGACGCGGACTCCCGCGATCTCCCGACGACTCATCTATGCGTTCCCCCCCTCTGGAGCATCGGTTTCCTCCGACTCCGTCTCGGAGACGTCATCCTCCCTCCCGAAAAGAAACGCCTCGGTGGTTCCCACAGGGGAGACGTCCTCGTCGGGTTCATCTTCCACCATCACGTCACTGCGGAAGGAGGAGAAACGGCCGATCCTTCCACTGTCGAACTCTTCCTCGTCCATGACCAGTTCGCCCACGGAGCCGTCGTCATAGGTGATTTCCACGTCGAGCCCGAGCCCCTGAAGTTCCTTCACGAGAACGCGGAAACTCTCCGGAACACCGGGTTCCGTGAGATTCTGCCCCTTCACGATGCGCTCGTAGGTCTTGAGACGACCCCGAATGTCGTCGGACTTGACGGTGAGCATCTCCTGGAGAATATGCGACGCACCGTATCCCTCGAGAGCCCACACTTCCATCTCTCCGAAGCGCTGTCCTCCGAACTGAGCCTTGCCCCCGAGGGGCTGCTGAGTGATGAGACTGTACGGACCGATGGATCTGGCGTGAATCTTGTCGTCCACGAGGTGGATGAGTTTGAGCATGTACATGCACCCTACGGTGATCTTGTTTTCGAAGGGCTCCCCCGTTCTGCCGTCGAAGAGGGTAATACGTCCGTCGGAGGTCAGATCCGGGTACTTTTCCTTCTGGAGTTTCTCCACGAGATCGAAGATATGCGTTTCCTGGGCACCTTCAAAGACGGGCGTGGCGATGCGGAAACGGCCTTCCATCTCCTTGATGCCGTTGTAGCCCACAAAACCCATGACGGTTTCGAGAACCTGCCCGAGGTTCATGCGGCTCGGCACCCCGAGAGGATTGAGCACCACGTCCACGGGAGTGCCGTCGGGAAGATAGGGCATGTCCTCCTCGGGAAGAATGCGGGAGACCACACCCTTGTTTCCGTGACGCCCCGCCATCTTGTCTCCCACCGTGATCTTTCTGAGCTGGGCGACGTACACCTTGACGACCTCGTTGACGCCCGGACTCAGATGTTCGCCGCTTTCCTCCCGAACGAGGCGCTTCACTGCCACGACCTTGCCGCCCTCCCCGTGGGGAACCCGGAGGGACGTATCGCGAACCTCCCGGGCCTTTTCACCGAAGATCGCCCGCAGAAGCTTTTCCTCGGGGGATTGGTCCGATTCGCCCTTGGGAGTCACCTTACCCACGAGGATATCCGCCGCCTTGGCCTCCGCTCCAACCCGAATGATCCCGTTTTCGTCGAGGTTCTTCAGGGCATCCTCGCCGACATTGGGGATGTCCCGGGTGATTTCCTCGGGGCCGAGCTTCGTGTCCCGACTGTCGATTTCGTACTCTTCGATGTGGATCGACGTGTAATAGTCTTCCTTTACGAGGCGCTCGTTCAGAAGAATGGCATCCTCGAAGTTATATCCCTCCCAGGACATGAAGGCCACGATGACGTTTCGTCCGAGAGCGAGTTCCCCCTTCTCCACGGATTGTCCATCGGCGATGACATCGCCTTTTTCGACCCGGTCCCCTGTCTGAACGATGACCTTCTGGTGAATGACGGTCCCCTGATTCGACCGTCTGAATTTGATCAGGTTGTAGGTATCCCTGGTGCCGTCGCCGGCGGTGATCTCGATGCCATTCGCATCGAGATGGGTCACCACGCCGGCACGTCGCGCCAAGATGCAGGATCCGGAATCCCTGGCGATACGTCCTTCGATTCCCGTTCCGACGATGGGAGCCTCGGCACTGATGAGCGGCACGGCCTGACGTTGCATGTTCGATCCCATAAGTGCCCGGTTCGCGTCGTCGTGCTCCAGGAAGGGAATGAGCGCCGTGGAGATGGAGACGACCTGCTTCGGCGCCACGTCGATGAAGTGAACCCCGGCGGGCTCCACGGAGACAATGGATCCTCGGGAGCGAACGTGCACTTCCGGCCCGAGAATTCGTCCCGTCTCATCCACGGGGGTATTCGCACGCCCCACGCAGTAATGATCTTCCTCGTCCGCGGAGAGATTCACCACGTCGTTGGTGACGCATCCGTCCACGACCCTTCTCTTCGGCGTGACCAGAAAACCGTATTCGTTGACTCGCGCGAAGGTCGCGAGAGAGGTGACCAGGCCGATGTTCGGTCCTTCCGGCGTTTCGATGGGACACACGCGACCGTAATGGGTGTAGTGCACGTCCCTGGCCTCGAATCCGGCCCGTTCCCGGGAAAGACCTCCGGGGCCGAGAGCGGAGAGGCGGCGCCGATGCGTGAGTTCCGCGAGGGGGTTCGTCTGGTCCATGAACTGCGAGAGCTGGCCGGAACCGAAAAACTCCCGAAGCGCCGCCGAGATGGGACGCACGTTGATGAGTTCCTTCGCGGTGGCCACCGCGAGGTCGGGAATCGTGGTCATGCGCTCCTTGGCTATGCGCTCCATGCGAAGCAGCCCGATGCGGACCTGGTTCTGGAGCAGTTCACCCACGGCTCTGACGCGACGGTTTCCGAGGTGATCGATGTCGTCCTCCTGGCCGGAACCGTTGCGCAGGGCGATGAGTCCCTCGATGATGTGCACGATGTCATCCACCGTGAGAAGGCGGTTGGACTCGGGGACATCGAGGTCGAGCCGCCGGTTGACTTTATAGCGCCCCACCCGCCCCAGATTGTATCTCCGGGTGTCGAAGAAGAGGCTGTTCACGTAGTCCCGGGCGTTTTCCATACGAGCAGGCTCGTTGGGGCGAAGCCGACGGAAGAGTTCCAGAACTGCCTCCTCGCTGTTTTCCGAGTTGTCCCGTTCAAGCGTGGAGGCCAATGCATTGTCTACGTTCCAAACGCGCACCGTGGTCCGCCCCATGTTCCAGAGCGTCTCAAGATTTTCCTTGGTGAGACGGCCGTTCCGGCGAATCACCGTCTGGCCGGCCTCGTTGAGAACGGCCTCCGCGAGAAGACGACCCCGGGCCTCCTCCTCGATGAGATCGACCTCCTCCGATTCGGCGCCGAAGAGCCGCAGCAGTTCATCGTTATTCGGAATGCCGAAGGCCTTGAGGAGCATGGTGACGGGGATTTTCTTCCGATTGTCGATGTTCACGGAGAGGATGTCACCTGGGGTGAGATCGAACTCAAGCCAGGCCCCGCGGTCTGGGATGACCTTCGCCGCATAGGACTCCTGCCCCGGCACGCTCGCCTCGGCGCTGAAATACACGCCGGCGGAACGGGCAAGCTGGTTGACCACCACTCGTTCCGTGCCGTTGATGACAAAGGTCCCTCTGGCGGTCATGACGGGGAAGTCGCCGAGAAAGATATCCTCCTCCTTGATCTCTCCTGTCTTCCGATTCACCAAACGAATGGTGGCCCGAACGGGCATATCCCAGGTCTGGTCGCGCTGCCGGGCCTCCTCCTCGGTGATGTTCGGCACGCCCACGTAGTACCGCACGAATTCCAGGGCGAAAGAGCCGTCGTAGCTGTCGATGGGAAAGATCTCGTCGAACAGTTCCTGAAGCCCGACACTCTGCCGGAATTCAGGATCCGTATCGAACTGGAAGAACCAACGGAAGGAATCGCGCTGTACTTCGACAAGATCGGGAAGCTCAACGAGATCCCGCTCTCGACCGAAGGTGAGCCGAGTGCTCCACGTACCGGCGGGGACAAAGTCGGCCATGGGAGTTACGACCTCCCTGTCTACGGAAAATTTTGGGGAATTGCAGATTCGTGACGAAGGTGCATCATAGCAAAAGGGACACCTTGTGTCAATAGACGCAAGATGCCCCCTTCCATATACTCCACTCTCTTTTTACGAGGGAGTTTTCAGGCTGGTGTCGAGGGGGGGATTTGAACCCCCACAGGCTTGCGCCCACTAGATCCTGAGTCTAGCGCGTCTACCAGTTCCGCCACCCCGACGCTGACGAATTCGTGACGGCGATGATTGTAGCAACGGCGGAGAAAAATTGCAAGCTCGGAAACCGACAAGCATGACCCGCCAGGAGAAAGACTCCTGTTATGAGGAGTTTCTTCCGAAACCGCGGGAAACCCACCTTTCGACAGCTCTGTTCCGTTCCGCCCCCATCTAGAAGTTTTGAGGAAACTCTGAATAAAGATCTTTCGCTTTCCCTTGACTCGGGTCGCATCAGGCTCTGCGAGGCACTTTCGGGGCTGACGCAGCCTTATTCAGAGGCTCCTTGAGAAAAAAAGGGGCATTCGCTTCCGCCGAAACACCTTCCTCCCTCCGAGCGATTCAGGAAAGCTGCGCAGCCCGGCGAAGACGATCTCGGAGTGCTCTTCCAATGCGAAAAGAGGAGGGCATATCCGCCACGAGGATCCGAAGATTACATTTTTCCAGATCGCGAAGCGTCGCAAAGAGGCCTGCCGCATAGGCATCCTCATGGGGAAAACGTCGCATGGCACCACACGGAAAGGGAGGTTCCCGCAGTCCCACGTATCCGATCTCCTCCGGCTGCGCGAGAGCCGCAACCTCCGTCCAGACCCGACCGTCCTCTTCCCAGAGAAAAAGAGGAAGCGTCGGCGCGTAATGCCGATGCCGCGTCCCGGGGGAGTGGGCGAGCAACTGGGCGGTTTCGGGGAGGAGAACCTTCCCCGCGACGGCTTCCAGTTCCTCCAGGGGAAGGCCTCCGGGACGGAGAAGAGTGAGTGTCTCCGAAACGGCGTCCACCACGGTCGATTCCACTCCAAGTGCCGTGGAACCACCGTCGAGAAGCACCGCCGGAGCATTTCCGAGGTCGTCCGCAACGGCTTCCGCCGTGGTGGGACTCGGCCTGCCGCTCGAATTTGCACTGGGAGCGGCCACGGGGCATCCGCAATGCCGAAGGAGTCCCAAGGCCACGGGATGGGCGGGAATGCGTACCGCCACGGTGGGCAGCGAAGCACGGACATTCTCCGGAACGTCTTCCCGTGCGGGAAGAACCAGCGTGAGAGGTCCGGGTGCGAATCTGCGGAACAGGGCCTCCGCCCGATGGTCCATGCGGGCCACCTGCCGCACATCCTCCACGGATGCCACGTGAACGATGAGCGGATTGTCCGCGGGCCTTCCCTTGGCGACGAAAATGCGCGCCACCGCCTCCGCGGAAAGCGCATTCGCGCCGAGACCGTAGACTGTCTCCGTAGGGAAGGCCACGAGGCGCCCCGACCGAAGCACTCTGCCCGCCACGGCGAGGGCGCGCTCGTCGGGCTTTTCCGGATCGAGGCGAAAACGGATTGTCATGACGACGCGCTCCCCTCTGCGTTCTCCTCTTCCTTCCGGCGTTTTCCTCCTTTTCCGAGGCGGAGTTCGGCCCTCGTCTCGTCATTGAAGCAGGAGAAAAATTTGCGCCGAAACTCGGGAAACGTGCCGTCGAGAATCGCGCCGCGCATGCGTCGCATGAGCCGCAGCAGGAAATGGATATTGTGCCACGTGCAGAGACGGGAGGAGAGTATCTCCCCTGCCTTGTAGAGATGGCGCAGATAGGCCCTGGTGTAGGTCCGGCAGACGTGGCAGTCGCATTCCGGGTCAAGGGGAGAGAAATCCCGGGAGAACTCCAGATTTTTGATGTTCAGGCGCCCTTCGGAGGTGAAGACCGTCCCGTTTCGTCCGTTGCGGGTCGGCAGCACGCAGTCGAACATGTCCACTCCCCGGGCAACTCCCTCCACGAGGTTCGGAGGATAGCCAACCCCCATGAGATAGCGCGGAAGTGCCGCCGGCATGAAGGGCATCACGGCGTCGAGAATGCGGTACATCTCCCCGTGAGGTTCCCCAACGGAGAGTCCTCCGATGGCGAGCCCGGGGAAGTCCATTTCCGCGAGACGGCGAGCGCAGTCGATGCGCTGTTCCGCGTAGACCGATCCCTGAACGATGCCGAAGAGGAGCTGGTCCTTCCTCGCGTGCGCCTTCCGGCAGCGGCGCGCCCATGCCAGCGTCCGCTCCACCGCCCGCAGGGAAGATTCCGGCGAGGAAGGATAGGGAACACATTCATCGAAACACATGGCGATGTCGCTGCCGAGCTGCTCCTGAATCGCGACGGAACGCTCGGGAGACAGAAAGTGGAGGCTGCCGTCGAGATGGGAGCGGAAAGCGACGCCCTCGTCGGAGACCTTCCGCGACGCCGCCAGGGAAAAGACTTGAAATCCGCCGCTGTCGGTGAGGATGGCGCGGTTCCATCCCATGAAGCGGTGCAGTCCCCCCGCCTCGGCGACGAGATCTTCTCCGGGGCGCAGGGAAAGATGGTAGGTGTTGCCCAGGAGAATGGACGTCCCCATCTCCACCAGCTCGAAGGGAGCCATGGCCTTCACCGTCGCCTGGGTTCCCACAGGCATGAACACCGGCGTCTCCACCACACCGTGGGAGGTGTACAGCTCTCCCGCTCTCGCCCCCGTAACAGGACAGGTGGCGATGACGCGAAAGCGTTTCTCCGAGACCTGCGTCACGAGATGCCTCCCTTCCAACGGAACAGGGTTTCCGCGTTTTTCCAGATCTGTTCGGCCAACGCCTCGAAAGTAGTCTTTCGCACGTCCGCGATGGTTTCATAGACGAACCGCACGTAGGCGGGCTCGTTTCTCCTGCCCCGAAAGGGCTGAGGCGCGAGATAGGGAGCATCGGTCTCGCAGAGAATCCGGTCCGCCGGAATCCGTCCGGAGATCTCCCGCAATTCGGTGCTTCGGGGGAATGTCACCGGCCCAGCGAAGGAGACGTAGAATCCCAGATCCAGTGCCGCCTTCGCGTCCTCCCAGGTTCCTGAAAAACAATGAATCACGCCGCCGCAACGGGACGCGCCCTCGGTGCGCAAAAGCGCGAGCGCATCGCCGTAGGCCTCCCGGATGTGCACCACAAGGGGTTTTTCCGCCTCGACCGCCCAGGCGACATGGTCCGCAAAGACGCGGCGCTGCACGTCCCGGGGGGAGTGATCGTAGTGGTAGTCCAGTCCCGTCTCCCCGATGGCCGCCACGCAGGGTGCGTTCGCCAGATCGCGCAGTTCCGCCGAAAGCCCCTCCGCCGCAGTGGATGCATCGTGAGGATGGACACCCACCGCGGCAAAAACGCCCCGGGCGGCATAGTCCAGGGCAAGACGGTGCGCGACGAAGCTCGATGTTTCGTCGGCCCCCACCACGAGAAGGCGGCGAAGGCCCGCCTCCGCCGCCCGGTCCAACACCGTCTCCAGATCCTCCCCAAACTGCTCCATATCCAGATGACAATGGGTATCCGCAAGAGAGTCCTTGTGCACGAGAATCCTCCAGATCTTCTAATGAATGCGCGACCCCGGCGCGATGTCCCGATCCACCGTGAGAAGCGCGAGTCCCTTGCCGTCGGCGGTCTCCGCGGCGAGGAGCATGCCGTTGCTCACCACGCCCCGCAGCTTGGCGGGTTTGAGATTGCAGAGAACGATGATCTTCCGCCCCACAAGCTCCTCCGGAGCATAGAACTCCCGGATGCCCGAGACGATGGTCCGTCGTTCGTATCCCAGGTCGAGTTCGAGTTTATAAAGCTTGTCCGCCTTCGGAACGGGCTCCACCGCAAGCACCGAAGCGACCCGGAACTCGCAGTTCCGGAACTGTTCCACCTCGATCTCCGGTTCGTGATCGCCGGGATCGGGAAGCATGCCCTTCCGGGCTTCCCGCTCGGCCTTCGCCGCCTCCCACTCCTTCAGGTCGATGCGGGGAAAGAGGATATCCCCCCGATGCACGGACACACCCGAGAGGTCCTCGGTCCATTCGGGAATGCCCTCGCCCCTCGCGATGATCTCCGCGTCCAGGCCGAGCTGATCCACCATGCGCGCCGCGGAATCGGGGATGAAGGGAGCCACGAGATACGCTACGGTACGAAGCACGCGACAGAGCGTGTTGAGCACCGTGCCGAGGCGCTCCGTGTTCTCCTCCTTGCCCAGCTTCCAAGGCATGGTGTCGTCGATGTACTTGTTTCCTCTTCCAACAAGAATCCAGATGCTCTTGAGGGCCTCATCGAAGGCATAGCGATCCATGCAGGAATCCACATCCCGACGTGTCGCGGCGACAAGTTCCACAAGGTCTCTTTCCAGCTCCGTTTCGGTCCCCGCGGCAGGAATCGTTCCGCCGCAATAGCGTTCCACCATCTGGAGCGTTCGGTTCAGCAGATTTCCCAGATCGTTGGCGAGATCCGCGTTCCGCCGCTGCACAAGGGCGAGTTCGGAGAAATCCCCGTCCAAGCCGAAGGGAACCTCCCGAAGCAGGAAGTAGCGGAAAGAATCCCGACCGTACAGCTCCACCATCTCGAAGGGATCCACCACGTTTCCCTTCGATTTGGACATCTTCTCCCCCTCCACGGTCCACCAGCCGTGGGCGAAGACAAGTTTCGGCGGGTTCACGCCGAGGGCGAGAAGCATGGCGGGCCACACCACGGAATGGAAGCGGATGATGTCCTTGCCGACGAGATGGTGAACCACGGGCCAGTATTTTTTCCAGGGCGCGTTCTCCTCGGGATAGCCCACGGCGGCGAGATAGTTGATGAGCGCATCGAACCAGACGTAGACCACATGTTTTTCGTCACCCGGAACGGGAATGCCCCAGCTGATGGTCGTTCGGGAGATGGATTGATCCCGCAGGCCTCCCCGAAGAAAGCTGAGAATCTCGTTGTAGCGTCCCTTGGGCAGGATCGCTTCCCCGTTCGCCTCGTAGTAGGCCAAAAGGGGCTCCGCATAACGGGACATACGGAAGAAATAGCTCTCCTCGGTCATCATCTCCAGTTTCCTGCCGCAATCGGGACAGGTCCTCTCCTCTCCCATCTGGGACTCCGGGACATAGGTCTCGCAGGGAACGCAATACCATCCCTCGTAGGATCCCTTATAGATGTCCCCCTTGGCGAGGAGAGTCGCAAAGATGTACTGTACCACCTTTCGATGGCGCTCCTCGGTGGTTCGGATGAAATCGTCGTTGCTCACGCCGAGGGCTTTCCAGAGTTCCTGAAAGTTCACCACGGTGCGATCCGCCAGTTCCTGGGCGGTGAGCCCCTTGGCGGCGGCGGCGCGCTGAATCTTCTGGCCGTGCTCGTCCGTGCCCGTGAGGAAAAAGGTGTCGAAACCGCACATTCTCCGGTAGCGGGTCATGACATCCGCAGCGATGGTCGTATAGGCATGCCCGATGTGAGGCACGTCGTTCACGTAATAAATGGGTGTGGTGACGTAAAATGGTTTCCGTGACATGTGAGAACCCCCTTACGATAAATCCCGTTCCCTCCGCGCAGCGCGGAGGAGCCGGTCCTTGACGACGTTTTTCGGAATACCATACCGTTCATGGATGAAGTTGGCAACCTCCCGGAGAGGAAGCCCCCGCCCCTGGAGATTTTGCGCATCCTCCTCCCAGGGAATTTCTTCGTCGGCACCCTCTGCCGCCACCGCTCCTTCCACGAGAAGAACCAGTTCGCCCCGAAGCATTCCTTCCTCTGCTCTTTCGAGAGCCTCCTCCGCACTGCCCCGAAAGACCTCCTGATGGATTTTGCTGATCTCCCGCACTACCGAAACCGAGCGATTTCCCAGCACGTCGCGAACCGACGCGAGATGCGCCGCCGCCTTGTGTGGAGACAGATAGAACACCAGCGTCCAGGGACATTGTCGCAGTGTACCGAGAAAGGCGACGCGCTCCCCCTCCCGGTCCGGAAGAAACCCGAGGAAGGCGAAGGGCGACGGGACCAGCCCCGACAGCAGGAGGGCCGGAATCAGTGCAGTGGCCCCCGGGAGAACATCCACGTCAAACCCGCGGGACAGCGCCTCGGCGAGAAGGATCGTTCCCGGATCGGAAATTCCAGGCGTTCCCGCGTCGGAGACGAGGGCTACCGTTTTCCCCTCTTCGAGGAGGGCGAGCACTTTTTCCGTGCGGGCCCGCTCGTTGTGCTCATGGCAGGAAAGCATGGGCTTCCTGATGGCGTACCGCCGCAGCAGAATGAGAGTCCGCCTCGTGTCCTCACAGGCGACGAGATCACATTCCCGGAGCACCCGAAGCGCCCGAAGGGTGATGTCCTCCAGGTTGCCGATGGGGGTTGGAACGACGATCAGGGGCAGGACAATCCCTCCTTCGAGTAGGCCCGCAGGCATTCCGCCGATGTCGCCCCCTTCTCGTCCGCCACGAAGAGGGGTGGCTCGACGACGAGCCCCATCCCGGCTCCTTTGGTGCTCTGCACGAGCAGAAGAAAGGCATTCTTTTCCGGCCTCGGGTGAACGGAACGGAGACGTTTCGGTTCGAGCCCGTTCTCCCGAAGTCTTCCAAGCAGTTCCGCACCCCGGTGAGCGCGGATGACCACGTAGAAACGACCACCTGTGGGGAGCACCCATCGCGCTCCGGAGACGACATCCTCCAGAGTGCAGCAGAGCCCGTGCCGTGCCATGGCCTCGGACCGGACAGGGCTCGGACGGCCCATTCCCTCCTCGTCGTAGGGAGGGTTGGCCACCACGACGGAGTGACTCTCGGGAGGAAGCAGTTCTTTCATTCTTCGCAGGTCTCCCGCAAGAAAACGGACACGGTCAGCGAGACCATTCTCCGCGGCGTTGCGAGCGGCGAGAGACACGAGGTCCTCCTGGATCTCCAGGCCGAGAATCTCCTCCGCCTCGGGGAAACGCCACCCGAGAAGCAGCGACACCGCTCCGGAGGCACTGCCCAGCTCCAGGACTCGTTCGCGCGCTTTCACCCGGGTAAAGGCAGCGAGGAGAATGGTGTCCACCGTAACCCTCGGACCCGTTCTCGGCTGGAGAAGGGAGAGTTCTCCCCAGAGAAGATCGTCTCTCGTGAACTCCATCAGGACCACTCCTCCAGCCGGACTCCCACCACCTGGGAAAGGCCCGGCTCGGACATGGTCACTCCGTAGAGCAGGTCCGCCTGTTCCATGGTGTACCGCCGATGCGTCATGGCCACAATCTGGATGGCGCGGGAATATTCCTTGGCCAGCACCGCAAAGCGCCTGAGATTGACCTCGTCCAGGGCCGCATCCACTTCGTCGAGCACGGCGAGAGGCACTCCGGCGATCTCCATGGCGGCAAAGAGAAGGGAAATAGCGGTGAGAGACTGTTCGCCGCCGGAAAGCTGACCGAGATGCTGCGGTTTTTTCCCCGGCGGACGGGCGATGACCTCCACGCCCGCCTCCCAGAGTTCACTTCCCTCCGCGAGGGAGAGGCGCGCCTCGCCACCACCAAAGAGACGTTGAAAGAGCGCGTCGAACCGCTGATCGATCCCCTCCAGCGCCTTGGAGAAAAGAGCGCCCGCATGGCGGTCGGTCTCTTCGAGGAAGCGCCGCAGCTCCTCCATGCCGGAGCGCACGTCCCCCACCTGCTCCTTCAGAAAAGCGAGGCGTTCCTCCAGGGAACGATCCTCGGACAAAGTGCCGAGGTCCACATCCCCCAGGGCCTTGAGGCTTCTTTCCCGCTCCCGGATTGTTCTCCGCAGCTCCTCGGTGCGCTCCCGGGGAGAAAGGGCACCCGTGTCTTCCGACGGAACATGAAAGGAATTTCCCGGATAGGGAAACTGTTCCTCCCAGAGTGCAACGGCATCGTCCACCTCGCGCTGAAGATCTTCGATGCGCCGCCGTGTCCGCATTTCCCGCTCACGATCCGCCGCCAGGCGCTCCTCGCCGCTTCGGATGCCGCGCCTCGCCCGGTCGCGTCGCCGATGGAGTGTATTCAGGGAAAGGCGCTCCCGTTGCAGGCGCCAGGCCAGCTCTTCTTCCTGGAGCTGCAACTCCCGGAACTCCTTTCCGAGAAGCGCAAGTTTTTCCCTCTCGGAGATTCCCTGGCGGGACAACTCCTCGCGATCGCGCACGTGGACGGCCAACGCTTCCCGAAGATCTCCGAGGGAAGCCCGGGTCCGCTCCGCCAGGTCCTTTGCAGCAAGGCGTTTCTCCTCCGCCAGTCGAGCGGTGGCGCGCAGGGCAGTCACGCGGGATTCCAATTCCCGATCCTCCGGAAGGGCGGACAGGGTTTGCAGGCGCTCCTGCAGTTCCCGGAAATTCCGCAGAAGCTCTCCATAGCGTCGCCCTTCCTCTCGGAGGGACTCCCTCGTTCGGAGAAGCTCCTCTTCCCGGTGGAGTTTCTCCCGAAGCGCGGATTGGAGAAGACGTTCCTTTTCCTCCAGAAATCTTTCTCTTGCCGCCAACGCTTCCGCGGTCTCCTGTTTGCGCTTGGAGGCGGCGCGTTCTCTGTCCTCGGCCTCCCGGAGACTCCAGGCAAGTTCCTTCGCCGACGCTTCGAGCCGGGACACTTCCGCCTCGGCCTCGCTCATCAGGCGCCGCAACTCCATGGCACCGGGACCACTTTTGCCGCGACCGCCGCTCACCGTCCCCGAGGAAAGAAAGACGTCTCCGTCGAGAGTGGCCACGGGGACTCGGCACCCGCTTCGGGAGAGGGATGCTCCCACCTCGTAGCGCTCCACCAGGAGAAGGTCCCCAAGAACGTGCCGAACGCAGGATTCCCAGTGAGGGTCCATCTGCAGGAGTTCCACCGCCCACCCCACCACACCCCGAGGAAGAGTAAGGTCCTTCTGAGGAAAGCGGGGATGAGTCCGTTCCAGGGGAAGAAAGGTGGCCCGGCCATTTCCCGTCCGTTTGAGCTGCTCAATACATACCTGAGCTTCATCGAACGTTTCCACGAGGAGCCAAAACTGGCGTCCTCCAAGAAAGGCCTCCACGGCACGGATAAGATTGGATGGACAGGTGAAGGCCTCCACCAGCGGCAGAGGTCGAGCGGAAAGCCTCCCCAGCTTCGCCGCAGCCACGAGATGCTGTACCGGCCTGGGATAGAGCTCTCCCTGGGCGGTCTCGCGGTACTCCTCCAGGCGCGACGCCGCACGCCCGGTTTCCCGGCGGAGCAACTGAAGCTCCCCCGCATATTCCTGACAGAGGGCATAGGCATCGCTGTGCCGAAGCACTGCCTCTTCGTGCTCGCGGCGGCACGCTTCCTCTTGAAGCCGTTCTTCATCCCGCTGCTTCTGGAGAAGGGCAAGACGCTCTTCCTCTTCCAGGCATGACGTCCGCAATTCCCAAACACGCTTTCCCAGGGCTCCGAGGCGTCCCTTCGAGGCGGAGAGATCCACGTCGACCCTGGCAAGCCCGGCCCGCAACTCCTCGCGAAGAAGCCGTTCTTCGCCGAGTGCCTCGGTGTGCCGGCGCCACACCGCATCGGCCTCCTCCAATTCCTGCAGTGCCCGGACAAACGCCGCGTCGGCATCCTGAAACGCCGCGGCCCGAAGGAGCGCCTCCTCCTCGGCAAGAGCCAACGCTTTTTCGGACCGCGCTTCCTGTTCGAAACAACGGACAAGGGTCTCCTTGACATGGCGCAAGGCAGTACCGGAAGCGAAGGCCTGGCGACGGAGCACGTCGCGCCGCCGTGCGATCCGTTCCGTTTCCTCCAGGAGTGCTCTCTCCCCCGTGGAAAGCTGCTCCGATTCCCGGACAAAGCGCTCTTCAAGAGCCCTCCAGCGTTCGAGCCATTTTTCAGCGAGCGTTCGGCGCTCTTCCATGTGACACGCTTCGGCGAGGAGTTCCTCTCGCTCGCGTTCCGCCTCCCCGCGGCGAATCCAGTAAAGCAGCCGCCTCGCTTCGTCCAGTTCGGTCCGAAGCGTCGACGCGATCCGGGCTTTTCTCACCTCCGGGGCGATAACGACCCGGCGAGCCTCCAGTTCGGCCATGAGCGTCTCCAGACGGGCAAGCTCCGCTCCCGCCGCATGAAGCTTCGCCACTGCGTCATCTCTCCGCCGTCGGTACACATCGATGCCGAAGAGCGCCTCCAGATGCATTCTCCGGGCGAGAGGGCGCTGCTGGACCACCTCCGTCACATCCCCCTGGCCGATGAAAGCGAAGCGGTCGCCCTCGAGGTTCCAGGCACGCTTCACCTCATCCAGATCCTGAAGGCGGACACGGGCGCCATCGACGAGAACAAGGCTCGTGCCGTCCCGTTGCACTTTTCGGCGAAAAAGGGAGGAACGCGCCTCGCTCCGGAGCTGCACGGCCACCTCCGCTTCTTCCGCCCGGGGAAGGGAAAGGCTTCCCGAGAAAATGAGATCGCTCTGCCGTACAATACGAAGGCGCCCCGGGTTCATGTCGCCGAGAACCCAGCGGAGTGCGTCAAGGAGATTGCTCTTGCCGCTTCCGTTGGGTCCCACCACGGCGGTGAAGCCCGGGCTCATGGGCAGATCGTGAACACCGCCGAAGCTCTTGAATCCCTTAAGCTGAAGTCGTGCGATGTACAATCGGAGGGACCTCCCTCTCCTCCAGGAGAGAGAGCTTATGCTCCACCTGCTCCAGAGACCCCTGGGCCTCCATGCGGTATTTCTCCCAGGCCACGTCGGGAACTTCGACGAGGAAGAGCCTGCGCTCGAACTCTTCCTCCCATGAGGCCAGGTAGGTCTCCGCCACGTAACGGGCCACCACGGGGTGCAGCTCCACCACCATGGCCTCGGACCTGCTGGAGCAAATCACCTTGCGCAGAAAGCGCTTCAGGGACATGGCGACGCTGTCCTCCTTGAGGACCCACCCGCTGCCTCCGCAGAAAGGACATCCTCTCGTGAAGGTACTTCGCAGGTCGGGACGTGCCCGTTTTCGGGTGATCTCCACGAGGCCGAGCTGCGTGACGCCGAAAACCTTCGCCCGGTAGCGGTCGTGCTGAAACACCCCGTGCAGCCTGTCCAGGAGGGTCTGTCGATCTTCCTCGTGATCCATGTCGATGAAATCGATGACCACGATCCCCCCCACCGCACGCAGTCGGAGGAGCCTGGCGATTTCCTCCGCGGCCTCCAGGTTCGTCTCCAGCACCGTGGAGCGCAGGTCCGTCTTGCCCGTGAACTTTCCCGTGTTCACGTCGATCACCGTGAGCGCTTCGGTCTGCTCGACAATGAGATAGGCCCCCGAGGGAAGCCAGATCTTCCGGTCCAGAGCCGCTTCGAGTTCCCGTTCGATTCCGAAGAACTCGAAGATGGGTGTCGCTCCCCTGTAGACATTGATTTCCGGAACCGTCTCCCCGGAAAAACGTGTCACGTAGGAACCGATGCGCTCCGCTTCCTCTTCGCAGTCCACCACGATCTCGCTCACCTCTTCCGTGAGTTCATCGCGCAGGACCCTTCCGAGAAGTCCCAGATCTCGATACAGGAGACAGGGAGCGCTCTGCTTTTTCGCGTTGTGCTCGATCTCCTGCCAGAAAACGAGCAGCTCCTCCAGATCGCGCCGAAGCGCCTCGTCATCCATGCCTTCCGCGACGGTACGGACGATGATGCCCACACCTTCCGGGCGAAGAGACCTAGCGACACGGCGAAGACGCTTCCGTTCGTCCTCGTCGAAAATCCGTCGGGAAACCCCGACCTCGTGCCCTCCGGGAACGAGCACCAGATATCTTCCGGGAAGCGAGATGCGTGGGGTCACCCGAGCTCCCTTTCCCTTTCTGGCGGACTTGATCACCTGCACCAACAGCTCTCCGTTGGGCTTCACCGTGATTCCCCTTGCGTCGGCAAGGTAAAGGAACGCGTTTCTTCCGTCCCCAAGGTTCAGAAAAGCGGAATGCATTCCCGGAAGTACGCTGTCCACCCTGGCCTTGTAGATTTCGCCGGTTCGCTGCCGCTCCCACATGCGTTCCACGAACATCTCCGCCAATCGCCCCTCTTCCACGATGGCGACTCTCGTCTCCTCGGGGTCTATGGTATTGGCGATGATCTTTCGAATGATGTTCATGGGGCGCCTCCTACGTTCACAAGAGGAAAGGGGAACGGTATACCACATGCTTCGCCGAAGTCGGAGGGCACAGAGTCGCCTCCGCTCCGCCCCACGCAGAGGCGGAGGAGAAACAGATCATCCCACCCTGCGGTGATCTCCGCGCCGACCAGAGCTTTTACGAGATTGCCCACGCCCTTCTCGGGAGTTTCCACGCTGAAAAAAAGCGCCTCCTCTTTTCGACAGCACCCTTTCAACGCACCAAGACCGCTTTCGCCGCTTTGGAGAAGGCGCTCCGCCTCGTCGAGCCGCTCGGGGTCCCGGAGACGAAGTCGATAGGCGGCGAGTTCGCACAGCGTATGCAACGCCGAACCGGAAACTTCCTGCACGGCGAGAACGGACACTCCCTCGGGCAGACAGTTCTTCCAGCGATCCTGAGTTTCCTGACTCCATCTCTCCACCCATATCTCGCCGGGTTCCGCAAGAGCCGGCACCCCCATGGGGAGCGCCGGTCCCAGACTGATCTTCGGGCGAGGCGAAAACCCTTCGGTATAGTGCAAGAGTACACCCGCACGGCGAAGCGACCGGGCAAAGACTTTGGGAAGCTCCACGTGAGGCAGAAAGGCGGCGCGACCTCGCTTCGAAAAGAGAAAACGCAGCCGCATCACGCACTCCCCTTTTCCTGCGGGATCTCCGAAGAAGGCCCGGAAGACACCGGAAGAGGACAGTCACACGAGCTTCCCTTCACGCAATCACCATCCAAGGGTTCCCCAGCGACGCCCCGGGAACGGAGACAGTGCCGCTCGAACCCGCATCCGGTGCATGCCCCGCGACAATCCGGCGTGAGCAGCGCCTTCCTGCTCCGCTCCCTCTCTTTCCAGAGAAACTCCCGGCGTACGCCGGAACGGATGTGATCCCACGGAAAAGGCTCGTTTTGCCCCCGTTCCCGCAATACGACGGGAAAAGGATCCACACCGGTCTCCTCGAAGGCGCGCCGCCAGATTCCGAAATCGAAGGACTCTCCCCATCCGTCGAATCGAGCGCCGAGCTGCCACGCCCGCTCCACCACATCACCAAGCCGAGAGTCCCCCCGGCCAAGCACTCCCTCCAGAAAGGTCTGCTCCGGTTCGTGATAGGAGAGCGTGATGCGTTTGTCCGTCGTTCTTGATTTGAGAAAGCGCCCCTTCTCCCGCAGTTCCTCCATGCTGGCCTGGGAATCCCACTGGAACGGCGTGTGCGCCTTGGGAACGAACCCCGCCACGGAGATCACCATCTGGGCGCGCTTCGTGTGCCGTCTGCCGATGGCGAGGAGGCGTTTCGAGACGGAGAGAATGCCCTCCAGGTCCTCCATCGTCTCGGTGGGAAGCCCCATCATGAAATAGAGCTTCACCCGCTCCCATCCCCGACGAAACGTCTCGTCCACGGTGTTCTCCATGTCTTCCTCGCTGATTCCCTTGTTGATGACCGCCCGAAGACGCGCCGTTCCCGCCTCGGGGGCGAAGGTCAATCCACCCCGTCGCAGTGGCTCCAGCGAATCCGCGAGGGCCACGGAAAATGCGTCCATCCGAAGGCTCGGCAGGCTGAGGGAGGTATGGCGCCCCTTCAGGAGAGGGCCGAGCCGGTCCAGGACAGCGGAGAGATACGAGTAATCGCAGGTGGCGAGAGACATGAGCCCCGCTTCTTCATATCCCGACGCATCGAGCAGTTTTTCCACGAGATGTTCCACCGACCCGGGGGCGCGCTCCCGGAGAGGACGGTGAACCATGCCGGCCTGGCAGAATCGACACCCCCGGGTACACCCCCGAAAAACCTCCACCACTGCACGATCATGCACGATTTCCGTGGAGGGAACCACCATCGTCTCCGGAGCGAAAACCTTGTCGAGGTCTGGGACAAAACGGCGTTCCACGGGGAGAGGGGTGCTGCCGCCGGAGACGAAAAACCCGGAAGGACCCGGAGTGTAGGTGACGAAGGCGGGAACATAGACACCGGGGACGGCGGCGAGCTGCCGCAGACGTTCCTCTCGTGACGCGCCTTTCACGGCACGAAGGCATTCGAGAATCTCCGGGAGGAGTATTTCCCCGTCACCCACGCAGAAGGCGTCGATGAAAGGAGACATGGGCTCCGGCGTAAGCGCCCCGGGACCACCGGCCACAACGAGAGGATCATCCTCACCCCGCTCCGCACTCCGCAGAGGAATGCCACCGAGGTGAAGCATGGTGAGGACGTTCGTGTAGGTCAACTCGTACTGAAGCGTGAAACCGAGGACATGGAACTCCTTCAGGGGACGGCACCCCTCCAGCGAGAAAAGTGGCCTGCCCGAGGCGACGAGTTCCCGTTCCATATCCGTCCACGGACAATAGCAACGCTCCACTCCGACCCCGGGGAGCGCTTTCGCCAGAGCATAAAGGATCTGGAATCCCACATAGCTCATTCCGACCTCGTACACATCGGGAAAGGCGAGACAGAGCCGAAGCAGTTCCCCGGAGGTCTTCGAAGGGATCCGGGCACCCCATTCGCCTCCCGTGTATCGAGAGGGTTTTCTTACTCTGGCAAGAATCCGCCACAACTCATCCGATTCTTCCGAAAAAACCATGAACACATCTCCTCACGCGACATTTCTCGCATTGTCTATCCTAAGGAGGCTCTGAAGAAAGACCTTTCGCTTTCCCTTGACTCGAATCGCGTCAGGCTCTGCGAGGCGCCCTGCGGGGCTGACGTGGCCTTATTCAGAGATTCCCTCAACAGGTCCCATTCGAAGCGACACCGGCGTTATTCTTCGTAGGGGCGCGTGGAGTGGATGAACACACTCTGCACCAGGCCCAGGGTGATCCCCTGCCCCAAGAGAGAGCTTCCCCCGTAGCTGAAGAGCGGCAGAGGAATACCCTTCACGGGAACGAGCCCCATGCTCATGGCAACGCATTGAAACACGTGGAACCAGATTCCCGCCGCGAGAGTTCCCACCATGACCTTGCACCGAAGATCCTTCGAGCGTGCTCCCGCAACGGCAATGCGCCAGAGCAGGAACCCGAAGAGAGCGAGGAGGATCACCGCTCCGACAAAACCCATCTCCTCGGCAAAAACGCTGAAAATGAAATCCGTGTGCGGCTCCGGCAGAAAGCGAAGCTTGCTCTGGCTTCCCTGGAGATATCCCTTTCCGAAAAGTCCCCCCGCGCCAACGGCGATGCGGGACTGGATCACGTTGTAGCCGGCCCCGAGGGGATCCACGTAGGGGTCGAGAAAAACGAGAATGCGGTTTTTCTGGTATTCCTTGAGAAAAGCCCAGCCGAGGGGCAGAAGCGCCATGCCGCCTCCGATGAGGGCTCCGAGATATTTTCCCGGCGTTCCCGCCAGAAAGAGGGCGACAAAAGTCATGAAGACATAGACGACGACACTGCCCAGATCAGGCTGGAGGAACACCAGTCCACCGAGCAATCCCGCAAGAGCCATTCCCGAACAGAGGTTCTTCAGATTCTTCGGCGGATAGCGGCACAGATGTTTTCCAAGCACCGCCGAGAGGGCGATCTTGCCCACATCGGACGGCTGAAGCCTGAAGAAGCCGAAGGAAATCCAGCGCTGCGCCCCCTTGGCTTCGATGCCGACGAGAAGAACCACCAGGAGAAGCAAAAGTACAAACCAGAAAAGAGGATAGGCATAGCGCAGTACCCGCTCATGACCTATCCAGATGGTACCTACATAGGCGCAGGCCGCAACCCCTCCCCAGAGAATCTGCTTGTAGGCGAAGAGTTCGCGCCCACCATAGCCCGCACTGTAGATGGCAACGACTCCGGTGACAAAAAGGATGACCGCTGCGGCGAGCGCGCCCTTATCGAGAAGACGGAGCCGCTCCCTCAGCGTGAGATGCTCCGTGAAGCTTCGGGTGGATACGGGTGCGTTCATTTGCCGGAAAGCGTCTCCCCGCCTCGTCCGGAACGAGCATAGACCCGTTTCACCGTGCGCACGGGAATGTTTGCCACAAGGGCGACGGAACGATCCTCCCTCTCGAGATCGATGTCGATGTGCATCTCGTCAATCTCGAGATAGTTGCTGATCACCGCAATGAGATCACGGCGCAGATCCTCCATGAGGGCGGGTGAAATATCCGTTCTGTCGTGGATCAAGACGAGCTGAAGCCGCTCCTTCGCGACGTTTTTCGTCCCTCCGGAGCCGAAAAACCTGCTCAAGAAACCCATGGTCGTTCCCCCCGTCCTCTACAGGCCAAAGAGTTTTCTTACCTTTCCGAAAAGCCCTTCTTTCTCGGGATTGTCGAGATCCAAGAAAGGCACATCCTCCCCACAGAGACGCAGCGAAATATTCTCGAAGGCCTTCGAGGCCGGACTGTTTCCCCCGAGTGTCAGGGGTTCACCCCGGTTGGTGGAGGTGACCACACTGTCGTCGTCGGGAACGACCCCCACGAGATCGACGGCGAGAATGTCCAAGACGTCCGCCACGTCGAGCATGTCCCCGCGCTTCACCATGTAGGGACGAATCCGGTTGATGACCAGCCGGATGGGAGATTTTCCCATGGCTTCGAGCATCCCGATGATCCGATCCGCGTCACGAACCGCCGACACCTCCGGCGTGGTCACCACCAAGGCTTCATCCGCACCCACCGCGGCGTTGCGGAAACCTCCCTCGATACCCGCAGGGCTATCGACGAGGACAAAATCGAAGTGTTCGCGCAGCTCGTCGCAGAGAGTCCGCATCTGTTCGGGCGTCACCGCGTCCTTCGTTCGCGTCTGGGCCGCGGGAAGGAGATGAAGATTGTTCACCCGCTTGTCCCGCACGAGCGCCTGGAGAAGCCGACAATTGCCTTCCACCACATCCACAAGAGTGTACACGATACGGTTCTCCAGGCCCAAGACCACATCGAGATTCCGAAGGCCGATATCCGCGTCCATAGCCACAACCTTGTAGCCTCGACTCGCCAGGGCCACAGAGAGATTCGCCGTAGTGGTCGTTTTCCCCACACCACCCTTGCCCGATGTCACAACGATTACGCGACAGGTCATATCCGAACACCCTCCCCGCTGCTACGACTGGATCGTCAGAGGCCGAACGATGAACGTCTCATCCTCGATACCGATGACGACGGATTTTCCCCACCAGGAGGAATCCTTGTCCACATAACTCACTTTTCGTCCGATGCGCACCTGCGAGGCTTCGAAGACCCTTGTCAGAATCCGGGCATCGGCATTGCCCTCCGAGCCGGCATGGGCAATTCCCTGGAGTCGCCCCCACACGACGATGTTCCCCCCGGCGAAGACCTCCGCACCGTCATTCACGGAGCCGACAATGACGACATCGCCTCCATGTTCGACCCTCTGTCCGGAGCGCAAGGAACGCTCCAACACGAGAGAACGATGAGTGCGTTCGGCGGCATGTCCCGTCGGAGCGGGTTCCCCCGTGGGAAATCCGCTCCGGCGGAGGATCTCCAGGGTCTCCGCGGAATAGGTCACCCAGGAAAGCACAGAAACATTTCCGGGCCAGACAAAGTGCTCCAGAATCCAGAGTATCTCCCCGGCATCCGTGGCACGCCCCTGGAGATCGAACACGATCCGGGCACCCTGGAGGATGTGTTTTCCTCCGGAGAGAATTTCCTGCAATCCCTTCCGCAATTCTTCACCGGAAAAATGCTCGGGAATGATGAGTCGTAATCCCTGGACGCCTCCCTTCAGGAGAATCTGTCCGTTTTCAGCAGTTTCTCCCCGGAGCTCTTCGCCGTTTTTCTCGTTCATTGCCCGCCTCTCCCCTCGTTTCCACGTCGTTCTCCGAGACACAGATACGCAAGAAGCTCGGCGACAAGAGGACCGGCCACACTGCTCCCCTTGCCGCCTCCCTCCACGAGAGCCACCGCAACCAGCTTCGGGTCCTTCGCGGGAGCGTAGCCGAAAAACCACGCGTGATCCTCGCCATGGGCGTTCTGGGCCGTTCCCGTCTTCCCCGCGATCTCGACACCGAACGCTCCGGCGGGCTTCCCCGTGCCCGTCCGGACAACCTCTTCCAGTCCCTTCCGAACGAGCCGAAGCGCCTCCTGAGGAAGCTGGAGATCCGTCACGGAAGCGGAATGACCTTCGGCGAAATGAGGGGTGACGAGTTTGCCCCCGTTTGCGACGACGGCAGCCATGCGCGCCACCTGAAGGGGCGTCATGAGCAGAAAACCCTGCCCGATGGAATAATTGACCGTATCCCCCTGGTACCAGGATTCATTGAGGCGCCGTTTTTTCCACTCCCTTCCCGCAGCGGTTCCCTCCACCTCGCCGGGAAGGTCCACCCCGGTGAGCTGCCCTATGCCGAAACGCTCCGCGAAGGACACAAGAGCGTCCGCACCGAGCCATAGCCCGAGCTGGTAGAAATACACGTCGCAGGAATCCCTGATGGCCGTTACAAGGTTCTCTCTGCCGTGCCCCCAACGCTGCCAGCAACGGAACGTCCTGTCCCCGAGATTCATGTAGCCGGGGCAGTGTACCGTCGTGGAGGCGGTCACCGTTCCGGACGCGAGCCCCAGAAGAGCGGGAACGACCTTGAAGACCGAGCCCGGCGGATAGACACCGCCTATGGCTCTGTTCAGCATGGGACGATCCGGATCATTGACGAGCTTTCCCCACTCCGACGGAGACACTCCCCAGGTCAGGGGATTCACATCGTAGGTGGGCGACGAATAAAAGACGCGCAGTGCACCGGTGTGCACGTCCATGGCGAGCAAGACACCCCTTCGCCCGCTCATGAGTTCCGCCGCAACTCTCTGGGCGCCGAGATCGAGGGTCAAACGAATATCCGCTCCCGGCGCGGGAGGACGATAATCGATCTGTCGAAGACGCCGCCCTCGGGCATCCACCTCGACGGCCTCCTCGCCCGCCTGTCCGCGAAGCTGTTCCTCGTAGAAACGTTCGATCCCGGCCTTTCCGAGCTGATCCCCACCGAGGTACCCCTGGTCACCCCGCTGCTGCAATTCCTCCCGAGTGATTTCTCCCACATATCCCGTGACATGCGCCGCGAGAGGACCCGCAGGATAGATACGACGCCACACGGGAAAGGGAAAGAGCTGCGGTACGAACTCCGGATCGGTCACGAGATCCGCCACCTGGGACAGGGTAAGATTGCTCACGAGCGTTACGGCCCGAAAAGGCGCCCAAAACTGTCTGTCACAGGAACGCGCCAGATCCTCTTCGGTAAATGGAATGCCATGTCGCTGAAACAGCACGGCAATTCGAGAAAAAACCCCCTCCTTGGAAAGATCCAGAGGATATCCTTTGATGTCGAAGGTCCGGACGTTCTCCGCGAGGGAGAGGCCGTTTGCGTCGTAGATCACTCCCCGAGGCGGAGGAATGCGGATAAACCGCAGCCGGTTGTCCGTGGCGAGCTTGACATAGCGATCCGCCTGGGCGACCTGAAACGAATAAAGCCCTCCCACCAGAAGAAACAGGCCCACCATCATGAAAATTCTCCAGACGAGAAGGCGAAAATCCATGGAGGTCCGTTCAGGGGACACGACACGGCCCTTCTCTCCGGGAAAACCAGAGAATGCCTAGGAGGATGAGGGGCATCCCCGCAAGCTGCTGCAGCAAAACAAGAGGCCACAGAGAAACCCCGGTGGAGAGCAGCAATACGCCTCGCATCAGGCCGATGGCGAGATGCCCGCCGAGGGCACAACAGCCGAACAGGGCGGAAGTGCGTCCCTGAGCCGGAATGAGACGCCAGGTACCCACCACCAGGGAGAGGAGCACACCGTAAAGGCCCGCGGTAAAACCAGGTAGCCCCGTCCAGCGCAGATCCCAGAACAATCCGCCGACAAAGGCGATCCACACCATGCCGCAGAGATCGTACTCCTCGGTGACGGAGAGAAGAAGCAGAAAAAGAAAGAAGAGTTCGGGAACCAGCACTCCGCTCGACGCCGCAACCTGGAGGAGATCCTGAAGATACCACATCCCCGCCGCCCAGATCACGGCAGTCCCTCCTGGACCATGACGGAAACGGTATACAGCCTGGCCAGATCACCACCGATGGCAAGGACGTAGGGGCGATATCCGCCGGTCACCTCCTCGGCAAAGGCGACTTTGCCGATGGGGATACCCGGGGGGAGGAATTCGCCCACAAGGGCGGTGCTGACGCTCATCTCCGCCTGGAGTTTTTTTTCCTCGGGGATGTAGAGCAGCAACACTCTGCCCGCGTCGTCGCCCGTCACGACACCCAAATCCCTCGTGCGGTCCAGTACGGCGGGAATGAGCAGCGTACTGGAGGTGATCAGTTCGACCCAGGCGAACCTCTCACCTGTCTGAGAGACTCTTCCGACAAGGAATCCGTTCTGCAGCACCGGTGAGCCCACGCGAATTCCCGAAAGGCTTCCCTGGTCGATCCGGATCTCCTGCCACCACCGACTCGGTTCGCGAAGAGTCACCCGGGCGGTCACCATGCCCCGGGCAGGTGGCTGCTCCGTCACGCCGAGACGGCGTACCACGGCGCGAAGCGCAAGGACTTCTCCTTCCAGCTGCTCGAGCCGCTCCTGACGCTCCGTTTCCCGGGTGATCCACAGGTACATCTCCCGGAGGTGACGTCTGAGCGCGCTGGCGGGGTATTCCGGCCAGTAAAGGAACCTCGCCGTGGCGTCCATGGCGCTTCGTGCGAGGGGAAGCTGCAAGGAGACGATGAAGAGCAACAGTCCCACCACACCGGCCAGGACACCATGAACCCAGGGATTGTTCACGCCCTTCCGTTCCATACCGTCACTCCGTTTCTTTCACTGCGTCAGCGCAAAGCCTCTCATTGCACTCCTTTATCCACGGCGATGAGAATTTTCTTCATCGCATCCAGTTCGTCGAGAACGCGCCCGACGCCGAGTGCAACGGAAAAGAGCGGCTGTTCGGCGGTGATGACGGGCACGTTCAGCGTCCGCCGGAGACGTTCCCCCATACCCCGAAGCAGTGCGCCACCTCCCGTGAGAACCATCCCCTGGTCCACAATGTCCCGAGCAAGCTCCGGAGGAGTCTGTTCGAGCGCATCCTTCACCATTTCCTCGATCCGGAGGGTGATGGGGTTCAACGCCTCCCGCACCTCTTCGGAACTGATGCGCACCGCTTTGGGAAGACCATCCATGAGGTCCCTTCCCTTCACTTCCATGACGAGCGGTTCGGCGAGCGGCATCGCAGTGCCGATGTTGATCTTGATCTCCTCTGCGGTGACATCGCCAATACAGAGCGTGTAATTCTGCCGAAGCATGTTCACGATGGCCGCATCGATCTCGTCGCCCGCGGAGCGAAGGGATTTGCTCACCACGATGCCCCCGAGAGAAAGCACCGCTACCTCGCTTGTGCCACCTCCGATGTCCACCACCATGTTCCCCCGCGGTTCGTGGATGGGGAGCCCCGCACCCATCGCGGCCGCGATGGGTTCATCGATGACATAGGCTTCCCGAGCACCCGCTCCGAGCGTCGCGTCGATGACGGCCCGGCGCTCCACTTCCGTCACGCAGGCGGGAACACAGATGACCACCCGGGGATGCGCGAGGATGTGACGCCTTCCCGTCGCAGCGGTCATGAAATGGCCGATCATGGCCTCGGTCATGTCGAAGTCGGCAATGACTCCGTGCTGCAGCGGACGCACCGTCACGACTCCGGCGGGGGTCTTGCCCACCATGGCTTTTGCGCTGGCCCCGACCGCGATGACCTCTTCCTTTCCCTTTCTTCCCGTGTGTTTGATAGCCACCGCGGAGGGTTCGCTGAGGACGATTCCCCGTCCCTGAACGTAGACGACGATGTTCGCCGTACCCAGATCTATGCCGACATCACGGCTAAAAAGCCCCGCTATCCACTTGAACACGCAGATTCCCCCGCTTTCCTTCTCTCTTCGCCGACCTCCACAGGAACGAACCTGCCGCCAGCCAGCACGAAATGCCCGAACAGCTCCATATCCAGCATCCGAAGACGCCTGGAGAGGAGCAACGTGAGTTCCCGGTCCTCCCTGCTGGGTTCCGGAGTACCGTCAGGATGATTGTGACCGAGAACCATCGCCGCCGCGTCGAGACGAACGGCCCTTCGCAACAGAAACGGCAGATCCAGGAAAGCTCCGTCCAGCCCACCATAGGAAACCTGTTTCTCCCCGAGGATCCGCCCCTTGCGATCCAGGAAAAGAGCAAGGATGAACTCCCTTTCTTCCGTTGCAAGGTTTTCGGCCCAAGAAGCGACACGGCTGCGCCACGTCTCGTTCCGGCCTGTTTTGGCACTTTCGCTTCGCAGCCTTCTCGCCAGCTCCAAAGCCGCGACGAGGTTCGCCACCTTGGCTTCACCCAGTCCCTTCACCGCGAGGAACTCCTCCGGAGCCGCCCGAGCGAGACCTGTGAGATCACCGAACTCCTCAAGAAGCATACCGCCAAGTTCCAAAACGTCCATCCCCCGGGAACCCGTATGCAAAAGAATAGCGAGAAGCTCGCAGAGTGAAAGTGCTTCAGGCCCCAGAGAGAAAAGGCGTTCCCGGGGCCACTGGTCCCGGGGTAACCGTGCAAGAAACACGCGATCCCCTTAGCGAGGCCAGAAAGGATTGCTTTCCCGCTCCCGCCCGATGGTCGTCTCCGGGCCGTGGCCTGGAAGCACCCGAAGCTCGTCGGGAAGCTCGGCGAGCTTCTTCAGAGAGTGGAGCAGGGTCGCCTCATCGCCTCCGGGGAGGTCCGTTCTGCCCACGCTCTGGGCGAAGAGCGTGTCTCCGGAGAAGAGCAGCGTCTCGTTCCTTCGCGAGGCCGACGCGGAGACACCTGTCGTTCCTTGCGAAAGGGACTTCTGCTCCTCCACGAGGAAACAGCAGGATCCCTCCGTATGCCCCGGCGTATGGAGAACGTGAATAGAAAACCCTGCGATCTCCAAAGTCATTCCGTCCTCAAGGAGCAACTCCGCCGCATTGCACACCAGAGGATTTCCTATGAAGGCAGAGAGGTTCTCCGTGGCGGCGGAGAGTTTCGGCGCGTCGAGCACATGGATGGCCACGGGAATCTTTTTTCCCCTGCGCAGCCCCTCCACACCGGCGATATGATCCGCATGTCCATGGGTGAGAAGGATTGCTTCGAGGACAATCTCCTTTTCCCGAAGCCAGGCATCAACCTCCGAAACATCGCCGCCGGGATCGACGAAAATTCCCCGCCGCTCCTCGGTCCACACCAGATATCCGTTCGTCCACAACGCCCCCAGGGCGAAACGGCGCATCTCCATGGTTTTAGAACACTCCTTTGCTGTCGATGATCATCGTGACGGGACCGTTGTTGCAAAGAGACACCCGCATGTCCGCACGAAAGATCCCCGTGGAAACGGGAATGCCCTTCTCCTCGACCAGACGGCAGAAGAGTTCGTAACAGGACTTGCCTTTCTCGGGAGGCGCGGCTTCCGTGAAGGAAGGCCTTCGCCCTTTCCGGCAATCCCCGTAGAGCGTGAACTGAGAGATCACGAGCATGGATCCGCCTACATCACCCAAAGAGCGGTTGAGTTTTCCCTCGGCATCTTCGAAAATGCGCAGCGTGGCGATCTTCTCGGCCATCCAGGTCACATCGGCGTCCGTATCCTCCCCGGAGACACCGAGGAGAACGCACATCCCCAAACCCACCTCGCCCACCGTTTCCTCGCCGACCCGAACATTCGCCCAATCCACACGCTGCACGACGGCACGCACGACATCACCCCCGTTCCACTTGCATGACACCTTTGACGGTATTGATCCGCGCCATGATCCGATAAAGGTGTTCCAGATCATGAACCTGAATCTCAGCGGTCATGACCGCACGATTGGCTCCCTTCACGTTGGCCTTGACGCTCAGAATGGACGCATCTCCTGCGGCCAAAGCCTGGGTGACCTCGGCAAACAGTCCCGGTCGGTCCGCCGCCTCGAGCTTGATCCTGCTCGTGTAGCGGGGAGCGGTCTTTTTTCCCCATGCAACGGGGATGGTGCGCTCCTCCGCCGAAGTGTCCACATTGGCGCAGTCCACCCTGTGCACGGTGATACCGCGGTTCTTCGTCACGTATCCCACGATGGCATCCCCGGGAATGGGCCTGCAGCAGTTGGCGATTCCCACAAGCACTCCTTCCGTTCCGTCCACCACGATTTCCGCATCGACTTCCCTCTTCGGAATAACTGCCTCCTGGGGGATTTCCACATCCTGGGACGTCGTTGCCCTAAGCTGCACAACCCTCGATGCGACGGCACTGGGATTCTGGCGCCCCGATCCGATTTCAACGAGCAGGTCTTCCCCGTTGGAAAATCCCATGTCATGGGCGATTTTGTTGAGAGCCCCCATGTACTCCGAGGTCAACTCCAGCTCCGGCTGCTCCAGGCGGCGGCGCAACTCCCGCTCGAGCATCTCCTGCCCCTTGCCCAGCCGTTCATCCCGCTCCGCTCTATCCTGCTGGCGAAAATAGCTCCGGATCTTCGCCTGAGCACGATTGCTCCGAACAAGCTTCAACCAGTCCCTGGAGGGGCGCCCCTGAGGGGAGGTGAGCACACGCACGATATCCCCGTTCTGCAGTGTGTAGTCCATCGAGACAATACGCCCGTTCACCATGGCCCCGACGCACTTGTTCCCCACCTCCGTGTGGATGGTGTAGGCGAAATCGATGGGCGTGGAGCCGTGGGGGAGATTCATGACATCCCCCTTTGGAGTGAAGACAAAGACCTCCGAGGTGAGCACATCCGCCTTGAGATGCTCAAGAAACTCCGCCGGTTCATTGTCCTCCCCGGGGGATTCGAGAGCCTGCCGTATCCAGGTGAGCTTGTTGTCGAGCTCGTCCATTTTGGTCTTGCGTTCTTTGTATCGCCAGTGAGCCGCAATGCCGTATTCGGCGAGGAGATTCATCTCCCAGGTTCGAATCTGCACCTCCAAAGGCTCGCCGCTGGGACCCACCACCGTGGTATGCAGAGACTGGTACATGTTGTTCTTCGGATTGGCGATGTAGTCGTCGAATTGCCCCGGAATAGGCTTCCACAGGGTATGCACCACACCGAGAACCGTGTAGCATTCCACCACTGTATTGACGATAACCCTCACCGCCAGCAGGTCGTAGAGCTGGTCGAGAGAGAGGTTTTTTCTTCGCATTTTCTCGTAGATGCTGTAGAAATGTTTTGCTCTTCCCGTGATGTATACATCGACTCCGGAACCTTTGAGTCGTTCCTGGAGCAGGTCGATGGCCTTCTTGACAATGGCCTCCCTCTCGGGAAGTTTTTTCCGGACCCGGCGGCGGATCTCGTGGTACATGTCCGGGTCGAGGATCTTGTAGGAAAGGTCCTCGAGTTCCCTCTTGATCTGATAGATACCAAGCCGATGCGCGAGAGGCGCGTAAATCTCGATGGTCTCCTTTGCGATGCGGAGCTGCTTGTCCCTCCGAAGGGCCTGAAGCGTTCGCATGTTGTGCACCCTGTCCGCGAGCTTGATGAGGACCACCCGGATATCCTTGGCCATGACGAGGAACATCTTGCGCAGATTCTCCGCCTGGTAGTCCTCGAAGGAACGAAAGGGGAGCTTGCCGAGCTTCGTGACTCCATCAACGAGGGTGAGCACTTGTGCCCCGAATTTCTGTTCCAACATCGCCGAGTCGAGAGGAGTGTCTTCGAGGACATCATGCAGAAGCGTCGCCACGAGCGTGTCCCTGTCGAGCTGCATGTCCGCAAGGATAGAGGCGACGCTGAGTGGATGCACAATGTAGGGGTCTCCCGTAGACCGCACCTGGTCCTTGTGCGCCTCCGCAGCAATCACGAGGGCTTCTCCCAGAACGGAAAGATCCTCTTTCGAAAGAAAACGGGCCGCTTTCCCCCACAATTCCTGCCATGCGAGTTTGACCGGCGTGACACGCTGGTTCTCGGGAAGCCTGCCGACGAAGCTGTCCCGAAGAAGACGCAAAGCAGCTATTCCCTGTCCTTGACGCGTCTCGGTCCCAAGCGTCCCCAAGGTGGCACGCATGGCCTTTCCCCGCACAAGGCTTCCTCGTTCTCCTCCGCGGTCTCGACCGCCTTCGTCCTCGTCACGCATGCTCAACGCCTCCGCTATGGACGATTCGCTCCAGCACGAACTGAAGGCGCGCTTGTCCCCTCCAGTGGTCAATTCGGGGAGCATACACCCATCCGCGGGGATTCGGACACCCCGCGAGAAGTTTGGCCGCATTGAATCCGAGGAGAGGCACGCCTCCAACCTCCACGGTGACGTGCCTCCCGTTGCCTCCGAGGGGACGGATCGACGAAACCCCTTTGTTCTCCGCGTAGAGGAGCGGTCTTGGATTGCCCATGCCGAAAGGCCCCAGCGTTTCCACCTCCCGCCAGGAAGCCATGTCGATCTCCTGCGGAGGAAAGGCGAGGACCTCCAGAAGGTCCTTCTGGATTTTCACTTCGGACAGGCTGTATTCGAGCCTTTCCTCCACGACATTCCATCTTTCGGGAGCAACGCTGAATCCAGCGGCTTGACGGTGTCCGCCCCACTCAAGGAGATGTTCCTCCACATTCCGAAGAATCGCCACCGCATCCACTCCGCCGGGCACGCGGAGAGTGCCGCGAAGAACCTCTCCCGCCGGCGCCGCCAGCGCGATGGGCCTTCGGAATTGCGAGCAGAGACGGCTTGCCACACTGCTCAGGATTCCCACAGGCCATTCGTTCCCCCGAAGAACATGACGTTCCTCCGCGGAGATTGCCGTGGAGATCTCGTCCACGAGCCGCCCGGAAAGATACTGACGTTTTCTGTTCAGTTCGACAAGCCGCTCCACCCACTGGAGCGTGTCCTTCTCTCCGAGAAGAACCCGAACGGACACATCCGCGAGATCGAGTCTTCCCGCAGCATTCAGGCAGGGAATGAGTTTCATGGCGAGGTCTTCCTCGCCGATACGCTGAAAAACGAGCCCGAGCCGCTCCGCGAGCAATCTCAGGCCCACCCTTCGCCCTTGGCGGATGCGCTCGAGTCCCTCGAAAACGAGGGCGCGGTTCAAAGGACCCAGGGAGACACAATCCGCCACAGTGGCCAGTGCCACGAGATCCAGGCGTTCACGAAGCCACTCCTCCGGCGCGAGGGCGTTTCGGAAAAGCCACGCCCAGAGGACTCCCGTGGCGCAAAGGCGCACTCCTTCTTCGTCTCCGTTCGAGGCATGGGGATTGATGAGAACGGCCCCCACGTCCCGGACTGTGGAACCTTCGGGCAAATGATGGTCGAAAACCCACACGGGAACACCGGCGGCGACGACGCCCTCCAGAATCTTCCGGTCCCTGGTGCCGCAATCCACGACGAGGAGAAGATCGCACCCCATCTGCAGAATGCGGCCGATCATCTCCTCGTGAATACCGTATCCCTGCAGGCGCCGATGCGGAATATAGTAACGGACTTCCGCTCCGTACGAAAGACACAGTTCCACCGCGAGCGACGTGGCAGCAACACCATCGACATCGTAGTCCCCATAGACGACGACCCGCACCCCCTCGCGAAGGGCGGCCCGGAGCCCTTCGCCTCCAGGATCTTCATTACCGAGGAAAAGTTCCTCCAAAGCGAGCCGAAGGCCCGGACGATGTTTCGCCCGAGCCTTCTCAGAACACCCCAAGCCGCGCATCTGGAGTACACTCGCGAAGATTCGGCTACATCCAAGAGTAAGGGCGAGGGTCGAGGCGTCTTCTTCAGGATACCTCACCCGGATCTCGTCACCGGCGCAGATATCGATCACCGCCGCTCCTGCTCCTCGTCCACTTTCATGACAACATCCTCAAGAGATTGCTCCTCCGCGGCAGCATCCTCGAACGAGGCTGGTTTTTCGGGCATTTCCGGTTCCTCTTCCCATTTTTTCACCTCGCAGGGAACACCCGCCGCAGCACATTCTTCGCTCGCGGGGATCCCCGTGGAAACTTTCTCTTCGGAGGGTGCGGGCACACACGTCGCGACATGTTCCCGCTCGAATCCCTTCAGGCTCGCAAGAGCGGTGAGCAGCGCCGTGCGTTCCTCGGAGAGAGCCTCGTTGCGCTTCTGCAAATCCCGGATCTCCCGCTTCAATCCACTCCGAACCTCCAAAAGAGCGACGAGAGAGACAAACCACATGAGAATGCCTCCAGCCGCGAAGAGAAGGATCTCCCAGATTCCCTGCGGAATCTGGCGCTCCCAGATGAGAAAGCGAACGGTCACATCACCGGTATTCTGAAAGGCATATCCGGCTGCCACAAGCATGGCTATCGCAATGGCAAGCGCATAACTCTTCATGTGCATCCCTCCTTGAGACTCGACGCACGGCTTCCAGCCCAACCCGCTTCGGCACAACTATAGCATGGTCCGGCCAACCCGCTCCGCCGCAAACCTCTCAGATTTCCGGTTTTCGGAGATTCCACTCGCAGAGAAGTGCCCCCGCGATATAGATGGAGCTGTAAGTTCCCACCAGAATTCCCGCCAAAAGCGCGAGGGAAAAATCACCGATGACGGGTCCTCCCCAGAGAAAGAGCGCCGTTACGGGGAGCAGCGTCGTCAACGATGTGTTGATGGTCCTCGAAAGTGTCTGGTTGATGGAAAGGTCGAGAAGATGGACGATCCCCTTCGAGCGAAGTTCCTTCCAGTTCTCGCGGACACGGTCGAGAACGACGATGGTGTCGTTCAGCGAATAGCCCACGACGGTGAGAATCGCGGCGATAAAGGTGAGAGAGATTTCTCTTCCAAGGAGGCTGAAAAGTCCCAGAGTGAGAATGGTATCGTGCAAGAGGGCCACCACGCTCACGACGGCGAAACGGAACCGGAAACGCACCGTGATGTAGAGAAGAATGCCCACAAGGGCCACCGCAACCGCAACGACGGCCTCCTCGCGAAGCTGTTTTCCCACCACCGGCCCGACTTTTTCGATGCGGAGCACGTTCACTCCGGAATCCTTCTTCTTCATTGCGTCGATGGCGGCCTTCTGGGATGCCTCATCGTCCGCGGCGAGCCGAACGATGACTCCCCTGTCGCTGTAGGCCTGAATGGTCACGTGCTGCTGTCCGCTCTCGGCAAGGGTCTCGCGCACCTCTTTGACCGTCACGGGAGAGGAGAACTCGACCTGAACGATGATACCTCCCGTGAAATCGATACCGAGATTGAGCCCCTTCGTCATCAGCAACGCCATACTGCCCAGCAGCAGCAGCGCGCTCAGGGCAAGGGAAACGCGGCGAATTTCCATAAAACGAATGTGCTTTGTTCTCAACGACATCTCCGCTCCTCCTAACCCTCTACTGCTGCAGCCGGACACTTCGGCTGCGCCCAAAGAAGATCTGCAGCAGAGCCCTGGTCACCACGATGGCGCTGAAAAGGCTGGCCATAATGCCGATGCTCAGGGTCACGGCGAAACCTCGAATGGGTCCGCTGCCGAAGTAGTAGAGCACCGCAGCGGCGATGAGGGTGGTGATGTTCGCATCCATAATGGTCGTGATGGCCTTGCGGAATCCCGCGTCGACGGCAGCAAGAGGTGTTTTTCCCGCTCGCTGCTCCTCCTTGATGCGCTCATAGATGAGGATGTTGCCATCCACGGCCATACCGATGGTGAGCACGATTCCCGCGATGCCGGGAAGCGTCAGGGTCGCCTTCAAGCTGATGAGTGCCGCGAAGACGAGAAGAACCGCCACACCCAAGGCCACATCCGCAGCGATTCCGAGGAATCTGTAGTAGAGCAGCATGAAGAGCACCACCAAAGCCGCCCCGATCAATCCAGCACGAAGTCCGGATTCGATGGAATCGCTTCCCAGAGTGGGTCCCACGGAACGGTTTTCGAGAATTTCCACCGGAACGGGAAGTGCGCCTGCCCGGAGCATGATGGCGAGGCGCTGCGCTTCCGCGGGGGAGAAACTTCCGGAGATCTGCGCGTCACCGCCGCTGATTCTCTCCTGCACCACCGGCGCGGAAACCACAACTCCGTCGAGAGCGATCGCGAGCTGACGTCCCACATTGTCCGCCGTGGCCTTGTCGAAAAGTTTCGTGCCTTCGGCGTTGAACTTGATGGTCACCACGGGACGCCCGAGATTGTCGAAAGCGGTCTTGGCATCGAGAAGATCCTTTCCGGTGACGAGGGGCGGCCCGAGAAGATAGGCGACGTTTTTTTCATCCTTCATGATCACGAGCGCGTCGTCTTCCTCGGCCCTGGCGGCCATCTCCTGCTGGGCAGCGGCAACTTGCTCCGCCGCCGCCTTCCAACGTTCCTCCGCCGCGGCAAAACTCGCATCATCCTCGTAATTCTTCCGCTCCGGCGAAGCGGGAACCCTGGGCGATATGCCCTCCACCGCACGGAACTCCAGAAGCGCTGTCTTGCCGATCAATTCGAGGGCCGCCTCGGGATCCTCCACTCCGGGGAGATCGACGATGATACGATCCCGGCCTTCGCGCTGAATGACCGGCTCGGAAACACCGTACTGGTCCACACGGTTCCGAAGCACGGCGAGAAGGCGCTCCACACTGTCCTCGGTAACGGGGTTTTCCGGCGTCCCTTTGGCCTGCAGCAGGATATGGGCGCCCCCCTTCAGATCGAGTCCCAGGCGGATCTTGCCCTGAATGGGAAAGACCGACGCCAGGGCGGCGGCGACCACCAGGACAACGAGCAGCAACCGCCAGCGATCACGTTTCAACATGAAAACACGACCTCCTTAATGCCGTCTTTTTTGAAACACTACCCCTCCGCACATGAGAAAAACGGAGCAGGCGCTTCGCACCCACTCCGTGCGGCAGATCGAAGAGCGCCTCCTACTGTTCGGAGCCGATTTCAGACGCCGTCTCCTCCTGAGGAGCGGTCTCTTCTTCCTTCTTAGACGTCTTGGCGACGTCGCTCTCTTCGGTAGACCGCTTGTACGAAACGGAACTCTTGAGCAGGCGGACCTTCACGCCATCGGCGATTTCAACGATGAAGCTGTCATCCTTGACGTCCTTGACGACACCGAAGAAGCCTCCCGCCGTCACGATCTGATCACCTCTCCGGATGGAGGCCAGCATGTTCTCGTGCTGCTTTTGCTTTTTCTTTTGCGGTCGAATGATCAGAAAGTAAAAAATGACGATAAACAACGCCAGGGGCATGAGCATGCCCAGAAGCCCTCCCTGCGATCCCGCCGACGCGCCTTCGGCGTGGCAGACCCCGGGCCACAGAAGACTCGCGAAGCCAATCAGCATTGCTCGCAACAACACCGCCTCCTCAAAATGTCTTCTCGACATGGAATGCACTCGATTGTACCACGAGCTCCGGTCAGGGGAAAAGAGAAGGTCAGTCGCCATTCGCCTGCTTGAGATAGAAAAGCAGTTTTTCGAGTTCCACCGAGATGTCCACGCTGTAGACGAGGATCCGGTCCGGCACGACAACGGGAATAGGTGCAAAGGTGAGAATTCCTTTCACCGTCTCGCTCTTCGCGATTTTGTCCACGCAGGATTGCGCCACATGGGCGGGAACGGTGAGGATGACCACCTCGACATTCTGCTCGCGAAGCACGTCGGTCATCTCCTCGACGTGAAAGCAGGGAATTCCTCCGATCTCTTTCCCGACCTTCTCCGGATCCACGTCGAAAAGAGCGCAAATGCCGAATTTTTCGCTTCGAAGCGCATTGTACCCGAGTAGAGCCTCTCCCAGATGCCCCACCCCCACGAGCGCCATCCGCCACACCCGCGGCGAAGACAGAATGGCACGAATGTGCTCGAAGAGTTTGTCCACGTGATAGCCCACGCCGCGCTTGCCGATTTCTCCGAAGTAGGACAAGTCCTTTCGCACCTGGCTTGCCTTGAAGGCGAGAATTTCGCCGATGTCCTGGGACGAGACGACCTTCCTGCCTTCCTCATGCAGCTGTTCCAGCAACCGATAATATTGCACGAGACGTTCCACGGTGGGCTCGGCAACCTTCATTTTCTGGTCTCCTCTTCTTTCCCGGATCGGCATCCTCGGGGACGAATCCTACCCTTTCGCGGCAATGAGTTCAATTTCAACCTTCGCGCCCTTGGGAAGTCCACAGACTTCCACGAAAGAACGGGCGGGCGGCTCCGTCTCGAACCAACGAGCATACACGGCGTTCACGTCCGCAAAATCTCCCAAATCCACGGAGAACACAGTGGTTTTCAACACATTTCGAAAGGAGAGCCCCTGGGATTCCAGAATGGCACCAATGTTCTTCAAGACCTGTTCCGCCTGTTCCGCGGAAGTTTTTCCCACGAGCTGTCCCGTGACAGGATCAAGTGGAATCTGTCCGGACAGGAAGAGCAGATCCCCCATCCAGATCGCCTGGCTGTAAGGCCCGATGGCAGCAGGTGCTTTATCGGTGCTCACTACACGCTTCATTCGCGCGCCCTCCTTCTCTGTTCCGGGTTTCTTACCGCCCTGTTCAGTCCTTTTTCGCGCAAACAACCCGAGAAAGGCCCGCATAAGGTGCCGTGCAGGTCTCGGCGATGCGGAGCAGCTGATTGTATTTCGCCACCCGGTCCATACGGGCCGGAGCGCCGGTCTTGATTTGCCCGACCCCCGTGGCGACGGCGAGATCGCTGATGAAGGAATCGTCGGTCTCCCCGGAACGATGGGAGATCACTGCTCCGTAGCCGCTCCAACGAGCCTTGTCGATGACCTGCAGCGTCTCCGTCACCGTACCGATCTGATTGAGCTTGATGAGAATGGCGTTTCCGATCTTTTCGGCAATGCCCCGGGAGAACCGCTCCGGATTCGTGACGAAAATGTCGTCCCCGACGAGCTGCACTTTTCCGCCGAGACGTTTCGTGAGCAGCGCCCATCCCGCCCAGTCCTCCTCGGCCATGCCATCCTCAATGGAGACAAGGGGGTAGGCGTCGCAGAGATCCGCATAGTAGTCGACAAGCTGTTCCGGGGTGAAGGTCCGCCCTTCTCCGGCGAAGGAATAGACACCGTCCGTGAACAGGTCCGTCACGGCACCGTCCACAGCAAGGGAGATTTGGGCACCAGGCGAATATCCCGCGGCTTCGATAGCCTCCACAAGAACATCCAACGCCTCCCTGTTGGTGCGAAGGTTCGGAGCGAACCCTCCCTCGTCACCGATGGAAACACTGTACCCCTTCTTCTTGAGGATCTTCTTCAGGGTATGATAGGTCTCCACACCCATGCGAAGCCCCTCGGCGAAACTTTCCGCACCGTGGGGAAGAATCATGAACTCCTGGATATCCAGGGTGTTGTCCGCGTGAGCACCTCCATTGATGACGTTCATCATCGGCGTGGGCAAGAGCATGGGACCAAGTCCGCCCAGGTAGGCCCACAGAGGAAGATCGTGGTCCTCCGCAGCGGCGCGCGCCGCCGCCATGGAAACGCCGAGGATCGCGTTGGCACCGAGCTTTCCCTTGTTCGTCGTCCCGTCAAGCGCAAGAAGTGCTCTGTCCAGAGCCCCCTGCTCCGCAGGATCCATTCCCACGATTTCGGGAGCGATTTTCTCATTCACGTGCTCCACCGCCTTGAGCACACCCTTGCCGAGAAAACGTGTCTCGCCGTCGCGCAGCTCCACTGCCTCGAAAGTTCCCGTGGAGGCTCCGGAGGGAACGGCGGCCTTTCCCACAATACCGTTGTCGAGCCACACTTCCACCTCGACCGTTGGATTTCCCCTCGAGTCGAGGATCTCTCTTCCATGAACACCGACGATGTAACTCATCCGTACACTCCTCCCCTTCGGGCGGTTAATTTTTTTTCTTTTCCTCCGGACCGGTCGGCCGGGGTGTTACCAAGGCGATGTCGCTCCATCAAGAGAACGTTCCTCCACAACGAGATAAGGCTCGCTCTTCCGCCGCAGAAGCTGCTCGTCATCACAGAGCACTTCCACGACGAGCAGGCGCCGGGGAAAGGCGACAGAAACCCGTGCCCCCTTCCGCACCTCCCCGGAGGGTTTCACGGGGCGTCCGTCCACACGGACAGCCCCCAGACGGATCATTTCCTGCGCCACGCTTCGCCGCTTCACCAAGCGTGCGAGCTTGAGATAGACATCCACTCTCATGATTGCGCCTCCGAGCACGAATCCAAAGCCAGTATAACAGAGAAACGGGTCGTCGATATAGGGAATTCTTTCACTGCTGTCGAAGCGGGTGTCATTCGGAACGTCCGCTTCGGAAGCACACGGCGCTTATTCCAGAAAATCGCGCAACTTTCGACTCCGGCTGGGGTGCCGGAGTTTGCGCAACGCCTTCGCCTCGATCTGACGAATGCGTTCCCGAGTGACACCGAAGCGCCTCCCCACTTCTTCGAGCGTATAGGGATGTCCGTCCTCGAGGCCGAAACGAAGGCGCAAAACCTCCCGTTCCCGTTCGGTGAGATCCTCGAGCATGTCATCCAGCTGCTCCCGGAGAAGTTGGCTCGCCGCAGCCTCTTCCGGACTCGGAAGATCCTTGTCCTCGAGAAAATCCCCAAGCTGGCTGTCCTCTTCCTCGCCGATGGGTGTTTCCAGGGAAACAGGTTCCTGGGCGATGCGCTGGATTTCCTCCACCTTCTCGGACTGGATCTCCATCTCCTGGGCGATCTCCTCCGCAGTGGGCTCCCGTCCCAGACGCTGTACAAGCTGTCTCGACACGCGAATCAGTTTGTTGATGGTCTCCACCATGTGGACAGGGATGCGTATTGTTCTGGCCTGGTCGGCGATGGCCCGCGTGATGGCCTGACGGATCCACCAGGTCGCGTAGGTACTGAATTTGTATCCCTTCCGATAATCGAACTTCTCCACCGCACGAATGAGCCCCAGGTTTCCTTCCTGAATCAGATCGAGAAAGAGCATCCCCCGCCCGATATATTTCTTGGCGATACTCACGACGAGACGAAGATTCGCCTCCACGAGAGCACTCTTGCCTCTTGGCTCTCCCGCCTCCACAAGTTTGGCCAGCGTCACTTCCTCGTCGGGCGTGAGCAGCGGAATCTTGCCGATTTCCCGCAGGTACATGCGCACGGGATCGGACAGGGGGAGATCCTCGAGAACACCCATGCTCTCCCCCGCCGCCGGTGGAACAAGCTCCTCGTCGGAAACGGATTCATCCTTGCCGCGCTTCGTCTCCTCCTGCACTTCGATCCCGAGAAGAGTGAACTCTTCGTAAAGCTTGTCCAGCGTCTCCGGGTTGTTCAAAAACTCCGGAGGAAGCTGTTTCTCGATCTCCTCGAACGTGATATACCCACGCTTCTGCCCTTCCTGAATGAGGGGAAGGAAAAGGAGATAATCTTTCTGCGTCTCTTCGAGGGGCAGTTCCCTCGCGAGCACCGGATCCGGACTCCCTGCCGCCACAGGTTCGGCGGTGGCAGGAACCGGACTGGTCACTTCATCACCGCCGAAGAGGGAAGGATCCTCCGCAAGAGGTTCCTCGAGAAAAAGTTCATCCCCCTCGGGCAGAGCAATTTCCTCTCCTTCCTCTCCCGAAAAAGCACCCTCCACGGAAGAGGCAACGTCTCCGCCCAAAGCTTCCGCAGGAGCAGCCTCACCGTCGGACAGAATCGAAGATGTCTCCGCCGGCACTCCTTCCAGAGAGATCTCTTCCTGCTTTTTCAGACTGCTCCGCTTCGTGTGCTTCTGCATTTTTTCCGATGCCGTTCCTTCATCCCGCGTGGTTGCAGACGATTCGGGGATTGTTGCCGTCCCCTCCGTCTCTCTTTCAGCACCATCGATCGACTTCACCGGAGATGCGTCCGCCTTTTCGGCATCACGACTCCCGGAAATGTTCATTCCCTCGGCGAAGCCGGAGGATTCGCCCTCTCCTTCAGTTCTCTTTTTCTTCCGTTTCTTTTTCACGTCGGCTCCATTCCGCCTTTCCTGAGGAGTTTGGCCGTGTCGCGTCGGTTCCTCCACCGGGACGTTTTTTCCCGCGTCGGCATCTTCTCTTTTTCCGCTCTGTTCAGTCACGCCGAATCCTTGCCCCCCTTCAGCTTCTGCGCGAGGCTCCGCAACGCCAGAAGATCCTCGTCGGTCGCTTCTCCACGGCGGCATTTGAGCTGCAGGGCTTCATACTGCCGTTTTCTGTTCCTCGCCTCGAGGAGACCCACAACCGTTTTCCACGCATCCTTCTCTTCGAGACGGGCACACCACTCTCCTCCGAAAGCCACCACCCGAAGGGGATAGGTTTCGCCGATGACATGCCATCGCGCCTCCAGTTCTTCTGGAACCTCTCCGGAAAGAAGCGCCATGACAAGATGGCGAAGTCGCTCTTCCGAAAAGAGGGGAAGGATTCCCTCCGGGGAGGCGTTGCGCCGACGGCTCGCGTCCGTCCACAGAAGAAAAAGCAACGCGGCTTCCACCGGATCCGCGGCTTCCTCTCCTTTCCCTCCAGTTATAGATACGCCGGAAAGGGAGGGTTTCCCTTGTTCCGATTGAGAAAGAACTTTTCTCTCTCTTTCGACGAGTTCGACGAGCTGATGTGCAAAAAGGCCGAAGGCAGCGGCGATCTCCGGCACAAAGGGGGCAAGATCAAGGGAAGAAAGCTGGGCGACACCACTGAGGATATCTCTGGTGGCCTGTTCTCTTTGCGTCGGATCACGCAGGGCGTCTCTCCGCAGGGAAAGATGATGTCGCACGAGAGGCATCGACGCGTCAAGACAGGCGGAAAAACGGGCAGCACCTCCGGGAGCGGAAAGAAACTCGTCGGGGTCCTTCGCCTCGGGCAGAGAGACCACCCGAACATCCAATCCGCGACTCTGCAGCACATACATGCCTCGCACCGCAGCCTCCTGCCCTGCCGCGTCCGCATCGAAACAGATATAACAGCGCGGCGCGAATCGCTTGACGAGATCCGCCTGTTCGGAGGTGAGAGCGGTGCCGAGAGACGCCACGGCCTCACCGAATCCTTCCATGTGGAGCCGAAGAGCATCCATGTAGCCTTCCACGAGAATTGCCCGTCCCCGGGCACGCATGAACTGTTTGGCCCGGTGCAGCAGGTAGAGACACTCCCGCTTCCGAAAAAGCACCCCCTCCGGGCTGTTGAGATATTTCGCGCCTTCCCCGTCCACAAGACGTCCGCCGAAGGCGATGATGCGCCCCGACACATCCGCGATGGGAAAGATGACTCGCCCGCGGAAGCGATCGTAGAGCCCTCTGTTGCCTTCGACGACCACGCCGCAGGCAAGGGCTTCTTTTTCGCCGACGTTTCGACTTTGCAGATGGCGCCACAGGGAATCCCAGCCGGAAGGTGCCCAACCCAGACCAAACTCCTTCCAGAAGTGTTCCGGGACATTTCTTTTTGCCAGATAGCGTCTTCCGGAAATTCCCCCCGGCCCCAAAAGACTTTCCGTGAAAAATTCCTGCGCCAGTGCCGACACGCTTCGCACATCGCCTCCGGGAGCACCTTTCCGTGCCGGATCGAGAGAAACCCCGGCCCGGGAAGCCAACAGTTCCAGGGCTTGAGAAAAAGAGATGCCTTCCGTCTCCATGACGAAAGAAAAGATGTCGCCACCCCGTCCGCAACCGAAGCAATGGTAGGTCTGCCGTTCGGGAGAGACGGTGAAGGAAGGAGTCTTCTCTCCGTGGAAGGGGCAGAGGCCCTTGAAGCTCCGCCCCGCTTTCTTCAGGGGAACGTAATCACCGATGACCTCGACGATATCCAGTCGCTCCTTTATCCGTCGCACATGGTCGGCATGCATGACTCGCACTCCTCCGAACAAACAGGCGGGGGGGAGGAGCGGACGCTCTTCCCCCCTGTGAAAAACGGGGGCGATGCCCCCTACGGACTTCTATCTTGAAAGGGTGATCAGCTGAAAAGCGGTGCGAGCACCAGGGCCACCACGGACATGAGCTTGATGAGAATGTTCAGGCTCGGCCCCGCAGTATCCTTGAAAGGATCGCCCACGGTATCGCCCACCACCGCCGCGGCGTGGGGAGCGCTTCCCTTTCCACCGTGGTTGCCCTCTTCGATGTACTTCTTCGCGTTGTCCCAGGCGCCGCCCGCATTAGCCATGAAGATGGCGAGCATGACCCCAGTTACAATGGAGCCACCCAACAACCCGCCGAGAGCCTGCGCGCCGAGGAAGTAGCCAACGAGCACAGGAGAAATCACGGCGAGAAGTCCCGGGAACACCATCTCCCGAAGGGACGCGGCGGTGGAGATGTCCACGCACCGTTCGTACTGCGGCTCTCCGGTCCCTTCCATGATACCGGGAATTTCACGGAACTGGCGCCGTACCTCGTCGATCATCTTCTCCGCCGCACGTCCCACCGCCTGAATGGCAAGGGCGCTGAAGAAGAAGGGGAGCATACCGCCCAGGAAAAGACCGACCATGACCCGAGGATCCTTGAGATCAATGACGCTCAGGTTCACCGCCGTGGCGTAGGCCGCGAAGAGCGCCAGCGCGGTGAGTGCCGCCGAGCCGATGGCCAACCCCTTGCCGACGGCGGCGGTGGTGTTCCCCACCGCGTCGAGACGGTCCGTGATCTTTCGGACTTCCTTGGGAAGATGACTCATTTCGGCGATACCTCCGGCGTTGTCCGCGATGGGGCCGTATCCGTCCACGGAGAGGGTCATGCCCACCGTGGAGAGCATGCCCACCGCCGCACAGGCGATGCCGTAGAGCCCGCCGAACTTCACTCCCACAAGAATGGCCGCACAGATGAGGATCACGGGAATCATGGTGGATTTCATACCCACTCCAATGCCGGAGAGAATGTTCGTGGCGGAACCCGTCTCGGAGGCATGGGCGATCTCCTTCACGGATTTGAAGGACGCGGAGGTGTAGACCTCCGTCACGTAGCCGATGAGCACACCCGAGAGCACGCCCGCCACCACGGCGAAGAAGAGCGTGTTGTCCCCGTCGAAGACACTGCGGGTGAGGAAGAAGGATCCGAGGATCATGAAGACCCCTGTGGAGAAGATTCCCATGCGGAGCGCCATCTGGGGATCTCCGCCCTCCTTGACCCGGACGAAGAAGGTACCGAGCACGGCGGAGACGATCCCCAGGGCGGAAAGGAGAAGCGGATAGGCGACGCCCCTGTCTCCGAAGGTCGCAAGACCGATGGCCATGGCGGCGATGATGGAGTTCACGTAGGACTCGAAGAGGTCGGCTCCCATGCCGGCAATGTCTCCCACGTTGTCTCCCACGTTGTCCGCGATGACCGCGGGATTGCGGGGATCGTCCTCGGGAATTCCCGCCTCAACCTTGCCTACCAGGTCCGCTCCCACATCGGCGGCCTTGGTGTAAATGCCGCCCCCCACGCGGGCAAAAAGTGCGATGGAACTGGCGCCGAACCCGAAGCCCGTGATGACGTTAGGATCACGAAAGAGCAGATAGGAAGCGACGACACCGAGGATGCCGATGCCCACCACGAACATGCCCATCACGGTACCGCCAGTGAAGGCGATGCGCAGAGCACTGTTCATGCTCTCCGTCGCGGCGAAGGCGGTCTTTCCGTTCGCCTTCGTGGCGATCCGCATGCCGAGAAACCCCGCCAAGGCGCTGCAGAGAGCGCCAAAGGCAAAGGAGACTGCAGAAGCCGCACCTATCTTGAACCAGAGAAGCGCCGCAACAATCACGACGAAAGGGGCGAGCCAACGATATTCACGGAAGAGAAATGCCATGGCACCCTTTTGGATGATCCCGGACAACTCCTCCACCCGTGCATTCGTTACGGGAAACGCCGTGATCTTTCCCATGGAGATGACCGCATAGAGCAATGCCAACGCTCCGGCACCTCCAACAATCCAATACAACTGCATTTCAAACGACCTCCTTAAGAAGTGATGAACGCGATTTTCGGCGGCGTGCGGGGCACGTCGCCGAAGTGCCCACCATTATAGACAGCAGAAGTGCGGGGCACAAGGGAAAATTCCGAAAAACAACGTCCTTTTTTTCCTCACATTACGCTTCCGGCGTCCTTCTCAGCCGTTCTCCCTCCTCGTCGGATTCCGCGCCCTTTTCCGGAGGTACCGCGAGGAGAATGCCCCTGCGGAAGTCTGCCCCCCCTTTCAGCGAACGTAGCATGCCCTCCAGGGCACCGCGAATAAACTCCGCCACGAAGGATTTCATGGGAAGGCGGGAAGAGCCCACATAGAGTTCGAGCGGAGCGCGTCCCCGCAGGACAAGGTCCTCCACCATCGTGGCAAGAGCCACTTCCTCTCCTCGAGCAACGTGGAGCACTTCGCCGCCGGAAGAAGCATTTTCCCTCCGACGGGAGAACTCTTTCGCACGTTCCCCCGTCGCATCACCAGAGGTTTCTCCGTAGAAAGCGATGATTCCCCTCACGTCTTCGGGAACCGTCTCAGGAGCACCCACCCAGACGCGCGGAAGAGGAAGACGCTTGCCGCCTTCCAGGAGAACCAGGTCGAAGCCGGGAAAGAAACGGCTCGTCATCTCCGCAAGGATCTCTCCGTCGGAAAGAGGCGAAGATGCCGCACCGGAGGAGGCTTGACGAACATGCCCAAGTTCGACGCGAAGCCCATCCTCTCCCCACCATACGGAAGGAAACCCTGCCTCGACGAACTTGCCCGTATCCGTTCCAGGATCACTGCACACCCGGTGGGACCCATGTTTCACATACGCGCACCGCAATCCCTTCCGGCGGAGAATCTCCAAAAGCACCCCACAGAGCGTCGTCTTTCCGGAATTCTTCAGCCCGCTCACCGCAAGAACAAAGGGCATGGCAACTCCTCCTTTCGCTCCGCTCACTCTGCACCGACGCGGTTTGTTATGCGCCGGGAGCTTCCTCGGGGCCGTTCCACAACATGCCGGAACGGGAGGCGAGCGCGGCGGCCACGCCGGCGCCGACACCGTTATCGATATTCACCACCACGACCCCGCTGCTGCAGGCGTTGAGCATGGCCAGAAGCGGTGCGAGACCGCCGAAGGATGCCCCATATCCAACCGACGTGGGTACGGCTACGACGAGGCAGCCCACAAGTCCCGCAACGACGCTCGGAAGCGCCCCGTCCATACCGGCCACGACGACGAGCACATCCATCTTGCGCAGTTCCGGAAGCACATCGAGAAGCCGATGCAGACCCGCGACTCCCACGTCAAAATAGCGCCCTACCCGGCACCCCGCAAAAGAGGCTACCAAGGCAGCCTCTTCCGCGACGGGCACGTCTCCCGCGCCGGCGCTCACCACCGCGACGGAGGTCCCGCGGGAGCGAGGCTCCTCCACCTGAAAAACGCCCATCCGGGGAAGAGGGTGATAGACCAGGCCATCCAGCTCGCGTGCCACGATCTCCGCCTGTTCAGGGGTCATGCGGCTGAACAGAGTGTTTCCGGGACGCTCCCGAAGAAGCGCGGCAATGTCCCGAAGCTGGTCCGGCGACTTCCCCTGGCAGAGAATGATCTCCCCGATACCGCGCCGGACACTGCGATGTCCGTCGAGGCGGACATCACCCCGCTCGGCGTAGGGCAAACCGGCGATGAATTCAACCACGCCATCCAGGGTCTCTTGCCCCTCCGCGAAGGCGCGCAAGCGCCTCCGGAGCGCTTCGGCGTACTCCACCGGTCTACTCCCACTCGATGGTCGCGGGAGGTTTCCCCGTCACGTCCATCACGACCCTGTTGATGCCGGGAATTTCGTTGCAGATCCGCCGCGACACCGCATCCACCAGATCCTCCGGCAGGCGATACCAGTCGGCGGTCATACCGTCCTGGGCCTCCACGGCGCGGAGCACCGCCACCTCCGCATAGGTACGAACATCTCCCATGACGCCCACGCTCCGCACAGGCAGAAGAACACAGAAAGCCTGCCAGATCTTTCGGTAGAGACCGGCATTTCGAATGGCCTCGAGAAAGATCGCGTCGGCCCCGCGCAACACGTCCAGTCTCTCCGGCGTGATCTCGCCGAGACAGCGTACGGCGAGCCCCGGTCCCGGAAAGGGATGCCGCTCGAGAATGCGCTCCGGAAGTCCCAGCAGGGCGCCTATCTTCCGTACCTCGTCCTTGAAGAGATCCCGCAGCGGTTCGAGCACGGCGAGACGCATCACCTCGGGCAATCCGCCCACATTGTGATGTGTCTTGATCACCGCCGCTCCCTTTCCCTTGTGGCCGCTCTCGATCACGTCGGGATAGAGCGTTCCCTGGAGGAGCCACTCCGCACCGCCGACATCCTCGGCCTTTTCCTCGAAAACACGGACGAAGACTTCACCGATGATCTTTCGTTTTCGCTCCGGCTCGACGACTCCCGCGAGGGCATCGAGAAAACGGGCCGAGGCATCGACAAAATGGACCTTCAACCCCAGCGTCTTATACGCCTCGAGCACCTCCGCCGCCTCGTTCCGCCTCAAAAGGCCGTTGTCCACGAAAATGCATTCGAGCCGATCTCCGATGGCACGGCTCGTCAGGAGCGCCGCCACGCTCGAATCCACTCCTCCGGAGAGACCGCAGACCACCCGGCCGTTCCCGACCTTTCTCCGGATCTCCTCCGTCATGGAGGTGACCCATTCGCCGAGGTCCCAGGTGGGCTCGCAGCGACAGACCCTGAAAAGAAAATTGCTCAGAATCTCCTGCCCTCCCACGGTGTGCGCCACTTCGGGATGAAACTGAATGGCGTAGATTCCCCGCTCAGGCAGGGCGAACCCCGCAGGAATTCCGGACTCGCTCTGTGCGATGATTGCGGCATCCGCGGGCAGTTCCGCCACTTGGTCCCAGTGACTCATCCACACTGTAAGCTCTCCGGGAAGACCCTCGAAAAGGGGGCTCTTCCGAAGGCTCACCCGGGTACGCCCGTACTCCGCCCTGCATCCTTTCTCCACCCTTCCTCCAAGGCGTTGAGCGAGGACCTGCATGCCGTAGCAGATGCCAAGGATCGGGATACCGCTCTCCAGAAGTCTCGGATCCATCGACGGCGCCTCTTCATCGCGGACGCTGGACGGCCCCCCCGAAAGAATGACGCCCCTGGGGGACGCGGCGAGGAGCGTCGCCACATCCGCATCCCAAGGAAGAATTTCGCTGTAGACCTTCATTTCCCGCACGCGCCGGGCAATAAGCTGCGTGTACTGAGATCCGTAATCCAACACGATGATGGTGTCTGACTTCTTCATGCGTCGGGCCGGAGCCCTTCACCTCCAACAACAGAATCTCCTCGCAGGGAACCGGGGGGCCGCACAAACAATTTCCCGACGAAAGCCTTCCCATGCCTCGGGAATGCCTCATCTCGCCCAATCATACCACGCCGGGGAAAGAGGACTCCAGCGAAAAGGCCCCCGCACTGCGGGGGCCTCGTGTTACAACAGCTCGAACAACCTCCGGGCCCAATGGCCTAGTAGTCCATGTCGCCCATTCCACCCATACCGCCGGGCATGGGAGGCATCTTGTCCTTCTTCTCAGGCTTGTCGGCAACAAGGCTCTCCGTGGTGAGCACCATGGCCGCGATGGAACCGGCGTTCTGGAGCGCGCTGCGGGTCACCTTCACGGGATCGATGATGCCAGACTGGACGAGATCCTCGTACTCACCGCTCACGGCGTTGAGACCGTGCCCCTTGGGAAGGGTGCAAACGCGCTCGACCACCACGTCGCCCTGAAGACCCGCGTTGCTGGCGATGAGATGGAGCGGCTCCGTGAGGGCCTTCCTCACAAGGGCGGCACCGATCTTCTCGTCCGCCTCGAGCGTGCCGAGGAACTTGTCGAGAGCGGGGAGGCAGTTCACGAGGGCCACGCCGCCTCCGGCGACGATACCTTCCTCCACGGCGGCCCTGGTCGCATTCAGGGCATCCTCGATGCGGTGCTTCAGCTCCTTCTGCTCGGTCTCGGTTGCAGCACCCACCTGGATGACCGCCACACCGCCCACAAGCTTGGCAAGGCGCTCCTGAAGCTTCTCCTTGTCATACTCGGACGTGCTGTCCTCAAGCTCCCGCTTGATCTGGGCGGCCCGCTTGCGGATCTCCTCGGGATTTCCCGCACCCTCGACGATAGTGGTCTCTTCCTTGGAAACCCGGATCTTCTTGGCGCGGCCCAGCATGGAGAGATCGGCGTTCTCGAGTTTGATGCCAATTTCCTCGCTGATGACCTGACCGCCGGTGACGATGGCGATGTCCTGGAGCATAGCCTTGCGGCGCTCGCCGAAGCCGGGAGCCTTCACGGCCACGACCTGGAGAATGCCCCGAAGCTTGTTCACCACGAGAGTGGCCAGAGCCTCACCCTCGATGTCCTCGGCGATGATCATGAGAGGCTTGCCCGCCTGCACGGCCTTCTCGAGGATGGGAAGCATGTCCTTCACGTTGCTGATCTTGCCGTCGTTGATGAGGATGTAGGCGTCATCCAGAGCACACTCCATCCGCTCGGGATCGGTGACCATGTAGGGGCTGATGTAGCCCTTGTCGAACTGGAGCCCCTCCACCATCTCGAGGGTGGTCCCCACGGTCTGACTATCCTCGACAGTGATGACGCCGTCCTCGCCGACCTTCTGCATGGCCTCGGCGATGAGCTCACCCACGCCCTTGTCGTTGGCGGAGATGGCGGCGACCTGGGCGATCTTCGCCTTGTCCTTCACGTCCAGGGCAAGGCTCTTCAGCTCGTCCACGACGACATCCACAGCCTTCTCGATACCACGGCGCATCAGGATTCCGTTGGCTCCGGCCACGACATTCTTCATGCCCTCGCGGATCATCGCCCGGGCGAGAACCGTGGCGGTGGTGGTTCCGTCTCCGGCGACATCGTTCGTCTTGGAGGCGACTTCCTTGAGAAGCTGCGCTCCCATGTTCTCGAAGGGATCCTCGAGTTCGATCTCCTTGGCGATGGTCACGCCGTCGTTCGTGATGGTGGGAGAGCCGAACTTCTTCTCGAGAACCACGTTGCGCCCCTTGGGTCCGAGAGTTCCACCGACGGTGTCGGCCACGTGGTTGATGCCCCGCATGAGCGCCCGACGGGCGTCTTCGCCATATGCAATAATCTTCGCTGCCATTGGTTGTACACCTCCTGGAGGAATTGGGTATGTCTACGTTCTTGTTGCGTCGAAAAGAACTCCCTGCCGAAGAAGAACGCCTCTAGCCGACGATGGCCAGAACGTCCCGTTCGCTGAGGATGAGAAACTCCTCTCCGTCGATCTTGACTTCCGTTCCGGAGTACTTGCTGAAGATGATGCGATCTCCCACCTTCACCTCAAGGGGAAGCTTCTGTCCGTTCTCGAGAACCTTTCCGGTCCCGACGGCCTTCACTTCGCCCTCCTGAGGCTTTTCTTTCGCCGTGTCCGGAAGAACGATGCCGCCCTTGGTCTTTTCCTCCTGGGAGAGGACCTTCACAACGATACGGTCCGCAAGGGGTTTGAGCTTCATTTACAATCCCTCCTCAAATTTTGTTTCCGTGTTAGCACTCATTCGGAACGAGTGCTAATTTGACCATGAATGATCTTACTGAGCTTCAGACAAGATCTCAAGCGTAATGAGATCCATATTTCCGCAGAAAAAAGCCATTTATCTTCTTTTTTCGCTTGCTGAGACGTTTTTTCGATCCTTTTTATCCGGAGCCTCTGTGGTCTCTCGTGACAGCACAGCCGTCGAGGCCGTTCTGTCCCAAATCAGGGACAAAACAGCCTCGGCCAAGGGGAAAACGGGCGCGCGAACACGCGAATTGCTCGTGGCAACGCTCAGCGGGAGAGCGGAAGCGATGGATCCGGCGAAAGAGAGAGATCCGAAAAGAATCCTCGTCGATAGATGTTGTATCCCGCAGCGGCGATCATCACCGCGTTGTCCGTGCAAAGAGAGAGGGGGGGAAGAAAAATCTCCACGCCGGGCAATGCACTCAGGGCGTTCCGCAGTGCACTGTTCGCCGCGACACCCCCCGAGACGGCGACACGGCGGACCCCCGATCGCAGAACGGCGAGGCGGACTTTTCCGACGAGCGACGCGACGGCAGCTTTTTGAAAGGACGCGCACACGTGAGCCACGGGAATGGGTTTCCCTTCCTTTTCAAGCCTTCGCAGCACCCAAAGGACCGCTGTCTTGAGACCGCTGAAGCTGAAACCGATCTCGTCGGAATGTTCGAGAGGCACGGGAAGCGGAAAGGCATCGGGATCTCCCTCCCGGGCGAGCCGGTCCACCTCCGGACCACCGGGATAACCGAGCCCAAGGAGCTTGGCAACTTTATCGTAGGCCTCGCCCACGGCGTCGTCCTTCGTCTCGCCCAAAAGTTCATATTCACCGAAGGAGCGCACGAAAACGATCTCCGTGTGTCCCCCAGAGACAATGAGGGAGAGAAAAGGGGGCTCCAGAGACGGATGAACGGCCACATTGGCGAAGAGGTGTCCCTCCAGGTGATTGACTCCCACAAGAGACACTTCCCAGGCCTGGGCGAGCGCCTTGGCGCTCATCACCCCCACGAGGAGAGACCCCACAAGGCCTGGTCCGGCAGTGACCGCAATAAGGGAGAGCTGTCGGGCCGGATTGTGAATTCCAGCTTTCTCCAGGGTCCTCCGCAGCAAAGGAAGCAACGCTTCCTGATGACACCGGGAAGCAACTTCGGGAACGACTCCTCCGAAGGGCGCATGTTCCTCGATCTGGCTCGAGATCCCCTGGGCGAGAACGGTGCGTTGGTTTTCGAGAACGCACACCGCCGTATCGTCACAGCTCGTTTCGATGCCGAGCGTCAGAAAAGGGGACTCCACCGTCAATGCCCCCCACAACCGCAGCCGCCACCGCAGCCGCTGCAGCTTCCAGTACAGCCCGCCTTCTTTCGACGGGGCTCCCCCTGTTCGTGGATGAGACTCTTTCCACGACAGTGGGGACACTTGTTCGCGAAGGTCTCACAGGAAAAACGCTCCCCGCAGGAAGCACACCGATACACGTGCACGCTCTTCACCTCCCAGGAATGCGCAGTTTCGTCGCGTACTCTCCATAGCCGAGACGAATTTCTTTCCCCGGAACGATCTCTTCCGAAGGAACGACAAACGCAAACACGCCCGCCGTATCGGAGGAAATCTCGCCGTGGGGAAAGAAATCTTTTCTTGTAAGGATGTCCTTCCACTGCACCGCATAGTTTCCAACAAAAATCTGTTCGGGGTCGAAGGTCCAGGGAATGAGCGCCCGGTAGCGGCAGATGAAGAGGATCTTTCCTTTCACGGCATCGCTGAGAAAATGCTGCACATGCCATTTGAGCCACTCCGGCGCTTCTGATTCGCCCCCGGAGGCGCGGCTGAGGACATTGTCCACGTAGACGAAGGTCATCTGCCCCCGGGCACCGACAATCATGCCCCCAAGATCCTGCCCCTCCACCCACACGTTGGCGGATCGCTCCTCCACAAGTTCCTCCACGGACAAAGCGCGAGCGACGCATTCGCTCACCGGGACAAGGACCATGCACACCACAAGACAGACGTTCAAGACACGGAATACGTTTTTCACGGCAAAATTCCTCCCTTCTCTACAGAGAACACCTGCGGAGGAACACGCTCCTCCCGGCGCAGATCATGATCCCCCCGGAGGACAAAGAACGCAAGCCTTCCCACTGTCCGGAGAGAGTCGAGTCATGCATCGTTCTTCTTTCTGACTGAAAAGGTTTCCGGCGGACGGAGCGCTTCTCACTTCCTCCTCTTCCAGGAAAAGACGATCTCATCCAAACGGCCTCCGCGCATGCTCCATCTTCGTCTCCGGTTTCATTCCACATCAGCGTCTCCGAAACTACGGTCGGTTCTTCCGAGACACCTCGCTTTCGCTTACCCCTCGACGACGCAACGCGCTCCGTACCCATTCCCATTCTCGACATTGCAATCGGCGTGTCACCAAGGCATAGACCGCTCCACCCATGCAGGCGACACCTCCAAGCCAGAGCAGTCGCAGCGTAAGAGATGCCGTGGAAGGATAGGGCAGCAGGAATTTCCAGAGCAGGATCATCGCCGTCGTGAACGCCAGGGAGATTCCCACAGGCTTTCCCCATTCCAGCGAAAAGAGCCGGTTTCTTCCCTCGCACGCTCCTCCTCCGAAGCGCCGAATCCGGACGTACCCGACGAGGGCGGAGACCGTAAAGGCCATCGATGCAGCCAGGGCAATGCCTCGATACGAAAAAAGAGACATGAGCAGTATGCTCGCGCCGAGGTTCACGGTCACGCTCGACGCTGTGACGAACAGTGCATCCCTGGGTCTGCTCCGTGCATAGAGAGCCCGCATGGTCACCGTGGTGCAGGCCATTCCAGGAAGGCCCAACGCGTACATGGACAAAGCTCCTGACGTGGCGTCCCAGGCCCACGCGTCGAAAGCACCTCGAAAGAAGAGCACGTGCACGATCTCCCGGCTGCACGCCACTGTCCCGAGCACCACGGGAAAGACCACGAAAAGAGCGAAGCGAAGTGCATCCCGGTAGAATTCCATGAACTCTTCGTTCTCTCCCGGGGCGATGCGGGAGAGCATGGGAAGAACCGCCTGGGAGAGAGCCACCACAAAGAGCCCCAGAGGAAGCTGAAGCACTCGGTCCGCGTAGTTCAAAACGGAAATGACCCCGCCCTCCAGAAAAGAACCGAGCATGCGGCTCACCAACGGATTCACCTGATTGAGGGAAAGCCCCACCGCGTAGGGAAGAAAGAGCACGAGCATGCGCCGGAGTTCCGGATCGTCGCGGTTCGGCCGTTCGGGGAAAAGCGGCACCCCCAGCTTCCAGTTCCATCCCCACTGAAGGAGCAACTGGGCCAGGCCGCCAAGGAGGACCGCCGCAACAAGACCTCTGATGCCGAGGGAAGGAACGAAAAGAAGAACCACGGCGATGAAGGTCACGTTGCTCAGCGCCGGTGCCACGGCGGGGACGAAGAAGGAATCCAGACTGTTCAGGACACCCATGGCGAGAGCCCCGAGAGAGACGAAAAGAAGGAACGGAAAAAGCGACCGGGTGAGGGATTCGGCGAGAGCCCGAATCTCCGGAGCGAACCCCGGAGCCATGAGACGAACCAGGAGCGGCGCGGCGACAATGCCTCCGAGCACCACGGCGACTCCAAGAAGCAAAAGCACCGTCATGGCCTGACGGGCGAGGTGCACCGCCCGCTCCTTTCCGTCCCTGGCAAGCACCTGGGAGAAGACGGGAACGAACGAGGCGGAGAGTGCTCCCTCCGCGAGGAGCTGGCGGGAGAGATTCGCCAGCGTGTAGGCCACGTAGAACGCATCGAGCTGCCTCGTCGCACCGAAACAGGCCGCCATGAGCACCTCGCGGATCAGTCCAAGGATTCGGCTGGCGAAGGTACCGAGCATCATCGTGAAGGCATGGCGTACCATGCGGGCGTTGCGTGAGGAACCGTCCATAGGATATCCTCCTTGACGGAGCGCGTTTCAGAAACGGCTCCCCGAGACGAACCGGAGAGAAACGGAACATCGAAGGAGCTGACAACCGTCATGAATGCGAAAAAAACGACGAGCGTTCTCTGGGGCGTCGGAAATCCCCTCCGCGGGGATGACGGCTTTGGAGTCCACGTAGCCGAGGCGCTTCTGGAGGCGCCTCCCCAAGGGATGAAAATACGCCTTTGTGAGACCACCCCGGAAAATCACCTGGCACACCTCCGGAGGACAAGACCTTCCCGGCTCGTCGTCGTCGATGCGGCCCTCATGGGACTTGCCCCCGGGGCTATGCGGCGCCTTCCGCTTGCATCCTGCAAAGGCATCTCCTGGAGCAGCCACGGCGTTCCGCTTTCCACTCTGCTGGAAGAATTCTCCCGGGAGATGGACCTGGTCATCATCGCCGTGGAACCAGCCTTCCGGGAGCATTCGCTCGAGCTTTCTCCGGAGGTGGCGGAAGCGAAAACAGTTCTTCTCGCCCTCCTTGAGGGCGGAGAACTCGAGAGCATTCCCTTGCTGGAAAAAACATCCCGCAATGCCATTCCGTAGCGCCATCGGAGAAAAACCCGACTCGATCCCAGACCGTCCTCGATCGCGTTCGTCCCGGTGCGACAAAGAACCCTGCTGCTCCGTTCCAGTCGCCTCCCGGTGAATTTCTTGCAAGGACCCGTTTTCTCAAAGAAGGATGCACAGGCAGGGAGTCGCGGAAGACCTCATTGAAGCACCTTCCTTGGCCGTCACCAGGAAAAACGTTCCCCCAGGTAGAATTTCCTGGCCACCTCGCTCTCGGCCACATCCTGGGGAGATCCCTCCACGACAATTTGCCCCTGGTGGATCAGACAGGCCCGATCCGTGATCGCCAGGGTGTCCCGCACGTTATGGTCCGTGAGCAAAATGCCGAATCCCTTCTTGCGGAGATCCAGAATGATCTGCTGGATGTCGTAGACCGCGATGGGATCGATGCCGCTGAACGGTTCGTCGAGGAGAATGAACTCGGGCATGATGGCGAGACATCGTGCGATCTCCACACGTCGCCGTTCGCCGCCGCTCAGGGCGTATCCTGGCACGGAACGGACCCGTTCCAGGCCGAACTCACACAGAAGATGCTCCAGCACCTCGCGCCAGTCCCCCAAGGAATGGTTCTGCTCTTCAAGGACGAGACGCAAATTGTCCTCCACGGAGAGATTGCGAAACACCGACGCCTCTTGAGGAAGATACCCCACGCCAAGCCGGGCGCGCCCAAACATGGGCAGTTCCGTGACATCTCTTCCGTCCACGTAGACGTTTCCCGAATCGGGGGAGATCAGCCCGACGAGCATGTAAAAGGTCGTGGTCTTGCCCGCGCCGTTCGGACCGAGCAATCCGACGATCTCTCCCTGTTGCACGGAAAGATTCACCGAGGAGACGACGGTCTTCCCACGGTAACTTTTGACGAGGCGTTCCGCCGAAAAGATCCGTCCCATGTTCACTCCCCCACGGGAAAGGTGAGTTGGGGGGTTCCGAGGGCTTCGATGCGCCGGGTGACAAGGTTCATCACCAAACTCTGGGCGGAAACAGTGCGCCCAGCCTGAACCGCGGAAGCGTTTCCCGTCACGACGACGGAACCCTTGACGATGGAATAGATTCCCTTGGCACCACGAATGCGCACGGGCTTTCCATCCCGCCCGGCGACCTCCACGAGAATGCCCCCTTCGGCGGTCACCTCCGCGAGCACTCCCTTCTCGACACGTCCCACCACCGTGGGTGCCACCAGAGCAACACGCTCTTTGGGGTCCTCGAAGCGCCGCACATTCCTGGCACGGAAATCGTCACCCTCGCGCCATGCGGAGTCGGCCTCGAAAGTGCGTCCCTCCCAGAGGATCGACACATCTCCCCTGGCCTCGTAGGCCACGGAATCACCGAGGCGATATTTGATCATCTCCGCCCTCAGGCGATCCCCTCCGGAAGAGATGAACACATCTCCGGACGCGAGCAGCCAGGCATCCCGTGCGCGATAGGTGAGATAGGCACAGGCGAGTTCGAGTTCTTCCTCGGGAAAGGTCGCCGCCACGTTTCCGGTGAGGATGAAGAGCGAACCGTCGCTCCGCCCCTCTCCCCGCTCGGCGGTCATCCGACCGGCGCCCCTCCGGATGGTCACGTTTCCCTCGGCGATAATGCGCTGCGACTCGGGGTCGTAGCGAAGTGATTCCGCAGTGAGCGTCACCTTTCCCGACACTGCGCTTCCCCCGCTCTCCTCCGCATGTCCGACGGAGGAAAAACAGAGGAGAAGAGCGATCACGCCCGCCCCCAAAGCGGTGACGGCAGTTGCGCTGACACGGCGCTTCATGACTGTTCCTCCCTGAAAAAAGCTCTGCGGCGCCTTCGGCGCCGCAGCTATTCTATCCTATCGGGTCCGGTTCGTGCACTTGCAGCAAGAGAGAATCGGCAATTCCACTCAGCCCTTCAGCCGAAATCCACTATCCTTCCGACGGACGGCCCCCTCCGCCGGGAGAGGACGAAGAAGGAGTTCAGTGCCGGAGAAGCCCCTTTTCCAGCAACGTCTCGCCGATCTGTACCGCGTTGAGGGCCGCGCCCTTGCGGAGATTGTCGGACACGACCCACAGGGCAAGGGCGTTCTTGCGCGCCGTATCCCGGCGAATGCGTCCCACGTAGACGGGATCCGTTCCTGCGGCTCTTCTGGGGAGGGGATACACGCTCTTCCCGGTGTCGTCCTCCACGACCACTCCGGGGGCATTTCGAAGAATCTCCCGGGCCTCATCCGGAGAGAGGGCATCGCGGAACACCGCCGTCACGGCCACGGCATGCCCGCGGAACACGGGAACCCGCACGGTGGTGCAACTCACCGGAAGCTCGGGAAGTCCCAGAATCTTCCGGGATTCCCGAACCATTTTCCACTCTTCCTCACTGATCCCCTCGTCGTCGAACCCGCCGATATGGGGCAGGACGTTGAAGGCGATGGGATGGGGATAGACCTGCGCCCGCTCTGCCCCTCCGAGAGGGATTCCTCTCTCGAACCGGGCAAGGGAGCTGCCCTCCGCAAGTTCCCGGAGAGCCGCCTGTCCCGTTCCGGAGACGGACTGAAAGGTCACGGCGGCGAATTCGAGAAGCCCCGCCGCCTGGTGCAGCGGGTTCAGCGCAACGACGGTCTGGATGGTGGCGCAGTTCGGATTGGCGATCACCGAGGGCGTTTCCGGGAGGGTTCCCGCGTTGACTTCGGGAACCACCAGGAAGACATCGGGGGCCATGCGCCAGGCCGAGCTGTTGTCCACCACCCAGGCACCCTTGCTCCGAGCGACGGGAGCCCACGTCCGGGAAGGCCCGCTCCCCGCGGAAAAGAGCGCCAGATCGACCCCCTCGAAAGCATCCTCCGACACCGCCCGAACGGCAACGCTCTCCCCACGAAAAGGAAGCACGACCCCCGCAGAGCGCTCCGACGCGAGAGGCACTAGTTCGTCCACGGGGAAAGAACGCTGCTCCAGAACCGCGATCATTTCCCGGCCGACCAGACCGGTGGCACCTAGGACGGCGACGCGCACGGCGCTTCCTCCTCAACGAAATGACGATGCAACGCACGCACCGCCGTCTCCACCTGACCGGAGGGAATAACGCAGGTAATAGACTGGGCGGTGGAGGCGATCATGTCGATGTTGATCCCCACGTCGGCCAGAATGGAGAACATTTTTGAAGGAACTTCGGGATGGTTGGCGATGCCCGCGCCCACCACGGAGATCCGGGCGATCTCCGTGTCGAAGGTCACGCCCTGGGCCTCGATGTCCCGGGCGACATTCCGGCAAATGCGGATCGCCTCGCCAAGAAACGCCTTGTGGACAAGAAAAGCAATGTCGTTCACGTCACCGCGCATGACGCTCTGAATGATCATCTCCACTCCGATGCCATTCTGGCCGAGCGCTCCGAAGAGCTTCGCGGCGATACCCGGAACGTCCGGCACTCCCAGTACGGCCACCTTGGCCACGTTTCCGTCCTGTGTCACCGCCTGAACGACCAGACGCTCGTTCACATCTTCTCTCATGACCCATGTTCCCTCCTCTTCGTCGAAGGACGACGCCACGTAGACGGGAACGTCATACTGCGCCGCCATCTCCACGCTCCTCGCCTGGAGCACCTTGGCCCCCATGACGGCCATCTCCATGCACACACCGTAGGAGACCCGGGAGAGCTTGCGCGCCTCCGGAACGAGCCGGGGATCCGCGCTGTAGACACCGGTCACATCCGTGTAGATGTGACAGGCGTCAGCTTCCAGGGACGCGGCGAGGGCCACCGCGGACAGGTCGGACCCGCCCCGACCGAGCGTGATGATATCCCCCGAGGCATTGATGCCCTGAAAGCCCGCCACCACGGGGACCACCCCCTCGGCGAGAGCTTTTTCGAGGCAATGGGGTTGCACCGTGCGGATCCGTCCTTCCATGTGATAGCCGTCGGCATAGATCCCCGCCTGCAATCCCGTGAAGGAGCGGGCGGGAACCTTTCGATCCCGCAGGGCGAGAGCGAGCAGTGCGATGGACTGCTGCTCCCCCGTGGCGAGAAGCTGATCCATTTCCCGGTTGTCCTGCCCTCGAAGCTCTCCGGCGAGGGAGAGCAGTTCGTCCGTGGTCTTCCCCCGGGCGGAGACCACGACGACAACCTCGTTGCCCTCTCTGACGAAAGGTTCGATCCTCGCGGCCACGGCGTGCATCCGCCCCGGATCCGCCACGGAGGAGCCCCCGAACTTAAGCACCAGTCGCGACACGTCCGCCACCTCCGGACAGTTTCGCACCAGCCTCGTCCACATCGAGGACAAAGAACCGGGACCGCACACCATTCCCCGAGAAGATGCGGCACATGCGCCCCGCCACTCCCTGGGGATTTCCCTTCACGAAGGCCATCATGCTCGGTCCCGAACCGCTGATGGCCACTCCCATGCACTCGGGACTCTTCCGGATCTCCGAAAGAATCTCCTCGCCCCCCGGAAAGAGCTTTGCCCGGAACTGCTGATGCAGCTTATCCTCCATGGCCCAGAGAAGATGTTCCCAGGACCCGGTGGCCCATGCGGCGGTGAAGAGAGCCGCACGACTCACGTTGAACACGGCGTCCTTGAGGGAGACCACCTCGGGAAGAACTTCCCGAGCCGCCTTGGTGCTCACTCGAAACTCCGGAACCGCCACCACCACCGACACGTCCGGAGGCATGGAAGTCAACCGAAGATAGCGAAGGCGCTCCCCGTCCCAGCAACTCACCACCATGCCGCCGACGCAGCAAGGAACCACGTTGTCAGGATGCCCTTCAAGACGGACCATGAGGGGCAACAGTTCCTCTTTCGACAGAGGGCGTTCCCGCAGAGCGTTCGCGAGCAGGACACCTCCCACCACGGCACCGGCGGAACTGCCCAGCCCACGACAGAGGGGAACCGCGTTGAGCGCCCGGAAGACCAGCCCCGGAGCTTCCCTCTCCCAGGCCTCGAATGCCGCCTCGTAGGAACGGATGACCAGATTCGCCGCGGGATCCTCCAGTTCACGACTTCCCTCTCCCACGACCTCCACCTGATAGGTACCCGATGGAAGGAGTTCCAGCACTTCGTACACGTTGTAGAACGTGAGCCCCATGCCCAACGTGTCGAAGCCCGAACCGAGATTGGCGCTCGACGCGGGAACCCGGACGCGAATCGGAAAGGTCATGACCGGAACACCTCCTCGAGAGAACTCCAGTTTCCGTCGATTTCCGTGATGGCCGGAGTCTTTCCCAGCGCGGCATCGGGATCCTTGAGGCCGTTTCCCGTGAGCACCATGACCACTCGAATCCCCCTCGGCAGTTCATTCCGGCGGGCAAGCGCCAGAAGCCCCGCCAGCGGAGCCGCCGAGGCCGGTTCCGCAAAGAGTCCCTCCCTGGAGGCCAAGATCCTCTGGGCCTCCAGGATCTCCGGGTCCGACACCGCGGCAAAGGCTCCGCCGGAACGCCGCACGGCCCAACGGGCCTTTCGGGCGTTCACGGGGCGCCCGATGCGAATCGCCGTGGCCACCGTCTCGGGCTGGGGCACATCCTCCCCCCTCACCATCGGGCTGGCTCCTTCGGCCTGAAACCCCATCATCCGGGGAATCCGGGAGGCTTTTCCGGACCGGGCGTACTGGACGAAGCCCGCCCAGTAGGCGGTGATGTTCCCCGCGTTGCCCACGGGAATGGCGAGCCAGTCCGGCGCGTCCCCCAGATCGTCGCAGATCTCCCACGCGGCGGACCGCTGCCCCCTGAGCCGATAGGGATTCACGGAGTTCACGATGGCCAGGCCGAGTCGCCGCGAGGCATCCCGGGCGAGGTCGAGAGCCGTGTCGAAATTCCCCCGCACGGCAATGACCTTCGCTCCGTAGATGAGCGCCTGGGCGAGCTTGCCGAGAGCCACCTTGCCCGCCGGAAGCAGCACGTGACAGGGAATGCCCGCAGTCGCCGCATAGGCCGCGGCGGAGGCCGAAGTGTTGCCCGTGGAGGCGCACACCACCGCCCTGCTCCCCGCCTCCAGCGCCTTCGCCACGGCGAGGACCATCCCGCGATCCTTGAAGGATCCGGTGGGATTCAATCCCTCATACTTGGCGAAAAGCTCGATGCCAAGCTCCCCTCCCAGGTTCCGGCACGCCACAAGAGGCGTGCTCCCCTCTCCAAGAGAGAGAAGGGGAGTCCGCTCCGTAAGGCGCAGATTCGTCCCATATCGATGAAGCACTCCACGCAATGGAAACACCTCCCTGATCCGCAGAAAACAAAAAGACTCCCTTCTTCTATGAAGACGGGAGTCCCGCGGTTCCACTTCACTTCCGCTTTTCGCATGAAGCACGTCTCCGAAAAAACGCACTCCAAAAAACGGCATCTCACAGCGCGATAAGGGGCGCTCCCCTGCGTCTTGACCCTTTCGGATTCACGGTTTTCAACGCACGCTCCAGGGCGGTGACCTTTTCCCGCGGAGTGAAGAGTCTTTCAGCCCAAGAACCCTTCTCTCTGTCCTCCGCACACCTTGGACAGGCCTTCCCTTTCATCGCGACAGAATAACCAGGAAATATTGGGGGAGACTATACGCCTCCAGAGACAACCTGTCAAGAAAGGGAGGCGCGATTTCCATACTTTTTCCGGAAAACTCCCGTTATTGTCCCGCTTGGAGGAGACCGATCTTTTTCCGGTCGGCACACTGAATGGTTTTTAGGGAAGCTCTGAATAAAGACCCTTCGCTTTCCCTTGACTCGGGTCGCATCAGGCTCTGCGAGGCGCCCTGCGGGGCTGATGTAGCCTCATTCAGAGGTTCCTTTAGAAGAGAGATGTTCCATGCCCTCAAAACACCCCCTCTCCGGGAGAGCGCGGAAATCATGCTCCTTCCTCCGCGTTCTCCCGGAGAAACGGACTTCTTTCAGCCTTCTTTTTCCGTGACATCGAAAAAATCCTTCACAGGAGAGATTGCCCTCGGAGACCATCTTTGCTACAATGTGCCGTCAGCAGCGGGACACACGTCGAGGTGTCCCGCTTTTGAACCGCCCGGCGACGCTCTTGAAGCGAAGACGGGACAGGAGGTTGAGAGACATGTCGCAACTGCGCACGGCAGACGACCAGGTCCCCATGACGCGGGATGGCTACGAACAACTCAAGCGGGAACTCATTCAGCTGCGAACGGATGGACGGGCCGAAGTGGCCCGGAAGCTCGAGGAAGCGCGCGGCTTCGGTGACCTGAGCGAAAACGCGGAGTACCACGCGGCCAAGGAAGAACAGGCACAGCTCGAAACGCGCATTCAATGGCTCGAATCACGCCTCAGCCGGGTACGTATCGTCGAAACCGCCGATGTGGACACCAGCAAGGTCACACTGGGAACGACCATCACGATAAGAGACCTGGACTCACGAAAGGACTTCGTCTATACCATCGTGGGTTCCGAGGAATCCGACCCGAAGAAAAACCGCATTTCCGCCGCGAGCCCTGTCGGTCAGGCGCTCATGGGGCAGGAGGTCGGTCAGGAAGTGCTCGTGCGTGTTCCCAAAGGAATCCGCAGGCTGAAGATCATGGACATCGGCGTCCAGTAGACGCACCCACGCGTAGCGGGTGAATTTTTCTCCCACGGGAAATTCCTTTTGGCTTTTTCCGTGGAACATGAGGAGGAAAACGCCCGAGGAGGAAATTCGGACGGCAGGGTGGCAACGGCCACCTCTGCCGCTTTTTTCTTGGATTCGTCTCGGCATTCCAGGAGGGACGTGCATCATGAATGGACAACAGTGGCTTGCGGGGATCATCTTCGTCGCGGCCTTCGCGCTCATCGTCAGCGAAAAGATGCATCGTTTGAAGGCGGCAATGGCGGGACTTTCCGGAGTACTCCTTCTCCGGCTGGTCACCCAGGAAGACGCCTTTCGCTTCATTGATTTCAACACTATCGGCCTGCTCATCGGCATGATGATCCTCGTGGGAATCGTCAAAGAGACGGGACTCGTCCAACGCACCGCCATCACCGCCATCACGCTGAGCAAGGGACATCCCTGGCGGCTCCTCGTGGCGCTGACATCCCTCACGGCACTCATCTCCGCTCTCCTCGACAACGTCACCACGGTGCTCCTCATCGGTCCCGTGGCCCTCGCCGTGTGCGAAACTCTGGATCTCGACCCGGAGCCGTTCATCTTCGGAGAGATCTTCGCCTCCAACATCGGTGGAACAGCGACACTCATCGGCGATCCGCCCAACATCCTCATCGGATCCGCCGCCGGTCTTTCCTTCAACGAGTTCCTCCTGCACCTGGGCCCTGCGGCGCTGCTGGCGCTGTGCATCATGCACGGCCTGTTGTACCTGCTCTTCCGGAAGGAGCTGGTTCCCTCGCACAAAACGGAGGAACTCCTCCTTCGATTTCAAAGAGGCGGAAAACCGCTGGACAAAAAGGGAACGATACGGATTCTCGCCGTCCTCGCCGGAGTGCTTGCGGCGTTCACACTTCACGGCACACTTGGTTTCGAGGCCGCGACCATCGCCATCGCGGGGGCCACGGCGGGGCTTTTGCTCTGTCCTGTCCCGCTGGAAAAGGCCCTTCAGGAAGTGGACTGGGTCACCATTCTTTTTTTCTCCACACTCTTCATGCTCGTGGGAACTCTCGAACACCTGGGGATCATCGAGATCGCCGCAACGCATCTCGTGGACACCGTCGGAAACCGCCCCGAACTGTTCGCCGGGATGCTCCTGTGGGGCTCGGGAATTCTCTCCGCCCTGGTGGACAACGTCCCCTACACGGCGGCCATGATTCCCCTCGTGCGGGATGTGGCATCCCTCTCGTCCATGAACGCGGAACCGCTCTGGTGGGCACTCGCTTTGGGGGCCTGTCTGGGGGGAAACGGAACACTGGTGGGTGCATCGGCGAACCTTGTCCTGGCGGGCATCGCGGAGAAAGGCGGCATCAGGCTCTCCTTCTTCCGCTTCCTCCGCGTCGGAAGCCTCGTCACGGGAGCCACGCTGCTCTCCTCCACGCTTTACCTCTATCTCCGCTATTTCATCCTCGCTTCCTGAGAGAGGCCCGAAGGATTCGTCCTGCCAGCTCGGGAAAGCTCCAACCGAACGCCGCCGCAGCCTTGGGAACGAGGCTGGTGGCGGTCATCCCCGGAACGGCGTTCACCTCCAGAACCCATGGCTTTCCTTGAGGATCGAGGCGCAGATCCACCCGGCTGTAGATCTCGCACCGCGTGGCCCGATGAGCTTCCACGGCGATGCGTCGAACCTTGTCGGACGTCTTCTCGTCGAGCGGCGCGGGGACGAGATATTCGCTGGAAAAGGGAGTGTACTTCGCCTCGTAGGTGTAGAAAGTGCCTTTGGGTCGAATCTCGACGACGGGAAACGCCGACGGACCGCTTCCATCGTCCCACACCGTCACCGTGAGTTCCTTCCCGGGAATGTAGTCCTCCACGAGCACAGTTCCATCGAAGCGCTCCGCCTCCCGGACCGCCTCGCTCAGCTCCTCCTCTTTCCGGACGATGGTGACTCCCACGGTACTTCCGGCGCCGGAGGGTTTGACGACAAGGATTTCGCCTTCCGCAACGCGGCGGGCGAGCGCGCACAAGGCCGCCTCGGAATGTCCTCCTCCGGAATGCAGAAGCGAGAACGCCGCCGTGGGAATACCGTACTGCCGAAAGAGGAGCTTGCTCACCACCTTGTCCATGGCGCGCATGCACCCTTCGGGCCCGCTTCCCGTGTAAGGAACGCCCGCCATTTCCAGAAGCGCCTGAAAACGCCCATCCTCACCCCATCCTCCGTGAAGCGCGACGAACACCGCCGTGCCCTCCCGCAGAAGGGGCAAAACGTCCTTCGGGGTCTGCAGCGTCAGGAGTTTCGAGGGCCATCCATCCTCCGCGAGAGCCTGGCACACCGCCGCGCCGCTTCTGAGGGAAACCTCCCGCTCGGGGCTGTCGCCGCCGCAGGCGACGAGAATCCTTTCCACGTCTGCAGGCATGTCAGTTTCCGGATCCGGGGAGATCCTTGGGGCGGCTCCCCCTGTCGTCGATCTCCTCCTGTCCCACACCGAGAGGCGTGTCCGGAAACGCAAGGATGGTGATGCGCAGGCCCGCCCAGTCATCGCCGTTTTGAAGATCGTCCCGTACCAACAGCTCCCACTCCATGCAATCGAGGGTATAGGTCACCCAATAGGCCATCTCCTGCAGTTCCGACGCGTTGAGATCGTATCCGCCCCGGGCGGCGAATTTCCATCCGTTCCCGAGGGGAACGGTGATTTTCTGGTAAAGCTCCTCCGCTTCCTCCTCCGCATCCCACTGCAGAGGAGAACCGCCGGACACCCAGCGCCGAAAGTAGGTGGTGCGCATCCGCAGACTCGAAAGAGGCCATTCGAAGCCCAGCGCCGCCTCGGTGACAGTCTGGGTGTCGTCACCTCCGGCACTCTCCCTGTCGTAGAAATAGCGCATGTACTTGGCCTTCCAGAAGGGCACGAGATTCGTCCCCGAACCCTCGCCGTAAAGTTCCACTCCCGCGCCGCGGCGTTCGGCGCGAAGCCCCTCTTCCTCGTAGGTGCCCCAGGTGCCGTGGAGACGCCACCATCCTCCGCTCGCTCCATCGGACCACCAGGGACCGACCAGGGTGAATTCAGGATCGCGTTCCAGCGTTCCCCGGTAGATCTTGCCGAGTTGTTTTTCGATCTCCACGGCCTCCCGCTGTTTCCAGCTCATCGTGCCGCTCCACCCTCCGGAGAGAACACGGAATCCCCAGGTGGGGCGCCAGGTCTTTTCGTCCGATTCCTTCTCGTAGGAATATTCGGTCTCTCCGAAAAGACGCACGGTGTCGCTCAGCTCCTGCTCGAACTTCCCCCACCCCTCGAACTCCGATTCCTTCCAGTACATAAGTCCGAGGGTGAGACTCCCTCCAGGCCACGTAACAGGCCCGGAAAACCCCACTCCAATCCCGCGGTCTTCCTCATAACTCAGGAAAGGAAAGAAGGACGTCTGAAGTGCCCGCCGTTTTGTGTCCAACTGAACTACGTAGTCAAAGGGATAACGAAACAGAAGAAACTCGCCGATGTAGACCTTGGGATTTCTCGCCACGACTCGCTTTCCGGGGACAACGACGAGATTCGTCGCTTCCAGCCGGTAATGCGGACGCTCCTCCGTGCAGGTGGTGATGGTCGCGCCTTCCCAGAACGCCATGTCTCCGTCCCGGTCGCCACCTCGAGCCTGCCGGGCGCTGATGCGGTTCGTCCGTACCGCCGTCTCGAAGGGAAGAACCTCGAGCTCCTTTCCCTTGAAAAGAAGCGCGTCCACTTGTCCCGAAGCGTTGCGCACCACCCCTTCCTGGGTGGCCAGGTTGAACTCCGCCCGCTCTCCCGACAAGCGGCGGCCCCGCCAATGCACCGTCACCAGTTCCCCCGGCGCCGCGGAGGCCCTGAGCAGCTGCGTGCGCGTATCCATTTCGACATGGGGAGCCTGAAGGCGAAACTCGCCGTAGCGGAGGCGCACGTTACCCTCGGCGAGAGCGGTGTATCCTGCCTCGTCATAGATAACACGGTCGGCATCCACCACAACCTGAGGTACGGGTTCCTCGCCGAAAACCGGGAGGAGAGACGCCTGGAGAAAAAACAGGACGAGCAACAGCACCGGAAACAACGACATCGAACGAGCTTCCCTCATGGTTCCTCCCATTCCACAACCACGTCCCCGCTCAGGAAAACGCTCCCGCCGGGAAGAATCCATCCGGCACCGGCGCGAAGCGTCGTCTTTTCGTTCTCTTCCGCGAAGACACCTTCGGGAAAGACAAGTCTCCCGTCCCCCCGATTCCATGTCCCTTTCGGAGCGACAAAGCGCAGGTCCCCCGAAGGAAACTCCACCTCGCCCCGAACCCGCTCGAGGAGAACGTCGCCGAATTCCTCGTCGAACATTCCCGTCTCCGCAACCATGACATACCGGCGTCGTTCCTCGTCGACGAGTTCCACTTCCAGGGAAACAGCCCGCACTTGCTCACCCAGACGCTCCAGTCGCGGGGTCCGCACAGTCCAGAGATTCTCCTCCACGTTCCGCGAAATGGAGACCCGCTCCAACGTGAGCGGCAATTTCGGAGCCGTCCCTTGAGTTTTCATGAACTCCTCCAGGAGGCTCACGTCCCGTTTCATCAGAAAAACCAGCCCGGCAACCCCCGCGAGCACAAGAAACGCGAGCAGTCTACCAGGAAATCCGCCAGATGCCCTGTTCTTCCACAAGACGAAGGACCTCGCTCCTCAGCACCCGCATGACCAACAGCTTCTGGGCGGCACTGACCTTCACCACCGTCTCGTTGGGCCAGGAGAGAACGTACCCCTCCTTAAGCGCCCAGCGAAAACTTCCTTCGAGCACGCGTTTCCCGAAGGCGTCACGGGTGTACAACACCTTCGTGTCCTTCGTGAGCAGTTCGTACATGGCATCCACGTCCCCCGCGATCCACCCCTGGAGGAACTTCTCCACCGTCTGCTGCCGGGAGAGCCGAATGAGCCGTTCCGGCGTCCCCGACGCCGGAGCGACATCTTCGAGAGGCCGTGCTCCGACATCCATGGAAAGCGACATCTCAGGAACCGCCTCGTCCACTGCGAGCGGTTCCTCCGAAGCCACCTCCCCGGAGGAAGGAAGAGACGTGTCCTGCATCGGCATCGCCACCCCTCCTCCCTGGATGGGAACCGGTGCGTTGGGCATGACGAGAAAAGGCGGCGGAGACGGCACGTCCGCGTCGGTTTTTTGAGGATGCGGAGAGGGCGCTTTTTTCCCCTCTTCCCTCTTCGGCACGGAGGAATTTGCGGCCACCGTCACCGCGCCCTTCGGGGCGTCTTGTCCGGTCTTTCCTCCTCCGGGGTTCTCCCCCAGAGTGACCACCATGGTCTCGGCGGGGACGTCGCGCGACGCGGCAACCGGTTCTTTCGCCGGAGACATTCCCGAAAAGGCAAAAAACTGCTCCTCTCCGGCCATTCCGGAAAGGGAAAGGGTGAACGTTCCCTCCTGTCTCGGAAAGAAAACCAATCCCTGCACGACACCGGAGAGAACCCCGTCAAAGGATTCATCGTAGGAGGAGGGAGCAACGCGTTCTCCTCTGTCATTCACGAGAGCGAGGTGTTCCGAAAGGGGAGCCAGGGAGAGCGGCGATCCGCCGAATTGATAGATGGTGAGGAGCACGGGTTCGGAATCACCCATGCGCAGATCCCGAAGAAAGGATTGCTTGTAGGTGGCGGCATCCGCGGCGGAGAAACCGCGTTTTGCGGCCTCCAGTCGTACCCAGGGATCCACAAGTTCCTCCGGATAGTGCACCACCCAGACGAGACAATCCTCCCCCCACCGAAATGCCGTGTACCGCTCCAGAATGGACGTGACCTCACGCAACATCTCCCGACGTTCCATGGGAGATGTCTCCGGAGCGGACAGCTCCTCGGCAAAAAGCGGCGCGACGAAAGAAAAGAACACGAAAAGCCACACGCAGGAAAAAACGGCATGGACCCTCTTCCGACGCGACAAAAGAGCTTTGAACGACCCTCCGAAACGAGGCGGGCCGCTCCTCCGCATCACCGCCTCCTTTTTTCTCGGAGAAAACAAAAACGCCATGATAAAAGACTACAGTTTCAGGTCGATGATCGCCGACACGCCCACGCCCTGGACCCTTCGGAAACGATCCAGCGGATTCAGGGCATCGATGGGAACGAGGATTTTGATGCGCACACCCTGGAACGATGTCTCGATCTGGGCGACGGCCTTCGTCTTGTCCACGGTGTTCTTGGGTCCCGACACCTGGGCCGCGCCGATGCGCGTTCCCGATCCGACGGAGACGATGGGAACCACCTTGGTGGATTCCTTCGCCCCGACTCCCTTGTTGAGAGTGATGGTGTTGATGAAATCATTGAGGGGACCCGCAACGGCATCCACAAGGAGACCTCCGCCGACGACTCCCAAAAGCGGCCCCAAATCGATGGCGGACGCGGCGCTTCCCGTCATCACCGTACCCAACACGAGCAACAGTCCCAGAAATTTTTTCATGACCGCATTCCTCCTTTCGGTTCGTGTTCCTTTCCTCACTGCGTGGCCGTAGGCGTCACGTCCGGCGAGGAAGCGTCTCCCTCGTCTTCCGTGAGCAGCCCCTGCAGCCCCTGGGGAACCGGAAAGGCCTGCACGCGGGACGCTTCTCTCACCTCCACGTAGAACTGCGTCCCCTCGGGAAGATCCCGATCATCGCCCCGTACGAAAAATCCCCCCGCCAGTCCGACGGGACCGAGCACGACGAGTCCGAGGAAACTCGCTCCCGCCGCGGCCATGACAGCCTTGTCTCCCTCGGCGGCCTTCTTCGCGGACTCTCCAATGGTGACAGGCAGAGGAGTCGGTCCGAGAGGAAGCAACACGTCAAATCCGACTTTCACTTCCGAGGATCTGCCGAAACTTCGAGGAGGCTTCACGTCCGCCACGCTGGCCTTCACGATGCTTCCCCTGGGCGCGACAAGGCGGAAATCCACCACGAGGTCTCGCACGAGGTGCACCTGCACCACGTCCCCGGGTTTCGCAAGTTTCGGGGAGAGCGTCTCGCCCAATTCCACCTTCATGACCGTTCCGGCGGGGACCTTCGTCTCCTCCCAGAGAATGCCGTCGCCAAGCAGCATCTGGATAACCCGCTCAAGGCGCATGGCAAGCGGCCGGTCCTCCTGAGCCGTTCCCTCCAAATGCTCCTCCAGCATCCGAATCCGTTCCGACGCCGGCAGAAGGGGCTCGGCCCTCTGGGTCACAGCCCACTCGGCGACGCCGAGCTTGAACAGAAACGAGGGTTGTCCGCCGCTCCCCTTCTGGATGAAATCGAGAAGGGCCTGCTGCCGCTCCGCGAGACTCCCCGGAAGCTCCCTGCCGAAGAGGTCCTGTTCCACCTTTCCGAGGCGGGAGACGAGTCCTCCCGCCTGGACGCTGCCGAACAAAATCGTCTCCACCTGTCCCAAGGTCTGAAAGGGCGTCTCCTGCTGTCCCCCCGCCTCTTCCGCACGCGCGGGAACGACGGCAAGGAACACCGCTGCGCAAAAACACAGCGCAAAGAGGGTTTTCCCGACCTCATTGATTTCCTTTTTCCATTGCCTCACTCGAATCCCTCCTCGTTCGGCGCGCTCCGTCATCAATCCTGAAGCGCACCTTTTCCAGTCACTTTCATGGCAGCGGCGACGAAATCCCGAAAGAGCGGATGGGGACGAACCGGACGCGACGTGAACTCCGGATGGAACTGGACACCCACAAACCAGGGATGTCCCTCCAACTCCACAATCTCCACAAGATCCCTTCCCTGACAGACTCCCGCCGTCACGAGCCCAGCCCTTGCCAGGCGCTCCCGGTACTCATTGTTGAACTCGTAGCGGTGACGGTGACGTTCCCGAATCACGCTCTTCTTGTACGCCTCGTGAGACCTGCTGCCCTGAACAAGTTCGCAGGTATATCCTCCCAATCGCATGGTACCACCCAGATCGGAAATCGTCCTCTGTTCTTCCAGAAGATGGATTACGGGATTCGGCGTACCCGGATCGATCTCGGAGCTGTGTGCCGCGGCGATACCACAGACATTCCGAGCGAACTCCACCACCGCAACCTGCATCCCGAGACAGAGCCCGAAGAAGGGAATTTTCCTCGTTCTCGCATATCCCACAGCGGCGATCTTCCCCTCGATACCTCGGCTTCCAAACCCTCCGGGGACGAGGATTCCCTGAACACCGGAAAGGGATCCGACACCGTCCCGTTCCACATCCTCCGCTTCGACGTGCCGGAGCACGAGCTTCGCGCCCCCCGCCGCAGCAGCATGCCGCAGCGCCTCCACCACACTCAGGTAGGCGTCCTTGTGGCTCACATATTTCCCAACCATGGCGATTTCGACTTCCGTTTCGGGATTGGCGCAACGATGATCGAATTCTCTCCAGTCCATCAGATCGGGTTCCTGTGTCGCGGGAATTCCAAGCTGCCGCAGCACGAGCATATCCACCCCCTGATCGTGGAGCGTTAACGGAATCCGATAGATGCTGGGTGCGTCGAGAGCCTCCACGACGGCCTCCTTCCGGACATTGCAGAAGAGCGCGATCTTGTCCTTGATGTCGCCTTCCAGAGGAAACTGGGACCGGCAGACGATGATATCCGGCTGGATACCGATGCGACGCAGCTCGTTCACACTGTGCTGGGTGGGCTTGGTCTTCAACTCCCCCGCAGCGGCGATGAACGGAACGAGGGTGACATGGCAGTAGAGCACGTTCCCCCGCCCGACACGCCCGGCCACCTGCCGGATGGCTTCGAGGTAGGGAAGTCCCTCGATATCCCCCACCGTGCCGCCGATCTCGGCGATGAGCACGTCGTTTCCGTCCGCCACCTTCAGGATGTGCTCCTGTATCTCATTGGTAATGTGGGGAATCACCTGCACCGTCGCCCCAAGATACCGCCCCCTGCGCTCCTTGGCAATGACGGACGAATAGATTTTCCCTGTGGTGATATTGTTGTCGGAGGAGAGGCTCAGGTCCAGAAACCGCTCGTAATGCCCGAGATCGAGGTCCGTCTCGGCACCGTCCTCGGTGACGAACACTTCTCCGTGCTGAAAAGGATTCATCGTCCCCGCATCCACATTGAGATAGGGATCCATCTTGATCACGGAAACCCGAAGCCCCCGACGCTTGAGAAGCACCCCGAGCGAAGCGGCGGTAATCCCCTTTCCCAAGGAAGAAACCACTCCACCCGTCACAAAAATGAATTTCGTCATCTCTTCTCCTCCCCTGCAAGGCGCCTCAGCGCATCAGTCACTGAAAACGATCCTGTTCCTCCCTCTCCCTTTAGCCGCATAGAGCCGTGCGTCCGCAAGCGCCAGAAGATCCTGGGACTCGGAAACACCATCACGCACGGCCTCCGAGATGCCGCAGCTCACCGTCACCTGGAGCCTGCCGAATTGGGTGTTCCACGCCTCTGACGCCAAGGTCTTCCGGATTTTCTCACATGCGACCACCGCATCTTTCAAAGACGTCCCGGGCATGAGCAAAAGGAACTCCTCACCTCCGAAACGGCAGGGCATCCCCATCGGTTCCGCGTGCCGCCGGAGTATTTCCCCGAACCGACCGAGAACCACATCTCCCGCGACATGGCCATGCATGTCGTTCACGGTCTTGAAATGGTCCAGATCGAAGAAGGCCAGCGCGTATTCCCCGCCGCGAAGACGGTGCCGTTCCCAGGAGGTCTCGAATTCGCGCAGGCAGCACCGTTTGTTTCTCAATCCCGTGATCTCGTCGAAGAGCGCTTCCTGTTTCCACCGCTGCATTCGGCTCCAAAGGGACCACGTCCCCGCCAGCCGGTTCATGAAGGTACGCAGGTAGTCCACCCGTCTTCCGGTAAAGACATGCGCCTCCGCAGCACCGAACGTTCCGACCAGACGAAAGGCATCGTCTCCGCCTCGGGCCGGAACGGCCGCATACCCTCGGAAACGGTTCCCCTTGAGGTCACTGAAGACAATCACCCGGTCCTGCTCCATGGCGAGGGCACGGAGCCCCCTGCCGAGAAGAAAGGACTCTTCCTCGTACAGGTCGAAGGGAACGCCCTCCTCCGCCAGAAGAAGCTTCACCTGAAATTTTTCCCAATCCATGCCCCACACTGAAGAAACGGAGAAGGGAACAATCCGTCGTAGCTGCAGCAACGCCTCGCCGGTGAATCTGAGCGGATCGCCATCGTCCCGTTCGAGCATCTGTCCCAGAAAGTTTCCCGTTCCGGAAAGTCGCAGCGCGCTCTCCACAATGCCGATGTGATGCTCCCGCCCCCAGGCTTTTCCCAGCAGGGAAGCGAGATCGGCAAGGTAGGGATGATCCACCGAGGAGAGTTTTCTTCCCCAGAACGTCCAAAGAGCGAGCACACCGAAAAATCGCTCCCCGTCCCGGATGGGGACGAGAAGCGACGGTGCATCCTTCAGGGCGAGTTTATAGGGATACTTGGCCGAGACGAGACGTTCGAGAAACGGACGAATCCGCTCCAGCACATCCTCGGGATCCGGAACGGAACGGGATGCGACGATCCGCCACTCGGAGTGGATCTCGTCCGGAGCGGCGACGACCAGGGCACGGACCTGTCTTCCCGCGAGACCAAGCGCACCGAGACAGGCCGAGACACCCTTTTCAAAACCGAACCGGAGCAGCATCGTGCTCCATCGATCATGCAACCTGAGACTGCTCCACCGAGGACTGTCCACGCTCATCGTCCTCCCTCAACAAAACGGCGGGCCAGGAGAGACGCGCCCTCCTGGCCCGGAAGATCCTCCGGCGCAGTGCTCTCAGCGCAAGACCCGCATGGGATTGATCGGCGAATTGTTCACCCGCACCTCGAAGTGGAGATGCGTCCCCGTCGCTCTTCCGCTCGCGCCGACCCGGGCGATGGCCTTCCCCTGGGAGACGGACTGCCCCTTCTTCACCAGAAGACTGTTGCAGTGCGCGTAAATGGTCGTGTACCCTCCACCGTGGTTCAAAACGACGACCCTTCCGTATCCTCCCATCCAGCCGGCAAAAACCACAGTGCCGTTCTTGGATGCCACGATGGTCTGTCCCCGGGGAGCGCGAACATCGATCCCCGTGTGGAAGTCCCGGCGTTTCGTGAAAGGGTCTCTCCGCCAGCCGAAGGGGCTGCTCACCCGACCACGAACAGGCCAGGCAAATCCCCTCGCGGTAACGCGCCCGCCCGATCCGGCGATAGAGGCACCACTGCCGCCCTCGCGGACCACGGTAATGGGCTTCGCCCCGGGAAGAAAGACGCTCTGTCCTTCCTGAAGCGCCGCATCCTTCCCCAGGCCGTTGGCGGCAAGAACCGCCTCGGGGTGCACACCGTACCGTTCGGCGATCTTTTTCAGGGAATCGCCCTTCTTGATCTTGTAGAGCACGCCGTCCTGATTGGGAATGCGCATGGACGTTCCCGGTTTGAGTACATCCGGGTCCTTCAGGTCATTACAGCCGAAAAGAGTGTTGATGTCCAGACCGAAGGCGCTCGCGATGGACCAGAGGCTGTCACCCTGTTTCACCGCATAGTCCGTAAACGCCACAGGCTCCGCCTGGCGCCGCTTCTCTTCCGCTTCCAGCTTTCGACGCTCCAACTCCTCGAGAACGGCGTTCACGTCCTCGGGGCTCTTCGGAACGAGAAGTTCCTGCCCGACACTGAGGCGATCGGGATGCTTCAGCGCATTGGCCTTGACGATGAGCGCCGCGTCGATCTGGTATTTCCCGGAGATCCCCGAAAGCGTGTCCCCAGCGGCCACCACATGGCGATTCCACGACGGCGACTCTTCCTCCAGCCGCACCTCTTCGTCGCCGGAGAGCGCTTCCGGATCCGGCTCCGCTCCGTCTTTCGTCGCCGACTCAACTGACAGAGGAGACTCCGATCCGGGTTTCACTTCTTCGAGGAGCACCTCCTCCTTCAGGGTGAAGGGGCTTTCCGCCTGAAGAGGGCCTATTCCCTCAAGAGACAGATCCGCCGTCGGGCCGGCGGAACTCACCAACTCTTCCTCTCCGGAGGCAGAAACATCCACGAGAATATGCCCCGATTCCTCGCCTCCGGGCATCTTCGCCGCCAGCGGCGACATACCCTTGGCTCCGGCCTTTTCCGCCGCAGCGACGGAAAGATACACCGTGCCGCTCAACATGCACAACACCAGGACCCAGAGACCAACCCGGATTCTGCGTTTGAAAATACGTTCTCGCACCCTTGCCAAGGCATTCCCTCCCTTGGTGGATGGCCTGAGCGGAAAAAACACGGACGAGAACTCAGGCTCCCTTGATCGTATTGAGAAAATCCCTGTTCGTGGATGTCTGCTTGAGCTTGTCAATGATAAGGCTCAGCGCCTCCGCCTCGTCCACGCTGCCGACGCGGCGCCGCAAAATCCACACCCGCTGCAGTTCATCCTCTCCGAGGAGCAGTTCCTCCCGCCGCGTTCCGGAACGCGCGATGTCGATGGCGGGGAAAACACGCTGCTCCGCGAGTTTCCTGGTGAGGTGCACTTCCATATTGCCGGTACCCTTGAACTCTTCGTAGATCACTTCGTCCATCCGGCTTCCGGTCTCCACGAGGGCCGTTCCGATGATGGTAAGACTCCCCCCGTCCTCGATGTTCCGCGCAGCTCCGAAGAACCGCTTGGGGAAATAGAGAGCCGCCGGGTCCATGCCTCCCGAGAGGGTCCGTCCCGAAGGCGGAACCACCAGATTGGACGCCCGGGCAAGGCGCGTGATGGAGTCGAGAAGAAGGACCACGTCCTTCCCCACCTCCACGAGCCTCTTGGCCTTCTCCAACGCAAGGTTGGCCACCCGCATGTGCTCCTCCGCGGGTCGGTCGAAGGTGGAGGCGATGATCTCTCCGTCCACCGAGCGAGCCATGTCCGTGACTTCCTCGGGACGCTCGTCGATGAGGAGAACCATGAGAATGACTTCCTGGTGGTTTGTGGTGATGGCATTGGCAAGCTGCTTGAGAAGCGTGGTCTTTCCGGCCTTCGGGGGAGAAACGAGGAGGGCCCGTTGTCCTTTTCCGATGGGAGAGAAAAGATCAACCAGGCGTGGAGCGACCTGACGCGCCTCCGTCTCGAGGCGGAGACGCTTGTCCGGAAAGATGGGAACCAGGTGCTCGAAATGAGGGCGCCGTCTTGCCGCTTCGGGGTCCGAGAAATTCACCAGCTCGACCCGGAGAAGCGCCTCATAATGCTCCTGGTCCTTGGGAGCCCGAATGACACCCCAGACGACATCTCCGTTACGGAGCCCGAACCGGCGGATCTGGGACGCGGAGACGTAAATGTCGTGATCGCTCGGGAGAAGCCCCTTCGGACGAAGAAACCCGTATCCCTCCGCGAGCACTTCGAGCGTTCCGCCCCCGAAACGGTGTCCCATCTTCTCGGATTGCTCCTTGAGGATGGCCACCACCAGATCGTCCTTGCGGAGTGCAGACGCTCCCGTGACACCCACTTCTCTGGCGACTTTTCGGAGTTCCGTCACATTGAGACCGCAAAGGGCACCGAACGAATGCTTCGGCTTGGCCGTTCCGGTTTTGACGGATTCCGCGGCTTCAAGCGAGCCGTTTTCCTCCATCTCGGGCTGAGGCGGAAGCACCGCGTCCTGTTTCGGGGGTTGTGCGTTCTGTGCGTCAGCCATGGAGGCTTCCGTTCTCCGATGCAGGGCACCCGTTCGAACGTCTCCAGTCCTCGAGGAAACGTTCGATGCCCGACGTGGTGAGAGGGTGATCGAAAAGCTGCCGGAGCACCTTGAAAGGCAGGGTGGCGATATGCGCTCCCGCCGCCGCCGCATCCGCCACATGCCGTGGATGCCTGATGCTCGCGGCGATGATCTCCGTCTCGATTTCCTGGACATCGTAGATGCGGGCGATCTCCTCCACCAGTGCGATGCCGTGCTCTCCCACATCGTCGAGCCTTCCCAGAAAGGGGCTCACGTAGGTCGCACCCGCCGCGGCGGCGAGAAGAGCCTGCTGGGGAGAGAAGACCAGCGTCACATTCGTGGCGATTCCCCTTTCCGCCAGCCGGTGCACCGCCCCCATTCCCTCGGGGGTCATGGGGATCTTCACCACGACGTTCGGAGCGATTGCGGCAAGGGGAAACGCCTCGGAAACCATACCCTCGATATCGAGGGAAAGGACTTCCGCACTGACCGGGCCTTCAACGAGAGCACAAATTTCGCGGATTCGATCGGCGAACACGACCCCTTTCTCTCTGGCGACGAGAGTGGGATTCGTGGTGACACCGCTCACCACACCCCAGGCGACGCCTTTTTGAATCTCATCGAGGTTCGCCGTATCCAGAAAAAAGCGCATAAACCAGTCCTCCATTCTTCAGGAACGTGAAATTTCAGGAAGGGAAATGCATGGACGCCACCTCTCGTCGACGCCGGGAAGACGGGACGGACGGAAAGGAACGACGCGGATCCCTCGAAGAAAACGAAGCCGTCGTCTCGAATCCGGACTCAAGAACGTCGGCGCGTCGACGTCCCTTTTTTCGGATGGAACCGGAAGATGTCGCCTCGCGTGGAAAATGCCTTGCGCACTGCCGTACAACACACAAAAAGAACGCTGCACGTGCATGCGCCCCGTCAGGTAGTATACCCGCTCCTTTCGCCCTCCGCAAGCGGCGATTTCAGGGAGTCCTGCGCTGGTCCCCCTTGAGTAGGTCCAGAACAGCCCGTTTGCTCGCATCCTCTGGATCTGCCTTTTTCACGTAAAGCTCTCTAGAATGGATGCGTGGTCGCCAGGAAAATACTCTTTTTCACACACAGGAGGATTTTTCATGAACGAGAGAAAGGACCATCCCGCACGGAGCGTCGCCCTCGGCGCGGTCCTAGCCGCCGCCGTAACGGTGGCCACCATGATCCACGTTCCCCTTCCGGGATTCCGGATCTATTTCAACCTCGGAGAGGGCGTCATCTATACCGTGGCGATCCTCCTGGGCGGCAAATACGGTGCCGCCGCAGGCGGCATCGGCGCCGCCATCGCCGATCTCGTCCTGGGCTATCCCCTGTGGGCACCGATCACTGCGGTGATCAAGGGCACCGAGGGCTATCTCGTCGGACGCCTCGCCCGCCGAAACAGACACATCGCTCTCGCCGCCGGCGCGGCGGTCATGACCTCCGGGTACAGCCTCACCGCAGGCGTGCTCTACGGGCGTGCGGCGATTCCCGTGGAGTTCGCCACGGATCTCCTCCAGACCGGCGTGGGCGCTGCCGTCGCCCTTGTGCTCGTGCCGCTTCTCGAACGCCGCATTCTCGGAAAAACTCCGGCGGTCCGCTGAAAAACGAAAAACCGCTTCCAAAGGAGTCCCGGGATTTTCATCCATACCCTCACCGCTCAAGGTCACTCCCCTCGGGCAGCTCTTTCTCGATCCCTCTTCGGATCCGCAGGTTTTCGAGCCGCCACACCAGACGACAGTGTTCTAGAAGAGGAAGACCATCCACCGAGAGTTCGCACCGCTTGGTAACCCCGTCCACGGCACCCGCCGCAACGAGGGCCCGGAGCATGGCCTGCTCCTCCCCGGGAAGGTGGCCGAGCCGTCTTCCCGAACGCAGGGAAAGAAGCACCGCGAGACCGTAGCCTCCCCAGTTCGAGACGTCCACGGGAAGGGCCACGTCGGCGGCGACGACGCTCAGAGCGGCGGCAAAGCCGGGAACCGCCTTGAGAAGTTCCTCTCCCAACGCTCCCATACCGGCTTCGTTGCCCCCGTCCCCGATGGCCAGCACAGGAATCCCCGCTTTCCGAGCGAGAGGCACGGCATCGTCAAGCGGCGGCGTGATCACTGAAATGTCCTCTCCCCGCATGTTGCGGTACCGTCCGTCCGCGGAGCGGCCAAGCCGTTCGAGAAACACGAGCGCCCGGGGCCCCTCCGCCAGCACCTCTGCGCCGCAGGCGGCACATCGCACGGGCGGCCCCCCGACGGCGGCGGAGCAGGCTTCCAGCGCGGGCGCGCAGAGCGCATCGGTCACGAGGGAAACATCCTTCCCCAGGCGGGCGAGAGCCCGCCCCAGAATCACCGCCCCCGGAGGCCCGTCCGTCTCCGCCGCACCGCCAGGGCCAATGGAAGCGACAGCCCCTTCCGAGACCAAGTCCCCCTTTTCCGGAACGAAAAATCCGGTTACTACGGCAATCCGTTCAGGTTTCTCCAGAAGAGCGACCGCGGAAAGCCACGCCGACACGCTTCCCAGGCCGGAGATGCCCCTCCCGGTCCTTCCGGAGGCGACGAGATGCATCACCTCTTCCGCCGCGGCACAAAAGGAGTCTTTCTCCTGCGGTATCCGGCACGACACTGCAGGAACAACGGAGTCAGTCATGGGACTCCCCCTTAGATACTGAGCGTTTCCACGAGTTCCAGCAGCTCTGGGGGGAGGGGCTTGCGCTCCGCCCAGGTCTTCTCCAGAGGGACAGTGCACATCGCCCCGTTCACACACCCGACCATAATCCCCTTCTCTCCGTCGCAGAGACTCTCCACCGCAAAAGCGCCAAGGCGGGACGCCAGAATCGCGTCCGCGGCGGAAGGCCCTCCGCCGCGCTGAATGTGCCCCAGCACGGTGATGCGCGCATCGTAGCCCGCCGTGTCGGAAAGCAGCGACGCCAGCTCCTGGGCCGGCATGACCCCTTCGGCGAGCACGATGAGAGAGTGCGTCTTGCCCCGCTTCTTCGCATAGTGGAGCTTGTCGCAGAGCCGTCCCAACTCGAAGGAGACCTCGGGAATCACCACGTGTTCCGCGCCGCTCGCCACGCCGACGGAGAGCGCGATCCACCCGGAATGGCGCCCCATGACCTCCACGACAAAGAGGCGGTCGTGGCTGCTTGCGGTGTCCCGCAGCTTCACCACCGCGTCAAGGGCGGTGTTCACCGCCGTGTCGAAGCCGATGGTGGCATCCGTCCCCCAGAGATCGTTGTCGATGGTGCCGGGGATGCCCACCACAGGAAACCCCCTCAGGTGCAGTTCCTGCGCACCGCGAAAGGATCCGTCCCCGCCGATGACCACGAGACCGTCCACATCGAGGGAGCGGAGGCGGGAAAGCCCCTCGTTGACCCCCTCGGGGCGCTTGAACCGCTCGGATCTCGCCGTGCGAAGGATCGTCCCCCCCCGATGGATGATCCCACCGACGGAACTCTTGGTGAGGGGAATCACATCGCCGTCGAGGAGCCCTTCATAACCGCGGCGGACACCGATGACATCGAGATTCCGGTAGATCGCGGCCCTTGTCACGGCACGAATCGCGGCGTTCATGCCCGGAGAATCGCCACCACTTGTGAGCACGGCAAGTCGCTTCATGGATATCCTCTCCTCGCGGAAATCTTCTCTGGATTCAGTCAATGCGTCAGCGCTTCGGTGAAACGATCGCCAACGGCGCTTCTCTGTTTCCATGCATACCACGGGAACCGGGTTTTGTAAACGCGGGATGCCGAGGAATTCTCTTCACGTCCTGCGGTGACAACTCTCCCGCAGAGCGGAAACCTGAAAAAAAGCACCGCCGTTCCGCCGCCGAAAAACAAACTTCGGCGGCGGAACGGCGGTGCTCAAGAAAAACAGCAGATCCAAGGCCCTTTTTCAGTGACATCGAGGAAAGGACATCACCCCTCCCCACGGCGGGGCAAGCGCCTCGCCTCGGAGGAAAATGCCGGGAGAGAAGCCTATTGCTGTTTCTGCAGTTCGTCAATGCGTTTCTGGATCGTGAGCAACTCCTCGTAAATGGCCTTGAGCTTGCCCTCCAGGTCCACTTTTTCCGCAGTGAGGCGTTCGGTTCGCTTGAGCAGACGGTCGATCTCGAGCTGGGTCGCGGCCTTGCCTCCATAAATCTTTTCCGGATCGTCCCGGCCCACATCCCAAAGAAATTGAACCCGCCGCCCTTCCGTAGTCGAACTTATTCCAGAACTGAGTTCAAGCTGGACAGTATTGACACCATCCAGCAGAGGCTTTCCCGTTTTTTCATCATACCTGGGGAAATAAACCAAACCATCGATTTTCCCCTGAAGTCTAAAATTAAATCTCTTGTCATAGTCTATGGGTTTATAGACCTTGTTGCCAATACGCAAAGTGACCATTCCGTCGAAAGGAGCCATGTGCATCGTCGGACCATTGTTATTGAATGCGATCTGGATAGGAATCGCTTCGTCCAGTCGCAAGTTTTTCAACAAATTATACTTGTAGTTCTCCATCTCATCGCTGGTCCAAAGGTTTTTTTCCGCTTCCTGCTGGACAACCGCACCGATATACTCCGCAGAATAATAGGTTACCGTAATATCCAACGTTGCTCCCAAATCGTCCTTGAACGTTTGCGTCCTACTCCACCGTTGTGTTATGGTTTCAAGATTGGATTTCGCCCAAGAAGCCTTTTCCGTGCCCAGCAGAACAAAGCCCAGCACAAAAAAAGCAATCACACAAGACACTCTCCTCATTGTTCCTCCCACGTCCACGCCTCCTCTTCCACCATGACAGGCAGCCAACTCTGCCCAAGGGGTATGACAACAACCACCCACGCTTTCATTATAGCTTGTTTTCCGGAGAGACAAAACCGCTCGATCCTTTCGTACTCCGCTCAACCGCCGGTTTTCGACACCTCCATCGATATGGACGACATGGACTGCGACGCTCTCCTCTGATCGTGCCCGTTTTTCCCCAACCTACCGCGGAGAGACAAGCCTGTCGCGTGTACAAACGACAAAAAAAGAGAGAGAGGCACTTGTCGCCCCTCTCTCTTTTTTTCTGAAAAACGAGACTTCTTACCCGAGCTTAGAAGTTGACGAGAGTACGCAAACGAATGAGATGATCGTCGCCGGAGCGATAACCAGCCGCGTTGTTGTCGCCCCAATCAACGTTGTCGTACGCGAGTTCGAAGCTCATGGCCGGGGTGTACTGGTACTTCACACCAAAGGTCCAGTTGGTGGTGTCATCAAGACCCGCGGTGTCGAAATCGGCGACGAAATACCGCTGGAACGTGGTCCACTTGTCGTTCCACTTCTGGCTCAGGGACGCGAAAAGCACTGTCGTGTCCTGATTGATATTCCGGTTGATAAGGTTACTGGCACCAAAGGCATCCCATGCAAACGCGTCATAACCATTGTTGTTGTTGTAGAACCAGAAACCCTCACCCAACTTGGCATATTCCAACCACAGGCTGGTGAACCCGAAGGCCTCCTGCTTCACGTCGATGATGGCCTTCCACGCATTGGGAGAATCCTCCACCGAGCCAACCATGGGGCGATCGAGATCTTCTATGAAGTATGCACCCTTGAAGGCGATGGAAGGGGTGAAGTTGACGCCGAAGTCGGCCCAGTAGACCTTCTTGTCGAAATCGGTCGCGATTGCGGCATCGTCGTCGTCGAGCAGGAACGCCAAGCCGTTGATGGCAAAACGGAAATTCTCGTTGAAGTTGAAGTTGGCCCGCACACCGCCGACAAAGCGATCGTTACCACCGGGGACAGCCTCTCCATTGACCGTAGCATCCCGCTCTTCATGGCCGACGAAGAACGCGAGATCAGCCATGCCGAGAGTCTTGGTGAAGTAGAAACCCTTCACAATCGCATCGGTGAACCACGCATCTTCGTCGATGTAAAGACCAGACTCGTCTTCCCAGTCATAGAGCCACTGGCCGACCGTCATCTTCACATCCCAGGGAAGCATGGTTTCCACATAGAAACGCTCCCACCGCACACCAGGCTGCAGCGTGGTGCCGGAGCGACCCAACCGAATGGTCAGACTGGTGTTCTCGTCGATGGTCTTCCTCAGCCACAGGCGATAGCGATTGAGATCGAACTCGTTCTTCCCCCGCAGATTGTACTCGTCGCCATAGAGGTCTCTCTCGCCGGCGAACTTCGCATCGAAGCGGAACTGACCCCAGATTTTCCATCCGCCGATGTTCTCCTCGAGAACGGCGACCCGCTTGTCGATCTGGTCGACCTTCACGCCGAGAGCATCCAGCTCGTCCTTGAACTCGACGACGAGCTTCTTCAGCATCTCCACGTCCTGCTTGCTGGCCTTGTTCATGTCGACCACGGCGAGTGCCCTGGCGACAAGGGTGGCCATCTCGTAACGGGTCATGGGCTGGTTGCCCTTGAAGGTGCCGTCGGGATAGCCGTTGACGATACCGGAAGCGGCGAGCTGTCCGATCGCGTCATAGGCCCAGTGGTTCATGGGAACATCCATGAACGGATTGGCTGCGAGCGCGGGAGCGGCGAAGGCCACGAGGGCCACGACCGCCAGAACTGCCATAACCTTTCTCATGTGTAAAACAACCCCTTTTTGGTATATGTACGGCCTTCCGCGCCATTCCCGGAGGGGTTCGGATGAAGTCTCCACGTTTCCTTCCTCCTCGGTCCTCTCGAGTTCGTGCGTTTCCGGTCCGTCTTCCTATGCCTGCTCGTCCGTAGTGGCTGGGGTTGTCGCACCTCCTTTCCTGCCATCGGGAGTCACCGCAAGCGAGTGGAAGCATTGTCAAAGAGCCTTGGGAAATCCTTCCCTTGTTCCGTAGAAATCATATACGGGAAAGTGCGGAGCCGCAATAGGTCTCAAGACCTATTTCTCTCTCGACAAGCTGTGCCTGCAAGGGCTCTTGCTCCGGCATCGGTCACAAATCCCGCCAAGGCCTGTTCCGGCCACTTCCACGGCGGCATCGAGGCTCTCACGGGAAGACCCTCTCACACGAGGCAGTTGAGAATATCGCCCTTGACACGTCCCTTTCCAACCTGTCGCACATTGCCATCAGAGCACTGTACTCGCTGAAACGTTTCATTCGAAAAATTTCTTCTTTCTTCCGCAAGTGCACTCCGCACGGCCGAAAGCCGCAACATCCTCACGAAACGATCACGTGCGTTCTCGAGGATGTCACGAAAAGGAGAATGCCTCCTGAAACAGCGGCCACGTCCGATCCTTCGGAGAAAGAAGCGGCTCCGCGCCTTCCGGAAGGGGCCATGAAATGGCAAGGGTCGGATCGTTCCAGCAGATTCCACCCTCGTCCTCAGGGTGATAGAAATCCGTACACTTGTACAGGAACTCCGTCCCGTCCTCAAGGGTCAGAAATCCGTGGGCAAATCCCTCGGGAATATAGAGTTGCAGGCGGTTCTCCTCGCTGAGCACCGCGCCGAACCATTTTCCGAAGGTCGCGGAGGACCTGCGAAGATCCACCGCCACGTCGTAGACACTTCCCCGAACAACCCGCACCAGTTTCCCCTGAGGATGTTTCTTTTGAAAATGCAGTCCCCGCAACACGCCCCGGGCGGAACGGGAATGATTGTCCTGCACGAAGATCGCGGCAATACCGAGTTCCGCAAACGCTCTTTCGTTGTAGGTCTCCATGAAGAAACCCCGTTCGTCTCCGAAGAGCGTTGTCTCGAGAAGCACAAGACCCTCTACACCGGTTTCCGTTCGCGCGAATTTTCCCATTGTCACCACACTCCTGACTTCGAAAGAGCGTGCTCTCAGCCAAGAACCTCCCGAACATACCGCTCAAGGGCTTCTTGCCAGGGAGGCATGCGGTTCATTCCCTCCAGAGAGAGCACATAGTTTTCCAGCACGGAAAACCGGGGGCGAGGGACAGTCTGGCCGTATTCTTCGGTCGACACGGGAAACACGGCCACGTCCATCCGGGCGAGACGGAAGATTTCCCGGGCAAGGTCATACCAGCTTGCGGAACCGGTACACACGGCATGAACGGTTCCGAATCGCTCCGTCCGCAACAGGGCCAGAACCTGGAGAGCGAGAAATCTCGTGCTCGTGGGACTGCCGACTTGATCGTCGATGACCCGGAGATGCCGCCGCTCCTTTCCGAGCCGCAGCATGGTGGTCACAAAATTGCCGCCCTTCGAGCGGCTGCCCGACGCGCCGAAAAGCCAGGCTGTGCGAACAATGAAGTGCTCCGGCCAAATTGAACGGATGTACTGTTCCCCCGCGAGCTTGCTTCGGGCATATGCATTGCCAGGCCCCACCGGATCGAACTCGGTGTAGCCGCGCGTCCGGTCCGCCTTGTCCCCGCCGAATACGTAATCGGTGGAAAACCAGAGCAGTGAAGCCCCTACATCACGACAGGCAAGAGCGAGATTCCTCGCTCCAAGAGCATTGACCCGAAAGGCCGCGTCGGGATCTTTTTCACACTCCTCGACGTTATGAAAGGCGGCGGTGCTGCACACCGCGGAGGGGCGAAGCTCTCGGAACAGCTGCCGCAATCCCTCCAGATCAGTCACATCCGCGGCGGCATGGTTGAGAGGCACGCAGGAAAACGCGGAATCTTCGTCGAGAACCCGGCAGAGCAGGCTCCCCACCTGTCCGGATGCCCCGACCACGGCGACTTTCACAGAATCTCCCCCCGGTGGGACACGGCGTCCACAAGTGATTTGGCCTCGAGAAGCTTTTTGTACCAAACCACGGTTTTTGTTCGCTCTCCCGTGTCAAGCACCCCTTCCTCGAGGGCGGTGAAGATTTCTCCGGCTCCATCGGCAAAGGTATGTTCCACTCCGTAGCCGAGATGCTCCCGGATTTTTCCGAAGGAGACCGTGTAGGAACGGTGATCCGGATCTCCGTACCACTCCATCGCAAATTCCCGCCCGCACGCCGCCGCGACCTGTTTTGCGAGATCCAGAATACGGATGTTCTGTTCGTCCGAACCGACGTTGAAAACCTGACCGCCCACAGCCTCCACTGAGGATTTCAGCACGAGAAGAAACGCCCGGGCCGCATCCTCCACATGCACGAAGGGACGCCATTGGCTTCCGTCCCGAAGGACGTTGATCTTGCCGTTTCTCCAAAGTCCAAGGGTCATGCCGTTCACCGCCAGGTCGAATCGCATGCGGGGGGACAACCCGTACACCGTGGCCTGCCTCAGGGCAGTCACACAGAAGGAGTCGCATGAAAGGGGCAATACCGCCTGTTCAGCCAGGTGATTCGCCTCGGCATAGGTGGTGAGTGGGTTAACGGGCGACTCCTCCGTGAGAAGTCCTGTCTGAAAGCCGTAGATACTGCAGGAGCTTGCGAGAACATAACGGGCAACGCCCGCATGCCGGGCGAGGCGAGCGATTCTGGCTCTCCCAAGGTAGTTGATGTCCAGGGTCTTCGCCGGATCAAGTTCTCCCGAGGGGTCGTTGGAGAGAGCCGCGAGATCGAAAACGGCGGAAATATCCCGAAAGATCTCCGGAGTGACGTCCCTAACGTCTCCCCGGACGATCTCCACGTCTCCCGAAACATCCCGTAGAGAGTCCTCTCCGAAGAAGAAGCGGTCCAGCACACGAACGCCATATCCCTCGCGAACCAACCGGCGCACCAGAACGGAACCGATATACCCTCCGCCGCCGGTGACAAGTACGTTCATCACGCCACGATTCCTCCTTCACGACCACAATGTGTCCGCATCCGCATCGTCTACACTTCTATTTCCGCGTCGTCTCCAACACAGAGACTCATGGACATATCCCGCCGTGCGCGCCGCACAATGCGAGAGCGACATCCCACGAGAGACGCGTCCAATCGCTCCACGCCACAGATCCTTGCATTTTCCATGATCACCGAATAGTCCACCGTGGAACCCTCGATGCAACACCCCCGGCCGATACTCGTAAAGGGACCAATCCGCGCATCCCGCACCACGGCGCCTTCGCCGATCACGGCGGGACCGCGCACGACGCTGCGCTCCACCAGCGCGCCTTCCCCGATCCGCACCCGTCCCACGATGGAACTGTCCAGAACGGTACCTCGTACATCCGGTCTCGTCCATTCGTCAAGCACAATTCGATTTGCCTCGAGGAGATCGTCCTTTTTCCCCGTGTCGAGCCACCATGTCTCCAATCTGGCGGTTCGCACCGGGATCCCCCAATCCACGAGGGTCTGAATGGCGTCGGTGATCTCGTACTCTCCCCGTGCGGAGGGAGCGAGGGAATCTATGGCATCGAAGATCCGCCGTCCGAAGAGGTACACGCCGACAAGCGCCAGGTTCGAGGGAGGAACGGAAGGCTTTTCCACGAGACGCCGGGCATTTCCCTCCCGGTCCGTGACAACCACCCCGAACATGCGCGGATTCTCGACCTCCTTGAGGAGGATGAGCGCTTCGTCTTCTCTTTGTCGAAAGCGTTCCACAAGATCTCCGATACCTGAACCGATGAGATTGTCCCCCAGATACATGACAAATGGGCCGTCCTCAAGAAACGTTCTCGCCGTCCTCACGGCATGGGCAAGCCCTTTGGGCTCTTCCTGAAGGATAAAGGTAAACTCCGCATCAAAGTGACCTTCTTCAAGGCTTTTGCGGATCGTCTCTCCCGTCTCGGGAGAGATGACAACGCCAATTTGCGCGATTCCCGCAGCGATGAGGTTCTCCACCACGTAGTGGAGAATAGGTCGATTCGCCACTGGGACGAGCTGCTTGGCCAGAGAATAGGTGACCGGCCGCAAGCGCGTTCCCTTTCCTCCGGCGAGGACAAGTCCCTTCATATCACTCCCTGCCTTCCGGGTTCCGCACCGCGTGAAGTCCTAGGCGAAACCAAAGATCCCGTAACACATGATCGACCCATCTTCCGGAGAAGGGCTTTCCCGTCGTGCCGGACCGTCCGGCATAACGAGGACATTCGAGAAACGGTGCTACCGCCTCCGAGACGAGACGATCGTGAACGACGTGCTCCAGAACTCGTCCGGCACAATCGTCCACTTCTTCGTAGCATCCGAAAAGACGACGCCGGTACAGGTCCGCGCTGATCTTGAACAGGCGCGTGTCAACTCCGCGAGGTTCCGGTTTCCCTCGAAAACGTTTCACCGCGTAGGAAACGCGGGAACTCGTGAGGGCGAAGACGCTTTCATCCCGGGAATGCCGGAGAGCGATACGATCGAAATTCGTCACGTAAAGCCGCCCCGTTACTTTATAAAACGAGGTGGCCTGCCGCAACAAATGGCTTTTCGAGAAGGCGTAATCACAGAGACGTCCCTCGCCGTATCCTTTGCCGTAGCGCTCCGCGCCGTCGTTTCCAGAAAAGCATAACACCTCCAGCTCTTTTCCCAGCGCTCGAGCGAGAGCCGCGAAGGATTCGCTTTCAAAAGAATATCCGCTGTTGTCGCAGAAGACCACTGCTGAAACGGCAGGAGTTCGAAGCCAACGCACGAGAGATTCCATATAATCCGCCAGGCGCTCTCCGACGTCGCGAAGGGCGAGGTAGGGTACCTCCGATCCGGGAGCGATGCATGCCGTGAGAAGGACCGTCTCGCCTCCGGTCATGTCCGCACGCTCGCCTCAAAGATACCCAGAAGGTTCGGGTTCGTCGATTCCCGCATCACCGTTCACCGGCCTGGGCGGAGTTCCTGGACGCGAGATACCACGCCAAGGTGGTGCGGATCCCCTCTTCGAGGGAAATGCGGTGGCGCCATCCGAGGGCGCGGATACGGGACACGTCGAGGAGCTTTCGGGGCGTTCCGTCCGGGCGCGAGGCATCCCACCGGATCTCGCCTGCGTACCCCACGATGCGTCGGATCAGCTCCGCGAGTTCCCGAATGGAAAGATCCTCTCCCGTGCCGATGTTCACGAGATCTTCCCTATTGTAGTTTTCCATGAGAAAACAGCACGCTTCGGCGAGATCGTCCACGTGGAGGAACTCCCGCCGCGCCGTTCCCGTTCCCCAGAGCGTCACCGAGGGCATGCCACGCTCCTTCGCCTCGACGAATCGTCGCAGCAGCGCCGGAAGGACATGGGAGGTCTCGAAATCGAAATTGTCCTCCGGGCCGTAGAGGTTGGTGGGCATGACGGCGATACAGTTCATGCCGTACTGTCTCCGGAGCGAGCGGGCGAGAACGATGCCGGCGATCTTGGCGATCGCGTAGGGCTCGTTCGTCTCCTCCAGGGGCCCCGTGAGGAGGGCTTCCTCCGGAATCGGCTGGGGGGCCATCCTCGGATAGATGCAGGAACTTCCCAGAAAGAGCAGTTTGCGGCACCCCGTCTCGCGGGCGGCGAGGAGCACGTTGGTCTGAATGCGCAAATTGTCCGCGAGAAAATCCGCCGGAAAGGCGCTGTTCGCCCCGATCCCCCCCACCTTGGCGGCGGCGAGGAAGACGTAGTCAGGCCGTTCCCGGCGGAAGAAACGGAATGTCGCCTCCTCGCTGCGCAAATCCAACTCCCGGCTCGAACGGGCGAGGATCTTCTCGTATCCTTTCGCGGCAAGACAGCGCATCAGCGCGCTCCCCACAAGGCCGCGATGCCCCGCGATATAGATCTTTCCTTCGAGGCGTCCGCTCCGTGGATAAGGCATTTCGGTCCTCTCCTTCATGTCACCACCATGTCACCACCACGTTCATGCTGTGTTTATTCCGTCCCCTTTTCGCGCTGCGCAGTGCCGGACACCGGGGCGCCCTAGCCCGGTGTGATCCGGTTCGCCGTCCAGCCGAATCCTTTCTTCCGAAGCGCGTGCACGCCCGCTCCCGGAGGCGTCTCTCCCAGGGCTGCCAGATCGCAGTCCACCATGATCCGCACCAGTTCCCGGAAAGTCACCCGGGGCTCCCAGCCGAGAAGCCTTCGTGCCTTCGAGGCGTCGGCAAGGAGGTGGTCCACTTCGGTGGGACGGAAGTAACGGGGGTCGATCTCCACGTGCTCCCGCCAGTCGAGCCCGGCGTAACTGAAGGACTCTTCCACGAATTCCCGCACGGAACGGCTCTCCCCGGTCCCGATGACCACGTCCTCGGGAGTGTCGTGCTGCAACAGAAGGGTCATGCACTCCACGTATTCCGGGGCGAAGCCCCAGTCGCGGCGAGCCTCGAGATTGCCCAGATAGAGTTTTTTCTGGAGCCCTTTCCGGATGCGTGCCACCGCACGGGTGATCTTGCGGGTCACGAAGGTCTCTCCCCGCCGGGGTGACTCGTGGTTGAAGAGAATTCCGTTCACGGCGAAGAGGTTATAGGCGTTTCTGTAATTGGTGGTCATCCAGTAGGCATAGAGCTTGGCCGCGGCATAGGGGCTCTGGGGCATGAACGGGGTGGACTCGCTCTGGGGAGGCGGGGCCGCGCCGAAAAGCTCGGAGCTCGACGCCTGATAGTAACGGGTCTTGATTCCGCTGCGCCGCACCGCCTCCAAAAGACGGGCCACGCCGAGGCCGGTCACGTCCCCGGTGTATTCGGGCATGTCGAAACTGACCCGCACGTGACTCTGGGCGCCGAGATTGTAGATTTCGTCCGGTTGAATCTCGTAAACGAGATTCGTGAGCCGCCCCGCGTCGGCGAGGTCGCCATAATGCAGAAAAAGCCTGGTATCCTCCACGTGGGGGTCCTGGTAGATATGCTCCAATCGCTGGGTGTTGAACGTGCTGGCCCGCCGAATCAGACCGTGCACTTCGTATCCCCGGTGCAAAAGCAGTTCGGCCAGATAGGATCCGTCCTGACCGGTGATGCCCGTGATCAACGCTCGCGACACCGCGCTCGACCTCCTTCGGTGGGTTCTTTCCGAATGAATAAATAAATGAATAAAGAGACGTTCATCTGCCTCCCCGGGAGACCGCCCCGACCAACAGGGACTCTCCCGAGAGCAACACCTGCGTTCGACATGAAGCGGTTCAAAGACGCTTCTTCACCTTTTGTGCCGCACACCTTTTCGGAACGTTTTCCCTGTGCCGGCACCAGGCTGAGCTTCGGAGAAAACTCAGGATCGCTCGCCGTCCTCCAGGGGCTCCACCAACAACAGGGACCGAAGAAAGGCGGGATCCAGCGAGGGAGACATGTCCTCCACCGGGTGGTTCACCACAAGCTTCGGCTGCACCACCGTCTCCAGAGGAAGTTCCACATGAAGCAGTGACGGCCCCCGAACGGACATGGCCCGGCGAAGGCCCTCTTCCGTTTCCTCTCTCGCGCGCACACGCCAGGCCGGTATTCCATAGGCCTCGGCGATCCGCACAAAATCGGGCCGACTGTAGCCGATCACGGTGGATTGCCTTCGCCCTCCGAAATAAAGATCCTGGAACTGGCGCACCATTCCGAGACATCCGTTGTCCAGCACCACCACGGTTACGGGTAAACGATGATATGCCAGAATATCCAGCTCCTGGATGTTTACCTGGAGTCCTCCGTCCCCGACAAGAACGATGACCCGGGATGTCTTCGCGGCAAAGGCGGCTCCGATTCCGGCGGGAAGCGCGAATCCCATCGCCCCCATGCCTCCGGAAAAAAGCAGGCGCTGCCCCCTGCGAATGGAAAAGGACTGTCCTGCCCACATCTGATGTTGCCCCACATCCACGCAGACGACGGCGTCATCCGGACAATGCCCGGAAAGACGCTCCACGAAGAAATCCGCGAACGGAAGGGAGAAAAGGGGTCCCCCCCCTTCCTCGTCGTCAGGGCGGCGCTGTCCTCCGCCGGCGAATGTCTCCGGCATATGGCCGGAGGGAAACAGCGCTCTGTACCCTTGCAACGTCTTCAGCCAATCGGTCCGTTCGGAAGCAAAGTCTTTCAGAGTGCCCCCCGCCTCCGCATTCCGGAGGTGTTCGAGAAAGAGCCGTAAGAAGTGGCGAACATGGCAGTGAAGGGAAAGGGCCTTGTCCTCCCTTCCCCGAAAAACCCTTTCTCTCGCGTGCGCCAGCTCAGCCGGATCGATGTCCACGTGAACGATACGCGCACCACGGGCGAATGTCTCGGGAAGTGTCCCCGTCTGCCTGGTGTCCAGGCGGGATCCGAGGACGAAGAGGGTGTCACAGTTCGCCGCGGCGAGATTGGCGTAACGGTTGCCGTAGACACCGATCATGCCGAAGAACGCCTCGTGGTTCGAGGGGAAGGCGTCTCTTCCGAGAAGACTCGTCACCACGGGAACACGTGTGTGGTTCACCAATGTCTCGAGTTCTTCGCAGGCACCCCCGGAACGAACACCGCCTCCCACAAGAAACAGGGGGCGCCGTGCCGCGGCGAGAAAAGCGAACGCTTCCTCCATCTCCTCGGCGCGGCACCGAGGAATCGCCGACCCCTCCCTGGAAGATGCTCCCCCATTCGTATACCTTGGAAGATCCTGGGGATTCACGAGGCTCCGCTGGACGTTCATCGGAAGGTCGAGAAGCACCGGACCGGGGCGCCCCGACCGTGCGATGGCCACAGCTTTTTCCAGTTCGTACCGAATGGTCGCGGGATCGGTGACGAGTTTCGCATATTTTGTGAGCGGCCTGGCGACGGAGACGATGTCCGTCTCCTGAAAACCGATTTGGCGCACGGGGCTGTCGAACTTGTATTCGTAGGTATTCACCTGACCGGTGAGAAAAAGGCAGGGGACAGAATCGAAGAAACAGCTCCCTATAGGCGTGAGCAGATTCAGTGCTCCGGGGCCGCTCGTCGCCATGGCGACGCCCAGGTGACCGTTTATCCTGGCATACGCCTCGGCGGCAAAGCCTCCGGCCTGTTCGTGATGAACGGAGACACAACGGACATCCTCCCGACCATACAATGCGTCGAGGAGATGCGTGATGGCACCCCCCACGAACTCGAAGACATGTCCGACTCCCTGGGCGACAAGAAACTCCGCGATGTACTCCGCAACCTTCATTCCGGGCACCTCCTTTTTTCCGGTGACAACCCAACGGCGGAAATCTCTTCCTCTGCGGGGCGCTGCCGCATCCAGGCGACCGTCTTCGCGATGCCCTGGGCAAGAGCGTGTTTCGGCACCCACCCCAACACCTTCCGCACGTTGGAAAGATCCGCCTGCCAGCAAGGGGGCTCCAGAGATGACGGGGTGTGCACACCCCACTGCGGCTCGAGGGCGCTTCCGATTTCCGCGGCGATACAGGCCGCAACCTCCCCGAGAGAAACCTGTCTGCCGCTGCCGACGTTGACGATCTCCCCTCTCAGGGCGCCTCCCTTTTCCAGGATGAGTTCGTAACAGTCGAGGACATCCTCGATGAACACGTAGTCCCGGACACAGGTCGGATTCCCCAACAGAGGTCTCCTGCCTTGAAGGTACGCACCGATCACGTAGGGAACGAAACGGGAAGGATCATCCCACGGCCCGTAGGGAGAAAAAAGCCTCGCCGTCACCACGGGCGCACCCTCCCGCAACGCCGCCGCCCGGCACAAAAGCGTTGCGGAAGCCTTGGCCACACCGTATTCGCTCAAAGGCCAGAGCGGGTCCTCCTCACAGGCGGCACGGCTCATTCGTCCATACTCCGACGAACTGCCCGTGTTGACGAACAACGCCACACCCATGCGGAGACAGGCTGTAAGCAGCGTGGCACATCCGAGCACGTTCGAGACGAGGATACGGGTGACATCGCTCTCACTTCGCCTTCCTCCGTAGGTGGCAAGATGGAAGACCGCCTCGGGACGCACGGTGCACACCACACGGGTCACCGCCGTTTCATCCGTCAGATCCGCTTCGTGAACACCAAGCCGGGGCAGACACTCGACGAGACGGAGCCGCGAAGAACTCCGACGCAGAACGACGTGAACCTCATGTTCCCGAGAGAGGAGCCTTCGGACGAGACTGCTTCCCACGAAGCCGGCGGCCCCCGTGACAAGAATTCTCATGGCCGGAGGGCGCGCCGTATTTCCCGAACCATCCGGTACAGCATGGCATCGGTCATTCCGGGATAGACACCGATCCAAAAGGTGTTTTCCGCAATCAGATCGGTGTTCTCGAGGGAACCGACGACACGGAATCCTTCACTTTTCCGCCGCATTTCGTCGAAACAGGGGTGACGAAGCAGGTTTCCCGCAAAGAGCATCCGGGTCTGGATGCCTTTCTGTTCCAGGAACGTGACGAGGTGTTCTCTGGAAACCCCCGATTGGGGACGCACCGTGAGCAGGAAGCCGAACCAGCTCGGATCGGTCCCCGACGTCGCCTCGGGGAGAATGAAAATGTCCTCCAGATCCGCAAGGGCATTCCGAAGCACCGCGAAATTCGCCTTTCGGGCCTCGATGAAACGGGGAAGTTTGTCCAGTTGGGCACAGCCCACGGCGGCCTGAAGTTCCGTCACCTTCATGTTGTAACCGAAATGGGAGTAGACGTACTTATGATCGTACCCAAGGGGAAGATCGCCCCATTTCTCCGAAAAACGCCGTCCACAACGCCCGTCCTCTCCGGGACGACAGGTACAATCCCTGCCCCAATCCCGCAGGGAGGCGAGGATCTTCCGCAACAACGGGTCATCCGTGCAGACCGCTCCCCCCTCACCCATCGTGATATGGTGAGGCGGATAAAAACTGCAGGTCGCCACATGCCCGAACGATCCCGTCAACCGGGGAACGCCGCCCGCAACGTAGCAGGATCCCAGGGCGTCGCAGTTGTCCTCGATGAGCCAAAGTTCGTGTTGCCTGCAGAACGCGATGACCTGAGCCACATCGAAGGGGTTCCCCAGCGTATGGGCGACCATGACTGCCTTCGTTCGGGAGGACAAGGCCTGCTCCAGCCAAGAGCAATCCAGATTGTAGGTGGGAAGAGAGACGTCCACGAAAACGGGAACCGCTCCGTACTGGACGATGGGTGCCACGGTCGTGGGAAACGCCGCAGCGAGCGTGATGACTTCATCCCCGGGGCAAATCCGTCGTTCTCCGAGCAAAGGAGACGTGAGGCACATGAAGGCGAGAAGATTCGCGGAGGATCCTGAGTTCACGAGCAAACTCGCCTTCACGCCGAGAAACGAGGCGAGGCGTTCCTCGAAGGATGCGGCGTAACGACCGGCGGTCAACCAGAAATCGAGGGCCGCATCGACGAGCCGGACCATCTCCTCCGCGTCGTACACTCTTCCGGCATAAGGAATGCGACCTTCAGGATCTTCCTTTTTCACGGCATGAACCGCATCGTGGTATTCCCGGACGGCGTGCAGCACGTTTTCCCGAAGCCTCGCTTCGTCGCTCTTCATGCTCGCCTCCGGACAAGACGTACCGCCGCGGCATAGGAGGTGATCTCTTCGTCGCAGAGTTCTCCCGGGTCTCTTCCGTCCCGATAGCCCTTCGTCCAGGCCACGACACGGGAAAGGGCTTCTTCTGTTCTCCATACAGGACGCCATCCCAGGCGCTCCATGGCTTTGGAGCTGTCCAGCCGAAGGGAGACCGCCTCGTGTCCATGGAAAAGATTCCGTGCCGGACCGCTTTGCGACATGGCTTCGGAGGGCACCTCGTAAGAAACGCCATCCCCCCAGACGCCACAGAGGTATCGCACCACGCTCGCCGTGGTGCGGCATTCCTCCGAGAAGGGACCGAAATTCCACGCGTCTCCAAAGAGAGGGCCTTCCGAGCAAAGACGTTCCGCCAGAACGAGATATCCCGAGAGGGGCTCGAGGACGTGCTGCCAGGGGCGAATGCCCCCGGGGTTTCGAAGCCGAACGGGACGGGCTTCCAGGAAAGCACGCATGCAGTCGGGGACAAGACGGTCCCTCGCCCAATCGCCTCCGCCGATGACATTTCCAGCCCTGGCCGTCGCGATGGCCATTCCATGTTCGCCGTACTGTTCCGGAGGGAAATAGGTGGCGCGGTAGCTCGCTGCGACGTGCTCGGTGCAGGCTTTGCTCGCCGAGTAGGGGTCCTTGCCTCCCAGGGGATCGTTCTCCCGATAGGGCCAGGGCCATTCATGATTTTCGTAGCACTTGTCCGACGTGATCACGAGAAGAGCCCTGCGTTTTCCGGGTCTCGCAAAAACCAGGCGACGAAGTCCCTCCAAAAGGGAAACCGTCCCGAGGACATTCACGGCGAAGGTTTCGACAGGTTCTTCCATGCCGCGAAGGACCAGGGATTGTGCGGCGAAATGAATCACCACATCGGGATCTGCCTCACCCAGCGCCTCCGCAAGAAAGGATGCGTCGCGCACGTCTCCCGTGATGGAATGCATTTTCTCTCCGTTGCGGCACAACTCATGAAGATTCGGAGCCGTCTCCGGAGCCAGGGCATATCCCGTCACTTCCGCGCCGAGCAGCGCAAGCCATCTCGAGAGCCAGGCTCCCTTGAACCCAGTATGCCCCGTGAGAAAAACCCTTCGCCCGCTCCAGAACTTTTCGCCCAATTCACCGTGCGCCTTTTTCATGGTCATTTCCACACCTTCCACGGCGCCTGCCCGTTTCGCCAGAGTTCCTCCAGATACTTCTTGTCCCGGAGCACATCCATGGGCTGCCAAAAACCTTCATGACGAAAGGCGACAAGCTGCTTTTCCTGGGCCAGCCGTTCGAGAGGAGCACGCTCGAACACGGTCGTGTCATCCTCGATGTACTCGAGAACCTCCGGTTCGAGAACGAAGAAGCCGCCGTTCACCCAACCACCATCCCCCCGGGGTTTTTCCGAAAAGGAGAGCACTTTTCCCGAGGCCTCCATATCGAGTGCCCCGAACTTCCCCCTCGGCTGCGCTGCCGTCACCGTCGCACGCCTTCCGTGGGACCGATGAAACTCCAGGAGGGTTTTCACATCCACATCGGCCACCCCGTCTCCATAGGTAAGCATGAAGGGCTTGCCCTCCAGATATGGAGCGACCCTTTTCACGCGCCCCCCGGTCATCGTGGACAACCCTGTGTTGACGAGAGTCACCTTCCAGGGTTCCGCGCTGTGGGAATGAATCACAGGCTGGTCACCCACGGAAAAATCAAAGGTCACGTCGGATGTGCGCAGCAGATAATGCGCAAAGTATTCTTTGATCATCTCTCCCTTGTACCCGAGACAGATCACGAAATCGGAAAAACCGTACCACGAATAGATTTTCATGATATGCCACAGGATGGGATGTTCTCCTATCTCGATCATCGGTTTCGGGCGGAGATGGGATTCTTCACTGATGCGAGTGCCGAAACCACCCGCGAGAATGACGACCTTCATCCGTATCCTCACCTTCCACAGTTTCGCTCTTCGCCTCGGATTCGTCCGTTTACGGAAACGAGGTTCCCGGTCATTTCCTGTTCACATCCGAAAAAAGCGCACCCAGAGCATTCCGCAAAGATTTCCATTTTCGCGACAGCATGCGACGCAGAAGGTAAGCCCGAACCTGCTGGCGGATCGTCGGATCTTCCTCACCCACGGCTCGGAAATAGCCGTCCAGACGTTGTAGGAACTCCTGCTTGAACCGGCTCGAATCCTGTCCATGGTGGACACGATATTCCCACAAGACCTCATTCACATACGCCAACACACCGAAGCGGGCAAGCTCGCAAAGAAACACCACGTCCGCCACCTGCCCGTATTCCTCCTGCATCGGCACCTTCGCGGGAAAGGGCGTCCGGTAGAGAACGGACGGAAACGCAAGATATGTGCGCGTGTACAACTCGACCATCCGACTCCGGGAGGGAAAGAGTTCCACCTCCCGTCGCCGCCCCGGGTTATGCAGCGTTTTTCCCGTTCGTACCCCCGCATCGTCGATCTCGTGGGCATTACACGCCACGGCGATGACCTCGGGGTGGGCGAGAAGAAACGCCCGCTGTCGCTCGAGGAACATGGGGAGCAGACGGTCGTCGTCGTGCATGACATAGAGAAACGGTCGCTCCGTCCGGGCAAAAGCCCTGCGAAAGTTCCACAGAGGCGTCTGCGGCATGTCCACCCCCTCCCACCGAACCCCCTTCCGGAGAAAGGGCTCGACTCGCTCCCGGACATCCGGAGCACTCCCGTTGTCCAAGACGACGATCTCTCCGGGAACGCAGGTCTGAGCACACAGAGAGGCAAGCGCCTCTTCAAGAAAGGCACTTCGATTATAGGACAACACGCAGACCGTGATATCGCTTCCGTCCACCCTGTCTGGCGTTTTCATCTCTCCTGCCTTTCCAAAGCAACCGTCATCGGGCAAAGAGGCTTCGCAACACACGCAGCGCCCTCCCTTTGATCTTGAACTCACGCTGGGGACGGAGCGTCACAGGCCGGGATTCGACCGTTTCCGGTCCGGACCAGGGGCGAAGATGTTCCACCAGCGTGGGAAAAAGGTTATACCTGTTCAGGACAAGCTCCTTGCAGTGTCGCACCACTTCCCGCCGTTTTTCGTAGGGGTCCTCCGCGAGAAGGCGCTCGATCACAGCGCAGGAACCCGGAATATCCTCCACGTCGATGGCGCAAAAACTTTCCGGCGGAAAGTAGTCGCCGATGTTGGGGCAGCCGTCGTAGATGGGGAACGCCTCAGCCAAATAGGCGTCGGCGAGTTTTTCCGTCCAGTAGTGGGGCGTCCGGCTATTTTCGATGGCGATGTGGTATTTGTAGGGGAAAAGAGCGTCTTTTTTGCAGGCCACGGGGGCAAATCCCCTCCCAAAGACATCCGCCACGTCTCCGAATTTCTTCATGAAAGCCTGGACGAAACGCCATCGTCTCCGATGCCCCTCCGTGGACTGCTTGTCGGAGCTGATGATGGAAATAAGCCGCTCCTTTCTCGGAGACGCGGCCGCCAGGGAGTCGTATCCTTCGCAGAACGAATCCACTTCGCCCGCGACGCGTCCGATATGCCAGGGAAGTCCCTGCTGGGCCAGGACCACCTCCCGGTGAGGCAGATGCTCATGGCATGTCACAATCCTGGAGAACTGCCGCAGAAACGCCGCCGGATAGGACCGGACGGAAGGAGGCTCTCCCGTGACCAGGAGAATCCGATCCGGAGGGCAGAGAGCTGTCTGTATCTCCGCAAGATCTTCGTAGACGACCCAGGCATCGCAAACGGAGCGATCGTCGTCGATGAAGAAGCGCACATCTCCCCACCGACCGCTCCTGCCGGGAAACTGCCACGTGTGGTCCCAGCGGGGACTGACCGTGCTCACCTTGACATCCATGCTTCCATCCCTTTCCGCGACAAAAACCGGTACGCGAACCGGAGCTGTTCCGCTCCCATTCCCGAAGGTCATGTGTACCGCCATATCGCTCCTCAACAACAGGCCACGAAAGTGCCTCGGATGGCGCACTCCGGCGGAGGTCTATCGGGAGCTGGCTCCACCTCCGTTGCGTTTGACTCGACAATCCAAGTTCCGTTTTATTCCGTGCGGATTCCTTTTTTCGCCCCAGGCGAGAGAACCGTGTCATAAAAGGTCACCGTGCGGTCGCACATCTCGTCCAGAGAAAACGTTCTTCGTGCAGCCAGGACGGGAAAAACTCCTCCGTCAAGTCCCGTGCGCAGACGGGAACTCCACGCATCGGCATCTCCCGCCGGGACAAGAAAATCCACGTCGGCGACGAGCTCCCTCACGGCAGGGAGGTCCGATGCCAGGACGGGAATTCCGGCAGCCAACGCTTGGGCGAGGACGAGTCCCATGCCCTCGTCCAGGGAAGGAAACAGCAGGCAGTCGCACCGGACGAGGAAGCTTTCCACATCCTCCCGAAAGCCGTGAAAGGTCACCCGATTCGCCATCCCCTTTTCGGAAACGAGGCGGAACAACTCGTTCCGGAGAGGACCATCCCCGACGATGTCCAACGACCAGGCTCTTCCGGAGAGATCGTCTCGTGCAAGGAGATCCAGAAGAAAGGCGATTCCCTTGACCCGGGTCAGGCGTCCAACGAAAAGCAGGCGGCACCTGCGTGGAACATCTCCGCGACGACCCGGATTCGGTCCTTCCGCATCGACCTCCCCGGAGAAAGGCCCTTCTCCGCGGGACAGGGGAATGCCTCCCGGAATGACGGTCGTTCTTTCCGGCAGAAATTCCTGGAGATGGTTCCGAACGGTCTCGCTCACACAAATTGCGCCATCCGCCCGACGGAGTGGAAGAAGTCCTGCATTTTTCGAATACCGGGCGTGGCAGGTCATGATCCAGGGAATTCCGGAAAAGGCCGATGCCCACCAGGCGACGAAGGCGGGCACGCGGGAATGGGCGTGAAGAAGATGGCACTCTCCCCTTCGGGCCATACGGGCGATCCGCAGCGCTGCCGTAACGGCTGTGACGGGGTTCTTCGCGTGTACGGGCAGACCGACATGAGGCACCTTTTCGGGGAGTTCCCCCACCAGCTTGCCCCCCCGGGAGATCACGGTCACGCCGAGACCGCGCCCGGACAATCCCTGAGCGAGCCAAAGGACGTGACGCTCCACGCCCCCCTCCTCGAATTCCGGAAGAAGCAAGGCCACGTTCACGACGCCATGCTCCCCGAAGCTCCCGCTCCGTCCGTCACGATCCGACAGATTCTCTCGAATTCCTCAACAGTCGAGGCATCGTCGAAAGAGGGCATGACCTGCTGTCGCACGATTCGCACCATCTCTTCCATTCTTCCCTGTTCCCACTCCCCGTAAACTTTTCGGATCTCCGCCGAAAGCAGCTCGGGATGTTGCCGCACTGAAATGGTTCCACTCCGTTCACCGAAATAGGAGGCGAACGCGGCATCGAGCTTTTCCGGCGTCAACAGGCCGATCCAGAATCCCGTGAAGACGACCACCGGGCGGAAGGCCAACGCGGCTTCCACTGCGGAAGTCGATCCGGCACAGACAAGTGTGGCCTCTTCGAACCAGGGATTCGGATCCGTCTGCGTTCCCGCCACACGAATAAAGCGTTCGCCCGCATCCAGGTTCGCTCGGAAGGCGGCGAAACGGAAGAGCGCACTCCTCCATCCTCCGCCGACAAAAACGAGTTGCAGCGAGGGAATCTCTTTTTTCAACGCCAGCGCGTCATTCATGAGCGCCCAAGGCCCCGCGGATTTATAGCCGCTCAACCGACCGAAGCAGAGAACCCGGAACGGTTCCCTCGCTCGAAGCGGAGTCGGCGTCACCATATGGACAAGAGGCCGCCGGAGCAGAAACTTGGGAAAGGGGGTAGGAATTTCCTCAAGGCGCTCCAGAATGGGAGGCTCCGCCGAGAGCCAGGCATCGCTTCCCGCAATGAGCGAAGGGACATCCCGCCCTTTCCTGTCCGTTTTCTCCAGATGGTCGAGAAAAAACGTGAAGACCTTGGCGCCCGTGACACGCTTGAGCCGCACCGCCAACGGAAAGGATCTCCGCGAGTCGGTGACGATCACCTCAGGGGCAAACGCCGCGGCCTTTCGGTCGAACCATGCGTTGCCCACCGTCGGAGAAAGACACTGGATAATCTCCACACCGTGCTCCCGAAGCCGCGATTGAAAGCCCTTTCCGGCCCAGCGGCCCAGCACCGCGACCCGGTGCCCACCTTTTCGGAGCGTCACCGCCAGATGGAGCACAAAAGAGGTGACTCCATCGACGATCAACGCGTCGGAACAGAAAAGAATGCGCATGAGGGCTTCCCTCCTCTCCTGAAGAGCGTTTTCGAACCCGGTTTTCTCAAAGATCGGACCTCCTCCGAAACGCGGACGAAAACGCAGTGTGCACACCCCTGGAGGCATCGCAGCTCAGGAGCCGTCGTTTTTCTTCCTTTCCCGCGAGGTACGCGAGCAGAAGCTCCGCCGCACGACGGGCCTCGTTGAAGTCCCCGCTTCGTTCTTCCTTCGAGGTGAACTCCTTGCACTCCGGGCAAAAAGTCGTTCGAAGCCGGCCTTCGGAAGTGTCTGCCCGCCAAAAAGCCTCCCGGGCATCCGTCGCGGAGGGAAAGACCATGAGCAGCTTTGCTTCCTCCATGCGCCGAAACAACGCATCGAATCGGGCTGGCCCCGCCAAAGAGACGCCCCAACCGGCCCGGGCCAGGAGATTTCGGAGTCCGTTCAGAAAGGCGACGAGGCTCTTCCGTCGCTCCACCCGGAGAAGAACGACCCGATGCCCCGCCGTGACCGCTTCGGAGACCATGGAGACCGAATCCTCCGTGCAGAAGACGCGCTGCGCCGCGCCGAGCATGCCCGGAACGGGGTTCCAGGGATCTTTCGACGCGAGGAGGAGCATGGAGACCGTTGGCGCGTATGCTTCCGCAAGCTGGGTCAGCGCATTCTCCGCTTCGGGGGAGGTGCGGCGGGAGGTGGTGACGTACAGCGTCGCGTTCTCCCGGCGGGCACGTTCGAAAAGAGCGCCCAGGGTATCTCGAACCCATGAGGCGGACACCCTGTAGTTGCCGTCGTCACCGCCAAGAAGGATCCCCCAGCGTGGCGATTCCGGAACGCTCGGCGGAAAACGGCGCAGAAGCTCCTCCGACGCCGTCTCCAGGTTTTCCGGGACGATCGCGTTGGGAGCGCCGAGGGTGACGCAAAGAAAGGGGCCGTGCTTTCCCTCCGGGGCGTTTCCGCGTGCACCGAATCGGGTGGGGACACCCGAAAGATCGTGTTCGGGGACGAGAGCCGCATCGAAGGGGGCAATACCAAGCCCCGAGGGCGTCATGAGCGTACAGGACACTCCCTCAACACCGGGGAAAAAGCCCTCACAGCTCCGGGCCAGGGCAAGGCAAAAAGGCGCCGCGGCGCTTCCGGCGGAAAGGAAGAGAATGCGCTTCACCGGTCGTTCCGCCGGGGGCGGCAGGGATGTCACAACTCCGTCGCCGTCTTTCACGTCCATTTTGTTTTCGTCTTCGTTCGGCGCGATTGCCCCCAAAAAGGACTCTCCACCGCCTTCTTTCAGGTGGCGGCGAACCGCCTCCAGAAGTTCCGCGGGAAAGAGGTCTCTTTCCGCAAAACGGCCGGCGAGATGAAGCCAGGCGCAGGCGCTCTTCCTCCGAGCCTCGGGCGTTCGCCTCCATGCGAAAAAGTGCGGGGCTATCTTGAGGATCCAGAGGCGACGCACCCCTGAAAAACGAGGGACTTCCATCTCGAAGACGGGAACTCCCGCCGCACCGGAAAGCCAGTGGGCGACACCCCGGCTCTGGTGAAGGTGTCCGCGTATGCCGTCGCTGAGGAGGACGATCGCATCGAGGGCGTGTCTCATGACGTCGCATTCCGCCGGAAGGTGGAACCCCCGAAGGACAGGGACATGAAACGGCAGGGGGCCCCACTCCGTGCGGACCGATTCGCTACAGGGCCGCCCGGGCTCCGGCGGCGATAGCCTTGGCCATGCTCTCGATCTTCTCGTCGGACATGACGATGTCGATGCCGAAGACCGCGGCCCGGCTGAGAATTTCCTGGGTCTGGGGCCATTCGTTGGGGCGATAGAGGGGCATGCTTTCCGTGAGAGGGCAGTCGTAGGGACAACGGATGCGGCTGTAGGTCGCACCGTCCCGCAACGTGTCCCAGTGGCGGGCATAGTGCCACGTGTTGTCCTCGAGAATGCCGCATCCCATGCCAGCCTCTTTCGCGGCCTTCTGGAAACGGCGGGCCGTCTGGGGAGTGGGCAGCAGGAACACGAGCTGCGTGGCGAGTTCACCCTCGGGATCTGCACTGCGCCGTACCGCCAGACCGTGCACGTTTCCCACCGCGTCGAGCACGCGAGTCCGGTTTTTCCGCAACGCCTCGACAGCGCCATCGAGCTTCGAGAGCTGCACGAGGCCGAGGGCGCCCTGTATTTCGCTCATGCGGAAGTTGAACCCCAGACAGGCCTTCTTCTCCGCGCCCCGATCGATGGTCTTGTCATGTTTGTGACCGTGGTCGTGGTAGTATTCCATCTTCCGATAGAGGTCCTCGTCGTCGGTGACGATGAGGCCGCCCTCACCCACGGTGAGCACCTTGTAGGGGTCGAGGCTGTAGGTTCCCCACGTGCTGCCGCAGGTTCCGCACCACCTGCCCCCGTAGGTGGCGCCCATGGCCTGGCAACTGTCCTCGAAGAGGGCGAGTCCGTTTTCCCGGGTGATGGTCCTGAAGGCCTCCATGTCCGCGGCACCGCCGAACATGTGCACGGGCATGATGGCCCGGGTCCGGTCGGTGATGAACTCCTCCACCACGGTGGGGTCGAGGTTGAGGCTCTCGTCGATCTCGGCGAGGACAGGCACTGCGCCGCACTCGAGAATGGCCTCGACACTGGCGATGAAGGTGAAGGGCGTGGTGATGATCTCGTCCCCGGGATTGATTCCGCAGGCCTTGAGGGCCACATAGAGGGAGGCGGTGCCGTTGGACACGGCAAGGCAATGTTTCGCCCCCACCTTCTCCGCCACGGCGTTCTCGAATTCCTCCACCTTGTAGATCTCGTCCCGGCAGTTCACGAACGAATAGCGGTGCACCATCTTGCGGTTGATCACGTCCGCGACGGCGTCGATCTCTCTCTGGTCGAACAGTTCGAAGCCAGGCATTACTCCATCGCCTCCTTGTACAGTGCCACGCAGCTCTCCTTGGTCATGGGCCGCGGGTTGTTCTCCATCGGACGGGCCACGCCCATGGCCTTTTCGGCCATTTCGGGGAAGTGTTCCGCCGTGATGCCCGCCTTCAGTGCCTTGAGGGTGCTCGGTAATTCGAGATCGGCCACGAATTCGTCCAGAACGTCCGCGCAGGCAAGGGCCTGGTCCCGCAGAGGCAGCTCCTCCGCCCCAGCATCGAGGAAGGCCGCCGCAGCCGCGTATTTTTCGGGACGGGAGAGCGCGTTGTACCGGGCGACGTAGGGAATGAGCAGTGCGTTCGCCATGCCGTGCCCCACGCCGAACATGCCCCCCAGAGGATAGGCCAGGGCGTGACAGGCGCCAACGCCAGCGTTCGCGAGAGCCCCTCCCGCATAATAGGAAGCAAGGAGCATTTCGCTCCGGGCCTCCAGGTCATGGCCGTTCCACGTGGCCACCCGGAGGAATCTGCCGATGCGGGCAAGGGCCGCCTCGGCCAGGAGATCGCTGAACGGTGAGGCGTTTCGTCCGGTATAGGCCTCAAGCGCATGCGTCAGGGCATCCATTCCCGTGGTGGCGGTCACGCAGGGAGGCATGGAAAGCGTCAGCTCGGGATCGAGAAGACTGAAGTCGGGAAAAAGTTTCTCGTCGTTGATGCCTCCCTTGACACCATCGCTCTTGCGGATGAGCACCGCCGTGAAGGTGACCTCCGATCCCGTCCCTGCCGTGGTGGGAATCATGATCTTGGGAACGCCCTTGTTGGGCACGAGTCCGAGCCCCTGGTACTGTGCCGCAGATCCCATGTTGGTGATGAGCACGCTCACCGCCTTGGCCACATCCATACAGCTTCCTCCGCCAAGTCCGACCACGAGACGACAGTCGTGCTCCCTGGCCAGTTCTGCCACGGCATCGGTGGTTTCCACCGAGGGTTCGGGTTCGACCCCGGCAAAAATACAGCATTCCACCCCGGCATCGTGGAGATATCCGGAAATACGCTCCGCCATGCCGAGCTGTTCCATCGTGGCATCCGTCACCAGCACGGCACTTGAAACACCCAGTTTTCGCGCGATCTCTCCCACATTCCTCGAAACGCCCGGCCCGAATTGGGCCTTTCCCGCCAGAGACATGGCAAAACTCTTTGTTGCCCCTCCACACTGCACTTCCATCACCTCGTCATGAGAGGGAACACCTTCGACCACCGTGCCCCTCCTGAATCGTCCTCGTCGTTGCCACAGACGCAAAACACTTCTTCGTTCCGTTTCATTCCGACACGAGCCGCTCCGAGACAAGTTTCCACGCCCTCGACGCGGCGTGCCCTTCCTCGTCGAAAAAAGCGCGGCACAAGTCGCTCCGTCGCTTTTCCGCCCCGGGTCCACCACACCCTGTCCACGCCGCGGCGAGTTCCTCCGCGTTCCGGACCGTCTGCGCCATCCCCAGCCGCCCAAGCTTTTCCGCTGCGGCGGCAAAATCCTCCACAAAGGGGCCGTGCTGCACCGGAACGCCCCATGCGGCGGGTTCCAGCAGGTTCTGTCCTCCCCTGGGCACAAGACTCCCTCCCACGAAGGCACTTCGCCCCCAGCGGTAGACCTCGAAAAGAACACCCACGCGATCCACCACCAGTATAGTCCAGGAAGCGGAAAGGTCACATTGGGAAAGACGCTCGCTTTTCAGCGCCTCTCCTCTCTCTTCGTTTCGGGTCCTCAGAAGCGTCAGGATCGCCTCCGCTCTCTCGGGATGGCGAGGCACGAGCACGAGCCTGGCATCGGACAGAATCCTCCGCACCCGGCGAAACGCGTCGAGCACAATCTCCTCTTCGCCTTCGTGAGTACTTCCCGCGACAAAAACGGGACCTCCCGGCGGCGGCGCGGAGGGAAGGGAGAAGGGCCCTTTGTCCCGTCTCCGAAGGAGCGCTTCCACCTTGGCATCGCCCACAACATGAATCCGTTCGGGATCCACTCCCAGGAAACGCGCCTTCTCTCCGTCCTCCTCCTCCCGAAAGAGCAGCAGCGTGAACCGGTTGAGCAACATACTCCAAAACGAACGCCACCGCAAGGCCTTTCGGAAGGTGCGTTCCGAAAGACGTCCGTTCACGAGAAAGAGCGGAATCCCCCTTTCGTCGAGCTGTCCAAGCAGTTCCGGCCACACCTCCGTTTCCATGGCCACATAACCCCTCGGTCGCAGCGCGGACACAGCACGCCGGACAATGCGCGGCACATCCCAGGGATAGTAGAAGAGTGCGTCCGCCGCAGGGCCGACAAGACGTTCCGCCATGGTTCTCCCCGTGGGAGTCGTTGTGGAAAGCACGAGAGGCGCGGAAAAACCGCTCTCTCGCGCTGCCGCGATGAAAGGGGACGCAGCCTGCACCTCTCCGACGGAAACGGCATGAATCCAGAGAGGACGCTCCGTTCCCAGACGACACAGCGGTTCGGGGAGAAAGCCCCGGCGCTCCGCAAGCCCCTCGCGGTACCGCCGCGCAAGATAGGGAAATCCCGCCGCATACGCCAGGGAAAGACATCCTCGGTACGCAGCGAGCAACGCCCGATTTTTCCATTCTCCTCCCGTCGCGGCAATCCGCTCCTCCCGACGCGCCATGTCCGTTTCAGGCAATGCCCGCCTTGAGCAGGTCGTGAAGGTGCACCACGCCCACGGGACACTCCTCGGAGACGACCACGAGAACGGAGACCTCGCTCCGCTCCATGAGCAACACTGCTTCGGCGGCGAGTTTCTGGGGAGAGATCGTCCGGGGCGATTTCGTCATGACCGCGCCGATGGGAAGCTCCATCGCCTGAAGCCCCCGCCGCTCCACAAGCCGGCGGAGATCTCCGTCGGTGAAGATGCCCGAAAGGGTTTTCCGGGAGGAAACCACGCAGGTAGCACCATAGCCTTTGCTCGTGATCTCGAAAAGGGCCTCCCGAACGGGCGTGTCCTCGGACACGACGGGCAGTTTGTCGCCTCCCGCCATGACATCGCACACCCGGAGCAGAAGCCGCTTTCCCAAGCTTCCGCCGGGATGAAAGAGGGCGAAATCCTCCTGTCTGAGACCACGCAGTTCCGTCACCATGCCCGCAAGGGCATCCCCCAGGGCCAGCTGGAGCGTCGTGCTGCTCGTGGGAGCCAGTCCAAGGGGGTCCGCCTCGCGGAGAACCCCCGAATCGATCCGGATGTCCGCACCCTCTCCCAATCTGGACGAGGCGACTCCGGTCATGGCGATCACGGGAGCGCCGAGGCGCCGGAAATAGGGGAGCAGTTCGAGCACTTCCCGGGTTTCGCCGCTGTTGCTCAAGAAAAGCCCCACGTCGTCCCGGCAGACCATGCCGAGATCCCCGTGGGCTCCCTCGGCGGCATGGAGAAAGAGAGCGGGCGTTCCTAGAGAGGCAAAGGTGGAGGCGATCTTTCGTCCCACCAGTCCCGATTTGCCCAGTCCCGTCACGACGAGCCGCCCCGTGCAGGCATGAATGAGGCGGGCCGCACGGACAAGTTCTTCACTCACGCGCTCGCTCGCACGCAGCAGCTCCTCCGCCTCGCGGCGCAGCACGCCACGCCCCACGGCGAGAAGCTCCTCTCCGGAGAGGTCCGGACCACGCCGTTCCCTCGGCAACGTGCACGCCTCCTCCTGCACCCTGGTCTCCGCTTCCCGCATCATTCACGCCCCCCGAAGGGCGTTCCCGCAGACGGAAGTCCCACGAAACCGAGCTGCCGGCTCGTGTCGAACACCGCCTTGACCTGTCGGAGAAGCGCCTCTAGGTCCGCCAGGGCGATCATGTTGGGACCGTCGCTCAGTGCTTTGTCCGGGTCGGGGTGCGTCTCCAGAAAGAGGGCATCGATTCCTACCGCCGCCGCCGCCCGGGCAAGGGGAAGCACGAAACGCCGGTCGCCGCCGCTGGAGGTACCCTGTCCTCCCGGCATCTGCACGCTGTGGGTCGCATCGAAGACGAGAGGATAGCCGAGGGTTCGCATCACCGCAAGCGAGCGCATGTCCACCACGAGATTGCGATAGCCGAAGGTGGTTCCCCGTTCGCAGAGAAGCAGGTTTTCGTTGCCCGTTTCGGCGCACTTGCCCACCACGGCGGCCATGTCCTCCGGGGCGAGAAACTGGGCTTTCTTGATGTTCACGGGTTTTCCCGTCCTCGCGGCGGCCATCACGAGATCGGTCTGTCTGCAGAGAAAGGCGGGGATCTGGAGCAGATCCACCGTTTCCGCGGCGATTGCTGCGTGCCAAGGCTCGTGGATGTCCGTCAACACGGGAACACCCGCCATCTCCCGGATTTTGCCGAGCATGGCAAGCCCCTCCTCGATGCCGGGGCCACGAAATCCTGCGCCAGACGTCCGGTTCGCCTTGTCGAAGGAGGCCTTGAAGATATAGCCCAGGTCAAGACGAGCACAGATGTCCCGGACCGTCTCCGCCACGGAAAGGGCGAGATTGTAACTCTCGAGGACGCAGGGACCTGCGAGGATCGCGAGCTTCCCCGAACCGATCTCGACGGAACCGACGCGTACTGTACGTACCATGTGTTTCCGCTCCTCTCCGTCTAGTTCGAACATCCGCCGCATGCGTAGCCGGAGGAGCCATCGCTCTTTCCCTTGTTCCACGGGGTTTCCCACGGGACGTCACCGAAACGGTCGAACCAGGTCTCGCAGGCCGCCACGTCCTCGGGGGTGTCGATCTCCACGGTATCCCTGGGAGCGGCGACGGCGCGAATCTTGTGCCCGCGCTCGAGCATGCGGAGCATTTCCAGACTCTCCGTCCTCTCCAGGGGAGTGGGTTCCCATCCGGCGAAGGCCAGCAGGAAATCCCTGCGGTAGGCGTAGGGACCGATATGCTTGAACCAGCGCCCTCCCTCGTTTCTCGGATAGGGAATGGGAGAACGGCTGAAATAGAGGGGACGCCCCTGAAGGTCGAGCACCACCTTCACCACGCCCGGATCGTTCACCTCTTTTCGGTCCTCGATGGCTCGAACCAACAAGGCCACATCGCAGGAAGGGTCCTCCGAGAGAATGTCCACGAGAGGATCCACCATATCCGGGCCCACGAGGGGATCATCCACCTGGACGTTCACCACCAGATCGAAGGAGGGTTCCCGCTCCGCCACGTAGGCCACCCGGTCACCGCCGCTGGGCAGGTCCGGGGGGGTAAAGACAGCCTCGCCCCCGGCGTCACGGACCACCTTGGCGACACGGTCGTCGTCCACGGCGACGACGACCCGATCCACCCGACGACAGGAGGCGAGCCCCCGAAAAACACGCACGACGAGAGGAATTCCTCCCACCACGACGAGAGGTTTGCCCGGAAGACGAGTACTCGCGTACCGGGCGGGAATGACAGCCAGTGTCTTCACTTCAGTTCCTCCTTCGCGAGAAACGCGCACAGCTCTTTGTAGACATCGTGTCGGAGAGCCCAGCCGAGACACTCCGCCGCATAGGTCTCCACATCGCCAAGTGCTCCGGGGCGCCCCATGGCCCGTCTTCCCGCGTCACTCATGGCGGCATGAAGCGTTGCGTCCTCGAGGATGCGCTCCGCCGCCTCCGAAAGATCCTCCGGTGAGGGGGGGACAAGAACTTCCGCGTCCCGAAGCAGTTTCTTCTGAACGAGCTTCCCCTTCTCCAGAATGGAGACGACGGGGACGCCGAGCCCCGCGCAGATCTGGTTCGCCGTGCCGCCGAGACCGATGACGAGACGGGCTCCGGAGGCAACCTTCGCCACGGACTCGTCGGAAAGCTCCACCGAAAGCCTACCCCAGGACTTTTCCTTCTCCAAGACGAGGACGTTTCTTCCGCGCCGGAAAATTCTCCGTTCGGCCCATCCCCGCCGCGTCGCCTCGGCAACCAGACGGGGAGATTCCAGTGTGGGCGCCACGACGAGAAGAAACCGGGGCACGGCGGTGTCTCTTTTTGCAACACAGCGCTCTCCGAGACATTCCGCCGTGGCCAGGAGCAACGCCACGTCCTCGTAGGCCCGAAGACGACTCCCGGGAAGTAGAAGAATCCATTGCGACGCCCCTTCCAGGAGATGGGGTTTCGCCGCGGAGACCCCGTCATCCTTCGCCTTTGGGAAAAAGCGCGTCCCGTTCTGTTCTCCGAGGATGTTCTCCTCGACGAGATCCATGATGGGATTTCCGCCGTAGGTGGCGGCGACGCGGGAGCGGAGGAGCTGCTCCAGTGTCGCCTCGTCTCTGGTCCAGACTCTCCGGGCGCGATAACGGAGAAGGAATCTCTCGATTCTCCAGTGCCCCCCGAGATGAACGCTCTTGGCCGTGGCGAGGAGGAGAGGAACCTGTCCCTGCCCGGCAAGAACCTGCAGAAGAAGATAGACATCGCCGACGCAGAGAACGGAGCGGATACGTCCCCGCAGATGTCCCCATCTCCGAAGTTGTCTTCCAATATGGGTGAGGAGACCCCCGCGGAGGTCCCTCGCGAACTCCCTCCAGCTGTACTTGACAATGCCGCCGCTCGGCGTCTCCACCGGAGGCGAACACACGGGAATGTCCTGTTTCAGGTACGCGGCGCCGTGTCCCACAAGGGCGAAAGCGGACACCGCCGCTCCGGGGAAACGTTCCCGAAGCCGTGCGGCCAGCAATGCCCCAATGGCATCCTCACCGTAGCCGTTGGAGGCGACGATGATTTTGGGGCGAAGAATCTCCTTCAATGCCTGCCAGAAGCGGAGGGGATTCTCGATCACGGTCCCCACCCGGGGATACCAGAGCGGCAGAGATGGAACGTACCCTGCGGGAAGATTGTACGTGTCCTTCTCGGTACAGATGAGAATCTCCGCGCCACGCTCACCCGTCCTCGCCTCCACCGCCGCCAGATCCTCCGCCGTGTAATGGTGATGATCCCGAAACGAGCACGTCCCTACAAGTTTTATCCCGAGTTCTTCGAGAACGTGGATGAAGCTTCTGGGGCTGCCTATGGCGGAAAAGGCAAAGGCGCGTCGTCGGCACGGAGGCTCGGAGGAACGCCGCCACTCTCCCTCGTCGAAGCGAAACCATTCCTTAAGGACGATGCTGGACCGAAAGAGCCGTTTCCGCGGAACAACCTTTTCCAGCCCCTCTTCGAGGGGTTCCAGAATTTCTTGCGAAATCTGATCCGCCTTGGTGATGACCACGAGGGAGGCCCGCTCCAGAGCCTGCAGATGTTCCCGAAGGATCCCCGCAGGAAAATGCCTTCCGTTGCCGAAGGGACAGGTGGCATCGATGAGGACGATGTCCGCATCCCTTCCCATGCGCCGGTGCTGAAAAGCGTCATCCGCGACGACGATGCGGCATCCCCGCTCGCGAAGGGCGGTCACACCCCGAATCTTATCGGTGGCCACCGCCACCGGAACGGTGGGGAGCATTTTCGAGAGGAGCAGCGGTTCGTCCCCCACCTCACTCCGCTCCCCCTTCCCGCCCTGAACCAGCACGACACCCCGGGCGGATCCGCCGTATCCCCGGCTCACGATGCCCGGCGCGAGTTCCGCCGCGAGGAGTGTTTCCGTGATGGCCGCCACGAAGGGCGTTTTGTTCGTTCCGCCCAGGGTGAGATTTCCCACGCTGATCACCGGGAGTGGCATCTCCCATTGGGCGAAGAGGCCGTGGTCGTAGCAGAAGTTACGGCACCACGTTCCCATGGAGGCAATGCCTCCGAGGGGGGCGAGGAGAGTCCACAATCCTCCTGGACGCTCACCTCTGGCGAAGGTGAGAAAGCTCTCAAGAAGCCGACCCATTGCCTCCTCCGAACTGAAGCGCAAAGAGCTTCGCGTAGGCCCCGTCCCGCCGCAGCAGCGTCTCGTGAGAACCTTCCTCCACGATGCGTCCGTCCACGAGGACGAGGATCCTGTCGGCGCGCACCACCGTGGAAAGGCGGTGCGCGATGACCAGGGACGTACGCCCTTTCATCGCCCCGGAGAGCGCTTCCTGAATGAGATGTTCCACCTCCGAGTCCAGAGAGGAGGTGGCCTCGTCCAGAATGAGGATGCGCGGGTCCCGAACGACGGCCCGGGCGATGGCGATGCGCTGGCGCTGTCCTCCGCTGAGAAGGACCCCCCGTTCGCCCACCTCCGTGTCGTATCCCTGCGGAAGGGAGACGATGAACTCGTGGATGCCCGCGATGCGGGCGGCGGCGCAGAGACGCTCTGAATCCGCCTCGGGACAGCCGTAGCCGATGTTGAAGGCGATGCTTCCCTTCAGCAACACCGGATCCTGGGGGACGATGCCGATCTGTCTCCGCAGGGACGGAAGATGCAGTCGTCGCACGTCCTCGCCGTCCACAAGCACGCGCCCCCTTTGGGGATCGTAGAAACGGGGGATCAGATCCGACAGGGTTGTCTTGCCGCCCCCGGTCGGTCCCACCAGGGCGATCATCTCCCCGGGGTTCACATGGAAATCGATGCCCCGTAGAATCCACTGCCCCGACTCGTAGGCGAAATGGACGTTCTCGAAGCGCACCTCGCCCCGGAGACGCTCCGGAACGATCGCTCCCGGCGGAGAGGCGATCTCCGCCGGCTTGTCCAGAATCTCGAAGATGCGCTCCGTCGCGGCGAGAGCCTGCTGAATGCGACTCACCAACCGGGTGAGAATGCGGATGGGCTGCACCATGAATCCGAGATAACCGAGAAAAGCGATGAGTTCTCCCGGGGTGAGTTCGCCGGAGATGACATCCCGCCCTCCAAGCCAGAGGATGAACGCCAGGGCCGTCACGAGCACGACCTCCACGGCACCGTCGAGTACGGCAAAGACCTGGGTTCCCCGCATGAGAGCGCTGAAATTCGCCTGATTCTGCAGGCGGAACCGTCGCAGCTCCTCCTCCTCGGTAACGAAGGAATGGACGATGCGCAGGCTGGAGAGCGCTTCCTGGGCGATGGCAGCCACCCGGGCAAGCTGCTCCTGCACCTCGTGCCCCACTTTGCGCAGATATTTCGATGTCCGTTCGATCACAAGGGCCGCCACGGGAAGAATCGCGAAGGCCACCAGGGTCAATCGCCAGTTGATATAGAGGAGAAAACCGAGCATACCCAGAAAGGTGACCCCCTGGACAACGAGATCCACCACCACGGAGGTGACCATGTCCTGGAGCACATTCACGTCGTTGGTGATGCGTGAGAGCAGCTCTCCCACTCGTTTTCCGTGAATGTAGGAGAGGGACATGCGCTGAATGTGGTCGTAGAGGAGCACTCGAATATCCAGAATGACCCGCTGCCCCACCCAGGTCATGAGATAACGCTGTCCATAGGCAAACACGGCCTTCCCGAAATAGAGCAGAACGATACCCACGCTGAGGAGATTGAGCGTCCCCGTGTGGCGCCCGATGAGCACGTCGTCCACCACATTCTTGAGAAGCCAGGGCGGCACCACGCCGAAGAGAGAGGCAAGAACCATGCACGCCACGGCGGCGCCGATACGCCGTCCATAGGGCCTTGCATAGGCGAGAAGTCGAAGGTAGAGCGACCTGGTGGTGTTCTTCATGAAATCTCCTTTATTTTTACACTTCTTTAATTTTTACGAAAATCGTCCGGAGGCCGCGTACGGGCATATCGAAACATCACTCCGGGAGAAGCCCCAAAAGGTATCTTTTCAGACCCGCTTGCTCCAAGAGGCCATTCCAGTCATCGCGGAAGATCCGCCGTTCTTTCCCGCAATGCCCCCCGGGAAAGAAGCTCTTCCGTCAGATCGACCAGGCGCACGGCGGCACCGTGTTCCCCCGGGACATCACAGCGCCCTTCCAGGGCGCGCAGTTCCTCTCTGATCGCCCCGAGGCGCGCCCGGTCCTCCAGGAGTGACGCCGCGACCTCTCCAAGACGTTCCGGCGTCACCGCTCCGACGAACTCCGGAAGGATCTCTCTGCCGGCGAGACGGTTCGGCCAGGAGAGACGAGGCAAGGCTGTCGCCAGTCGCGAAAGAGCGTGTCTCCGGAGCATCTTCCCCACGAGAGGCATACGTCCGAGCAATCCCGCAACCCCCGCGAGAGGAACTACGGAGAAAAACTCCTCCGGAACGACCACAAGCGCCGGCGTTCCTGTATGGAGGAGCTCCATTGTGTTGGTCCCCGGCTGTGTAAGGGCGAGATGCGCCCCAGGAAGCACAGCCCCTGCGCCTTCGGCGACGGGAGAGAGTCCTTCGTTCTCCCAAGCCGTGAATTCCTCCGCCTCCGCGAAAGGCGAGAGGAGCGTCACCACATCCAGCGGCCCGGCACGTCTTTCCAGATGTTCCACGGTTCTTCGGAGAAACGCCCTGGCGGCGTTCCGAATGGCGGGACGACTCCCCGGAAAAAGGACGATCCGGAAGGCACCCTTCCTCCTCCAGGGAGAAACGTTCCCCTGCTTCTCATCCAGCCGAAGTGCATCCTTCACAAGATCTCCCACGAGATGCGGAGAAATTCCCGCCCGATGGAACGCCGGCAGCATCTCCGCAAAGGCCGTGGAGACCAGCGCACGATCTCGCATGCCCTTCTTGGGGGCATAGGAGTACGTCACCAGAGGAACGCGAAAGCGCTTCGCCAGTGAACGCCCCATCCAGAGATCTCCTCCCATCTGGTACAGAACCTCCGGAGGAGGGACTCCCTCGGAGACGGCGGTGCGCTCTTCTCTGGCGAGCAGCGTGGCAAGGGCTCCTCCGGGGCCGACGACATGGAGACCGGAAAAGCTCCCCAGCGCGGCGCGCTCCCTTCCCGAGGAGAACTGGCAGGGAAGCAGGCGAACCGCCACGTGCACCTTCCGTCGCTGCAGCTCGACGAGGAGCGGTCTCGCCCATCCCCAGAGTTCTCCCGGGCCGTTTACGAGGAGAAGCGCGCTGCGGAACATGCGCGGCGATCCTCCAGCATCGTCCTGGCCCAGAAGCGTGCCACACCGGGAGATCCCAGGGCGGCACGGCCCCGCTCCAGCAGCGAATTCACGGTCCTCCGCACGTCCGCCCTGGAGTTCCACTGATCGAGCACCTCGAGAATTCTTTTGGAGCGTACTTCGTCCTGAAGCAATTCGGGATAGACCGCCCTTCCGCAGAGGAGATTCGGCACGGCCACAAAGGGAGTACGGACGCACGTACGGTACACCAGGTTCGAAATCCAGGACCCCCTGTAGAGGACCACCATGAAACGCCGCTGCAGTAACGCCTCCACCGCAACAGTCCCACAGGCGCCCACCGCCGCGTCCGCCTCGGCCAACAACGCCCGGGCGCTTTCCCGGGAAGGATCTCCGGGCACGGCGGACGAGTCGGACGCGAGCCGGAACACCGCGGGCTCTCCCTCCCGGGAAAGCGTGCCGGACAAGCCGATGTTCCGGCAGGCGTCGGCGAGACGACGGCGAACCACTCCCGAAAGAGCCGGTGCCACGGAGACGAGGGGTTCCGCACCCTTTATCCGAAGTCCTTCCGCCACCTGGAGCAGCACGGGGAGAAGACGTTCCACCTCGCTCTTTCTGCTCCCCGGAAGCAGCACCACCTTTCGCAGAGGCGCGGAGGCCCGCCGGGAGGTCCACTTTTCGTCGAGGAGGGGATGGCCGAGAAAGGAACTGCGCACACCCTGGGCGTTCAGAAAAGCGTTCTCGAAGGCGAAGAGGGGAAAACAGCGGTGCACGTAGCGCCGGAGCAGTCCCGTCCGACCCCGTCGCCACGCCCAGACCGTCGGGGGCGCAATGTAGTGAACGTGTCCCCTGTATCCTTTTTCCGAAAGGCGCTTCGCCAGGGGAAGATGGAAATCCGGGCTGTCCACGAGAACCACCACTGCGGGGCGCTCCCGGAGAATGGTCTTGACGAGGATGTCCCTCAACCGCAACAGCCGTGGAACGGCACGAATCGCCTCGGAAATGCCCAGAACGTGCAATGCTCCGTAGTCGGCGCAGGCAACTCCTCCGGCACGGCGACTCTCGGGACCGAGCATACCCCAAAAGGGTCCCTCACATCCCTCTTCGGCAAACCCCCGGATGCAGGCCGCGGCCAGAAGGTCTCCCGAGGCTTCGCCACAACTCAGGAAAACGGACACGCCACATTCTCCGAAGGCAAGGGATCGTGACGGATTCCAATCACAGCAACTCCTTCTTCACGAGCTATCTCGACAAAGGATTCCCGTTCGAGAATGATGGTGCGCTCCGCCTCGATGGCGAGACAGCCGAGCCCCGCCCTCGCCATGGTTCGCAACGTCCGTACGCCCACTGTGGGAAGATCGTACCGCTCGTCCTGGTCGGGGCGCATCATTTTCACCACTGTTCCTCCCCGGCAGAGGCTTCCCGCACGAAGCAGCGTCGCGTCCGTCCCTTCCATGGCCTCCACGGCGACCACCGCCCCCATGGAGGTGACCAGGGTCTGCCCGAAGGAAAGGGGAACGATCCGGGCCGCCACTTTCCTGCCGTACTCCGCATCGGTCGTCTCCCGAGAAGTGGGCGCCCTTCCCGCCACATGTCCCTCGGGAGCGAGAAGATCCCTGATGAGATGCCGATAGCTGACGACGGCGATACTCTGCCGCTCCAGGTGAGCCACCACGGCGGCGAGAAGGGTGTGGTCATCCCTGACGGAGAGCGTTTCGAGAAGGGCTTTCGTCGCCCTGTCCATCATGGCGGATTTGTACATGACGGTCTTGGGCACGGCCCCGGCGAGCATGACCTGCCGGACGCCGCGCCGAAGCATGTCCTCCAGGACATCCGCAAGAGCGATCTTGCTGACGGGAACGATGTCGAGGGCATATTTCGACAGTGCTCCCACCTGTTCCCGCAGAGAATAGACCACAGGCGGGCACTCCTCTTCCGTGAGCCGCCGGGCGATCTCCACGGGAAGAAGCCCTTCTCCGGCAATCATGGCGACAACCTGATCCATGTCACACCTCTCCGTCATCGATTCGCCCGGGCGGCGAGCAGTCCTCCCAGAAAGAGGAAGAGGACATTCGGAATCCAGGCGCCAAGCGCCACGGGGAGATGCCCCGCCTGGGCGAACGCCCTGGAAAAGGACATGACCACATAAAAGGCGAAGGCCACGAGAATGCTCATCCCCACGCCGACGCTCGTACCGCTTCGGTGAGGGCGTACCCCCAGAGCGGCACCGACGATGGCGAGCACGACGCATGCCCAGGGAAAGGCAAGACGCATGTGAAAGGAAACCCAAAAAGGACGGACATCGCCTCCCTGGGCCGTGACGATGCGGAGCTGTTCCAGGATCTCCGTGAGTCCCATGTTGTCGGGATCCCTGCTGCTCCGCTCCATCTCCTCCGGAGAGAGACGGAGCGGGACGATCTGTCGCTCGAAGGTGAGAAGCAACGCCACGGAACCGCTTGGAGCGACCTCGAAGATCTTTCCGTCCTCGAGAACCCAGACACCATCCTGCCAAAATCCCTTTTCGGCAGAGAGAATCCGCTCGAGTCGTCCCTTGCCGAACTCCTGGACGAGAACCTGTTCCATCGTCCCGGCCCGAGGTTTCAGCTTCGTGATGTACACCACACGCTTCAATTCCCCCGCTTCCTCCTCCCGGAGAAAGATCCGCTCCTTGACGAGCGAGGGACGCTGCTGCAGCACCTCGAAGCGCATGAGATGCTCTCCCGCGAGGTTGCTCAACGGCACCAGTGTCTCGTTGAAAAGCTGCGTTCCCAGCGCCACCAGAACGGCGGCGAAGGATACCGGTCGGAGGATGCGCTGGAAGGAGACCCCCGCCGCCTTCAGGGCCACGAGTTCGCTCGATGCGGAGAGCCGCCCGAAGGTAAGCAGCGTGGCCAGGAGGGACGCAAGCGGAATGACCACCACCACCACCGAGGGAAGCCTGTAGAGAAACAGCCGCACCACCACCCACAGAGAGACACCCCTCTCGATGATGAGGTCCGCGATTTCGAAGAGCACACCCCCGGCGACAAAGAGAACGGTAAAGATGAGGATGCCGAAAACGAAGGCACTCTGCATCTCCGAAACGACATAACGATCCAGAATCCGCCGTCTTCCCCAGCGCAGGATGTTCACCGTTCCTCCGTTTCCTCCAGGGTGAAGCCGCAGCGGATTCCATCCGAGGAATCCGCTGCGGCCTTCTCCCTTGCATTCAAAAAAAGGACATGCTCCGCCGCCTCTCGCACCGCCCCGAATCCACCCGCCGCACTCGTGACAAAACGGACGTTCCGCTTGACCTCGGGACGGGCATTCGCCACGGCGATACCCAAACCGGACCAGCGAAGACAGGGGATGTCGTTCACATCGTCTCCAACGAACGCCACTTCTTCAGGCACAAGGCCCAGCTCGTCCGCGATCCGGCACAGGACGGGGAGCTTCTCCAGGACTCCGTTGACGCACCGCTCCACGCCGAGATCGGCGGCGCGCTGGGCCGTCGCGGCGGAATGGCGACCGCTGAGGAAGGCGATCTCCACACCGGCGGTCCGGAGCCGCACAATACCCATGCCGTCCTGAATGTCGAAGCGCTTCCACTCGTTGCCGCACCCGTCCATCCAGACCCCGCCGTCGGTGAGCGTTCCGTCCACGTCGAGGGCAAAGAGCCTAATCATCGAGATTTCTTTCTCCCGCGCCGGAATGGCGCCCCAAAGAGGTCCAAGACGTGAGCCCTCGCTTGGAGGCGGCGACGAAGGCGGCAAGCTCCTCCACGAAGGGATCCCCCGCGGCCTTCTCCGCCAGAAGAGCACAGGCTTTGCGGAAGGGGAGACCCGATTGATACAGCTCCTTGTACAGGGAGAGAAGATGTCCTCTCGCGGCGGCATCGAAACCGTTCCGCCGCAGCCCGACCTTGTTGAGTCCGAAGAGGCGCGCCGGACGACCGTCGGCCATGGTGAAGGGAGGAACGTCCTTGACGATCTTGGAAAGACCGCCGATCATGCAGAACCGCCCGATGTGGACGAACTGGTGCACTCCCGCCATGCCGCCGAGCACGGCACGATCCCCCACGGTGACATATCCCGCAAGCCCTACCTTGTTCGCGAGCACCACGTCGTTTCCGACCCTGGCGTTGTGCCCCACGTGAGATCCTTCCATGAGGTAGGCCCGGTCTCCCACGACGGTACAGTTGCCCTCTCCCGTGGCACGATGCACCGTCACGTTCTCGCGGAACACCACACCGGATCCGATGCGGACCCAGGTTTCCTCGCCCTTGAAACCGAAGTCCTGAGGTTCGCCGCCGAGCGCCACACGCTCCTCCAGGTGACACCCTTCGCCGATTTCCACGAAGTTCCGAATCCGGACAAACGCGTTCAGAACCGTTCCCGCACCGATGCGAACCTTACCGTCCACAATGCAGTAGGGACCCACAGACACGTTTTCCCCGAGTTCGGCCTCTGCCGATACGATCGCCGTCGGATGCACGGAGACACTCATTCGTCACCCTGCCCCTTCTGCTGGAGGCTTCTGGAAAGCACGAACCCCAACACGGCCTCGGCCACGGGAGCACCGTTCACCCTTGCGACGGTGGAGACCTTGCCGAGCCGTCCTCTCACCTTGACGATCTTCGCCTCGGTGATCAATTGATCTCCGGGACAGACGGGTCTACGGAATTTCGCCTCGTCAACGCTGGTGAGATAGGCCACGAGAGCATCCGCTCCGGGAAGGTTTCTCACGAGCATGGAGGCGACCTGTCCCATGGCTTCCAGCAAAAGGACTCCCGGCACGACGGGCTCGCCGGGGAAATGCCCCTGGAAAAAAAGCTCGTTCATGGTGAAATTCTTCAGCCCGACAACATGGTTTTCGTCGCATTCCAAAATACGGTCCACCAGCAGGAAAGGATAGCGATGGGGAAGGCGTTGCATGATCTCTCCGATATCCACGGTCTTCGACCTCCCGACAACACAAGACTGGCTCTCCTCACGCTCCCGATATCACGAGCGGAGCAAACCCTCCGTTTTCTTTATCCCCCGACGTGAGCCGTTGCGGCCAGACGGCGCAGGCGGCGTACGAATTCGAGATGCAGGGCGTGACCCGCCCGAAGGGCCACGACATGCGCATGGAGAGGCATTCCAAGCAAAAGAAGATCTCCCAAAAGATCGACGACCTTGTGGCGCACGTATTCGTCGGGAAAACGCAATCCCTCGGGATTGAGGAGCCCCTCATCCCCCACCACCACAGCGTTCTCCAGGGATCCTCCTTTGGCGAGTCCCCGGGAGCGCAGTCCCTCCACCTCCGACAGGAGCGCGAAGGTCCTCGCCCCGGCCACTTCCGCAAGAAACGATTCGGCGTCGCCGAGCGTGAAGGAAAAGGTACTGGTTCCCACGAGAGGATGAGCATAGTCGAGCACATAGGTAATCCTCGCCGTTGCCGCGGGAGATGCCGCGATGAGGCGATCCCCCTTCGACTCCGTCACGACGATGGGTGCGAAAAGACGCAAGCAGGCTCTTTCGGAACTGCCGAAACCCGCCGGAGACATCTCTCGCGCCTCGTAAAGCATCTCGGCGAAAGGAAGGGCGCTTCCGTCGAGAACGGGGATCTCCCCACCATCCACGTCCATGTCGATGTCTCCGATGCCGAGACCGGCCACCGCCGCAAAAAGATGTTCCACCGTGCACACCTGAAAGGGCGGTTCACCAGGAAAAACGACGCGGCTTCCCCGACCGTCACCGCTGGGGATTCCCTGTTCCAGAGGGAAAAAACGCCCTCCGGAACCAATGCGAAGCCCCTTCCCTCCGTTCGGCACGATCCGAACCCGAACGGATTCTCCGGAATGGAGCCCCGTTCCGGAAAATTCCACGGCATGGCGCAGAGATCCTCCGAAACTCACGAGACATCGCCTCCGGACTTCTCCGTGCCCTTGGAATCCGAGAACGAGACCCCGGCCCAACCTTCCCGGGCGGACAGGGCCTGTATCTGTTCCGATGTGGCCTTGACTTCCCTCTCCAGGGCACGCAGGCGTTCCATCATTTCAGGAAGATGTCTCAGAACACTTTGCGTTCGCAGTTCACTTTTATGTTCCCAGGCGGGAAATCCCGAGACGAGCGCTCCTGCGGCAACATCCTTGGTCGCTCCTGCATTGGCTGCGAGGATGGCTTTCTCTCCCACTCGAACGTGTTCTGCCACGCCGCTTCGGGCGGCCAGAATCACTCCATCGCCAAGAACCGCGCTTCCAGCAACTCCTGTGAAGGCCACGAGAATGCAATTTTTCCCCACCGAGACATTGTGCCCCACATGGACGTGATCGTCCATTTTAGTTCCAGATCCAACGACGGTGTTTCCAAGAGTACCCCGATCCACGGTGGAACAGGCCCCGATCTCCACGTCGTCGCCAATTTCCACAGAACCCACCTGGGGAATTTTAATCTGCTCCCCCTGCTCGTTCTGGATGAAACCGAAACCGTCCGCTCCCAGAACGACCCCCGAATGGAGCCTGCAGTTCTTTCCGACGCGAACTTCGCGACAGATCGAAACAAGAGGGGCGACTCGCGTGCCATCGCCGATCACCGCACTCTCCCCCACGTAATCCTGTGCCTCGAGCACGACATGTTCCCCGATACGTGCTCCGGACTCCACCACGCAACAGGGACCGACGAAAGCCGTGGGAGCGACGCTTGCCGCAGAGTGCACCACCGCTGTGGGATGCACGCCGGGATGCCGATGTACGACTGGGAAAAAGCAGGGAACTAGGGTAATCATGGCCCGACGGGGATCCGTCACCTCGATGCCGCTCCGCGTCGTGCCCGAAGAGGAAAGCCATCCCTTGGAAACAAGAACGGGCGTGTCCTCGGGGAGCCCTTCGAGAAACTCCCGACGCCACACCACGGCAAGATGCCCCTCCCGAGGTTCCTGGGGAGTGCAGAGCCCACGAACGGAAAGCATGCCATTCCCCCATACAGTCCCATCAACGCGTTCCGCCAATTCCCCAAGCGTGTACGCGGCGCACCGCGCTGGAGGGCTACAGGTTTCCCACTGCACGAAGGCTCACCTCGTCTTTGTCGCGTTCGTCGTAATGAAGCTCAAGGGAGAGATGTTCCGTGAGCCGCCACCCCAATCCACCGTTGTTTCCATAGTCCTCGCTCCATCGCCACCAGAGGTAGGGACGACCCGGCTTCGCTCCGTCCACCCAGAGCCGCCACCACAAGGTCTCTCCGGGGTAAGCCATCTCAGCCCCAAGCCACGCCTCGCCCCAGGGAGACCAGCGGATTCCCCAACGGCTTTCCACCGCAAAATCGTTCAGCGCGGCGACCCACTCTCCATACAGCTCGACTTCCCAACCGGACCAGGGCTGCGCCTTTCTTCCGAGATGGAGACCGATCTCACCGTAACGGTCGTCTGTTCCCGCATATGCCGCCGCCCAGGCGGAAATGGTGTATTTTCGGCTCTCAACGCGAACGTCGAGAGGCGCGAGCGTTTCGGGAACAAAGGTCACCTCCACTCTCGCCCGGGAATTCCGCACGGTATTTCTTTCGGAGAGAACGCGTCCGGCCCATGCCTCCACCTCTTCGCGATGGCGCTTTACCCACGGAACGGGCAGGCCCGCAAGGGGTGAAAGATCCGCCAATAACCCCTCGTGGAGATCTTTCCGCAACATGAGCGGCAACGTCGTCGAACGAAGCCGTGGAACGAGCGCGAGCACTAACGGAGGACGAGGAACGAGCTGGATCTGAAGCTGTGCACCGCGCTCACGCAGGCGGACGAGAGGAACGGCGTCCCATCCCGGCAACGCCTCCCGGGCAAGGTCCCGGACAAATTCCCGAAAGGCCTCGTCCCCCCAGGAAAGCGCCTCAAGAGGAATCCCTTCCAAAGCGCTTTCAATGGCTGGAACAAAAGCGGCCGTGTCCTTCTCGAGCCATTCCGCGGGAGGTGGCGGAAGATTTCCGTAGGTGAGAACCACGCTCCAGGGGAAAGGGGCCCCCGCCGCCCGAAATACGAACCGAGCCTCGTCTCCACGAACACTGACGCTCTGGACGATGTACCCCTGCAACAGACGGGAGGCGACAAGGGAGAGGACTCTCTCCTTCTCCTCCCCGTCTACCTGACGAGGGGCCACTTCGTCCCACACTGCCGAAAGACTCCGGAGGGCAACCCGTTCCAGCCATTCCGGAAATCCCTCCACGATCACATCGCAGAAGGCGGGCTTTCCGGACAAGGCGAACAACAGAAGGGCCGCGAGCCCAATCGCAGCCGCAGCCCTTCTGTTGTTCGCCGCGAAGGAATCGTTCGAGGCTCCCGAGAAAGAAACGACGCTCATCGGCACCGTCGTCCCGGAACGACCTAAAAAAGTTCTCCGAATCCGAAATGTGTTTGTGTCTCCTCCGGTCCTTCGGCGATGTCGAGACGTATGTTTCCCAAGGGAGTTCGAACACGAACACCCACTCCCCATGCATCCTTCAGATCGGAAAAACTGAAACTCTTGTCGTCCTTCCAGGCATTCCCCGTATCGTAGAAAACCGCGAGGGCAAAGGCCTTTTCCATGGGAATCCGCAGTTCGAGATTCGCCAAAAACATCTCCGATCCCTCGAGTTCGTCGTCATCAAAACCTCGCAGAGTATTGGCCCCTCCGAGAAAATACTGTTCCGCCCAAGGAATCTCCCCGGAGGAAAATCCAGCCCGGACACGAGCCGCAAAGATCACCGGATTGTCCTCCGTGATGGCGCCGAAGGTGTCGATATACTTCTCGAAACCCTTCACGGGTGTGTAGTACTTGCCTTCGATCCAATATTTGGTGTAGCTGAAATCGCCGCCGAGCGCCTCCATGGAGTGCTCCACGTTGAGGGACTCGATGTCTCCCTTGGGATAGGACAGGTAGGAATCGACGTTGTTCCGCTGAAGCGTTCCCGTGATGGAGAAGTTCTTCCCCGCGAGGAGATGCCCCCGGATGTAGTCCGTGTCATCGAAATCTCCGGAGATGACGAGGATCTCGTTCTCGTGCCAATCCGCCGTGACATACCAGCTCAACTTGGAATCACGGGCGAACTTCTTGCCCGTTCCGAAGTAGATTCCCTGCTTCTCCTGGTCGTAGCGCACCTTGAAGGAACCGTCATCGTTGAACCGATCCTGATCGATCCATTTGCGCTTGTAGATGCCCGCACGCCAGGCGTAGTGGGACTCGTCCATGTAAGGCTCCTCGTAGCTGAGCCAGTACTGCTCCCGGTCTCCCGTCTCGAAACCCACCGAGGCCCGGTGCCCCAATCCCTGCCAGTTGTTGTCCTCGTAGCCGAGACCTCCGCTCCAGCCGCTCTGGGAGCCGTGGCCGATGGAGAAGGTGACCCGTCCGGTCTTCTGCTCTTCCACGGTGAGAACGAGCGTCACCTCGTCAGGCGTTTCCGAGGGCTCGAAGCCGACGTTCACATCCTCGAAGTAGCCCATCCCCTGAAGTTTGTTGAGGGAATGCCGGAGTATCGTGGAGTTGAAGAGATCACCTTTTTTCAGCTTGATCTCCCGTTCGATGACGTAGGTCTTGGTCCTCTTGTTGCCCTGGATGATGATATCCCCCACGCGCGGCTCAAGGATGCGGACCTTGATGATTCCATCCTCGATCTGGACATCCTCTACCCGTACGAGAACATAACCGTCCTTCTGGTATTTTTCCCGGATGCGTTGCAGGTCATTCTGGAAGAAAACCCGGTTGAAGATGGTTCCCGGAGCGGTGAAGACGACACTAAGAAGCTGCTCCGACGAATAGACCGTGTTCCCCGAGAAACGGATGTCCTTCACCATGGGATTTTCCCTGACCACGTACACCACCAGAACACCATCGGCCTGAGGAACGAGTCGAACGTCCACCACGGCGAAAAAGCCCAATCCATAGATGGCCTCCACGTCCTTCCGGAGCTGCTCGCGATCCAGCGGTTCGCCGATCCTGGTACTCACCGTGGCAAGAATATGCTGGGAAACCACCTGTTGATTTCCCTCGACGGAAAGGCCCGTAACGATAGGCTCCGCCGCCCACACCGCGCAAACCTTCAAAAGCAGCAGCACTGCCAACAGAAAGACGCAAGGCGTTCTTCGTCGCACCCGAAATCCACTCCCCCCAGAAAAATTCCCTTATTTATTCCGAACGACGGAGCACGCCTTCGAAAAACTCCTCACAGATCCCGATCTCAAGGCATCGACACCTCTCCGTCCTCTTCCACCACCGGCACCGCCGTCTCTCGAAGTGCCCGTTCCCCTTTCTGCACCAGAGCCATGACTTCTTCCAGAGGAACGGTCCCTCTCTTTTCCTTCTCCTCGGCGCGCTCTCGCACGGCAAGAGGCTCGGACGGCAGAAAAACCGGCGTCGTCTTCCGACGGGCCGAAGAGGGCTGCTCCACCTCTTGCGGCACCACGGAACTCACCGTCTCCGCACGAAGAGGCACATCGGTCTCGTTCGAGCTTCCGCTCCGCTCCGCCCACTCGCTCAGGGAAGAACGCATTGCCCGAAGAAGTTCTCTTTCGTCGGGCGTTACAAATTCCAGCACCGTCGCGGAATGCCCTGCAACGGAATACGCGGAAAGTCCAGAATCCTCCGTGGAAAGGGGAAGGGCCGCACACAGAAGCAACACACCCCCCACCAGGGCAACCCGAAAGGGGAACACCCACCCCCGCCGAGAAACACGCACTCTTCCCACAGACGCTTCCTCGGCGCGCTCCCATAAATCGCTTCTGACCGTCTCGAGTTCCGCCCTGGCACATTCGATCTCCAACAGCGCTTCGGGCCATTTCTTGAGTTTGCACGCGAGAGCGCACCGCTCGATCCATTTGGAAATCCGGCGCACGTTTCGTTCCATGGCCACCACTCTCTCGTTCGTTCAGGGAAGTCAGGAAGTATATCCTGCTCTGAGTTTATCCCCTGCGAGAGTCCGTTTGTGGTTCGTCAATACCCAGAAGGACGCGCAATTTCGCCATCGCTTTTCGTTGGATCCTGTAAATGTGACTCACGTCCACTCCCTGATCCCTGGCATAGGTCCGCGCCTTTTCCCCCTCCACGAGAAGCGCCTGCACCACTTCGGCTTCGCGCCCCCGAAGCTGTGCCAATCCCTCCTCCAGGGAAATCGCCCAATCCAGTCGATCCTGGTCCGCTTCCTCGACCTGGACATGTTCGTCCTCGTCTACCGGGATCGGTGCTCTGGCCTCCACCCGCTGCAGGAAGTTCACCATTTTCCCCCGAATGCGGTAGTACGCGAAGGTGGCAAAACGAAAGCCTCTTTCGGGCTCGAAACGGTCCACCGCATCAATCAACGCCAGCATGCCCTCTTGGATCATATCCGGGAAAGACGCCCTGGACACGTGAAATTTTTTCGCCAACCAGAATACCAACGAGCGATAGGTGAGAATCAAACGTTCCCGTGCCTCGTCGTTCCCCGACTTTGCAAGGGCCCACAATCGAGCTTCCTCGTCACGGGGGAGCCGAAGCACCGCCTCGTCGGGGATTGCGCCATCTCTCCGATACACTTCGTCGTCCATTCCGTCACTTCCTTCTCGAAGCGCCGAAAAACAGCGTCGTCTCCCGGAGATTGTAGCAGGAGAACGCGCGAAGCGCCATCAGTCATTCCGGAATGGGGAGGAGGATCTCATCCCCGGTCCGCACGTGCAGCGCATCGTTCAGGAAGCCGAGCATCACGTGGTCTCCCCACACATCGAGACCGACCAGACCGCAGTTGTCGAGACGCATGCGCCAGGCAAAGGACGATGGAAGCTTGAGGAGCGCGGTGACGGCAGCCCTGATGCTTCCTCCGTGACAGACAAAACAGATGCGGGAAAAGGGGCTCTCCAAAAACTCATGCATCACGTCACCGACTCGCCGCAAAACATCCTCAAAGGGTTCTCCACCGGGAGGAACCACTCCGACGGGATCGTCCCTCCACTGACGATAGAGCGAGCCATAGAGTTCCCGCACCTCAAAGACGGACAACCCCTCCCACTCGCCGAAATGAATTTCCGCAAGTCCATCCCGGACCAGAAGCGTCACGTTGTCCCCACACGCCTCCTGAAGAAGGCGCGCCGTCGTCAGCGCTCTGTCGAGAGGACTCGCGACGATTACTTCCGGCTTCCAGGCAGCGATCCGGCGCGCCAGGCGACGTGCCTGTTCCCTCCCTGTCTCGTTGAGCGGGATGTCGCTTCTTCCCTGATAACGAAACGAATTGTTCCATTCCGTCTCCCCGTGACGGGCGAAAAGCAGTCGTTTCTGGCGCGATTCGGTCATGGCGTCAAATCCTTTCCCTCACGTCGTGTTACGTCCTCCAGGCCGGGAGTGCGCCGGCGAAGCATTGCCGCGAGCGCGCACGCCCCATTGTGGCGACACACCCTTTCCCCTAGATCCGACCGTAGGCAGAGGGGCTTCAAAAAGGCCTTCCGCGCAAGAGCGAATCCAGCAATGGACACCGACTCCGTCAACACGAAAACCCCTCCGGAAAGGAGGGGTTTCTTCATGTGCTCACGATACACCGCCACACATCTGCCAGAATTCTCCGGTATCTTCCGCCGCAATGAACGACCTGAAAATGGAGCCGGCGGGCGGACTCGAACCGCCGACCTGCGCATTACGAGTGCGCTGCTCTACCTACTGAGCTACACCGGCGAATGGCGGTCCCAACGGGATTCGAACCCGTGTCGCAGCCTTGAAAGGGCTGTGTCCTAGGCCACTAGACGATGGGACCTCTCCTGGTGAGTCGTGTGGGAGTCGAACCCACGACACCCGGATTAAAAGTCCGGTGCTCTACCTGCTGAGCTAACGACTCGCGATACACGGCGGGGAGCATCATACACGGGATTCGGAAAAGTGTCAAGAGATCAGGTATTGCAAGCTTTTCCGGGGAAAAGAAGCACTTCACCGCCAACCGACATCCGCGGTTTACTCTACAAGCTGGTCCGATGCTCAAAACTCGGCGGTTTCCGTCTTCGGGAACATTGACATTTCAAGGAGGCGAGACCTTGAAAACTGCAAGCATCGCGCACATTTCACAAAGAGCCCCGGCAACGTGGCAAGAGGCAAAAGATGAAGTCCGACAGGCTGTCGGAGGGCGCACTTTTCGCCTCTCCGGGAAAAGGAGGGAATCGGGAAGACTTACGGAAGCTCTGAATAAAGGCCTTTCCTTTCCCTTGACTCGGGTCGCATCAGCCTCTGCGAGGCGCCCTGCGGGGCTGACGCAGCCTTATTCAGAGATTCCTTACGACGGTTCTTCGCCTCGAAAAAGCAGGAATTGTCTGTGCCTTGGCTTCTGGAACTGCTTCTGACGGAAAAGCGGCTCAACGGCATTTCTCCTCGGACGATCAGCGACTATACGCATGTCCTTTCGCACGTCCACCTACTCCGGGACATCGCCAAATCTAGAAAACAACCACCCGAGCGGCGTATCCGGCGGCTCTCGAGACTTCGACGAGAATGCCCCAGAGCAGATCCCCCTCGCTGTGCACGTAGGCGGGCTGCCTCCACCGTTCCAGGAGCGTCTCGAGCACAAGAAGTCCCGCAGCAAAAACCGGCGCCCGTCCGGGATCCATCCCGATCATGGCCCGTCGCTCTTCCTGGCTCATGTTCGCGTAGTGTTTCCGCAGGGCAACGACATCCCCAAAGGGAACACGATGACCGTGAAGCATTTTCGGAGCATAGGCGGCAACGGGGATCTTCCGGAGAATCATGCACAGCGTGGAGGAGGTCCCGCCGATGCCTGCCGGACAGGAAATCCTTGAGAAACCAGAGATGGAATCAAGAATATCGAGAGCACTCCACACGTGAGCCTTCATTCGAGAGTGATTCTCCCCGAATTGATTGGTGAGGCGCACCACACCGAGAGGAAGGGAAAGTGCCTTCCGGGAATCGGCGATCTCCAGACTTCCACCTCCAAGGTCGAACACGAGTGAGGCATCCGGGAAAGCGGTCTTCGCCCCGAGAAAACTGTACCGTCCTTCTTCCGCACCTGAGAGGATGCGCAGCGGTACGTCGAAGCTGTCTTCGAGCCGCTCCCGAATTTCTCCCGCATTGGTGGCGGCACGCAATCCTTCGGTGGCAAAGAAAAAACGCCGCGACCTGGAAACGTCCATTGCATCGAGACGTTTTTTCAGCGTTCGAACCTCCCGGAGCGTCCGTTCGAGCACCTCCGGAGAAACAACCGCCTTCTCGCCCCGAAGTCCTTCGGCAAGACGGGTAATGTGTGTGCTGGAGTCCACACGGACCATACGCTCGTGGCGCACATCGACGACGAGGGACCGGACGGAATTGGATCCCACATCCACTGCGGCGAAGCGTTCCATATCATCCATAATGTTTTTCACCCAGGCAGGAGAAACGAGCGGGGAAGAGGCAGCTCACGGGGGAAAAACGCTCGCGGAGCCACGCCTCTCCCGGATGCTCACCGAGACCGAGCCACGAAGCCACCTGGAGATGCAGGCATTTCACCGTTGGAGCGCTTCCCAGGCGCGTTCCGCCTACGCCCCCTTTCCGGAGAGAAGCCAAGGCAGCACGTCTATGGATCGAGGCAAAACGGCGCGCCCCTTCGGAAAGGAACGCCAATCGAATCAGGGAGGAACGGAGATGGTAGGCAACCCACCGGGGATACCGTCTGCGGAGAAAAGCCTCAAGGGCGGGGACACCCTGGCGTGATTCCTCCCGGGAACAGCGATCGCGCAAAGAGGGACAGGTAAGCCAGAAGGTTGTGGGAAAGGGAGCGGCACCCCGAAAAGGAAGACAGAGCGCCACCAGAGGCGCCCCCCAGGCGCAGCGCCGCGAGAGTGCGAACACCGTCTCGACATTGAAACGACGGTCCTGCATCTGCCTTCGCAAACACTCCACATCCCCGGGAAGAAGCCTTTCGAAAAAAAGAGGGGGGCAACCGCCCCCCACTCTCAAAAACCCGCCTCCGGTTACTGCCAGTGATGGACTCATTTTTTCCCAACCCGTTTCTTGGTACCTTTCGGGTTTTTCATCTTGCTGTTGAGATCTGCGATTTTTTCGTCGCTCTGCTTGAGGAACTGAGAAAGGCGTTTCTCGAAATCCTCCGTCTTGGGCTGTGGGCGAGCCTCTTTCGGCTGCATCGCCTTGAGGGAGAGATCGATACGCCCCCGCTCGTCGATCTTGATAACCTTGGCCCGAATGTTCTGCCCAAGTTCCAGAACATCCTCCACTTTCTTCACAAAGCCGTGGGAGAGTTCCGAAATATGAATCATCGCCTTCTGTCCCGTTCCCAGTCTGACGAAAGCGCCATAGGGAGCGATGTGCTCCACGGCGCCCGCCACTTCATCGCCTACGTTCACAGCGACGACATCGGTGCTCTTTTCCTCTGCCATGCGCGTTCCTGCCCCTCCGTATCCTCGATTGAGAATGTCACAAACTCTTCCGGCTTCCCCAGGCGCGAAGCCACCATATACGAATTCTTCGTATCGCCACCTATCTCAGGATATCGAAGAACCACCCCCAGAGTTCTCCCGGCGAGAGACAGGAAGCCACACCCAGGATACGGATGGCGGCCCTGAAAGGCGCCGTACAAGAAGAAGGTGAAATGGCTGTTCCGCGTTCGTCCTCGGGTTCATCCAGACACAGAGGCACCCCGATCCTTTGTCGAGGGCACTCCGCACTACACCTTCCTTGATTATAGGCGTAAACAGGGCAAGCACGCTAGCGCCCTCGAAGACGGGCTTCTCTCGAAAAAACGCGAGTTGGTTCGCTCTGTAGTGGGGAATCGAACCGAGTAAAGCATCGCCGTTCCGGGTTGAAACAGTCAGACCGGTCATAGGCACGATCCGAACGTCGGCATTGAGGGCCGAAAATGGAATCGCCCTGATTTCTGGCCGTCCAGAAAAAACGACTCCGTGCGGAGTCTTGACAGCCTTGTTTCTCCAGCGAAAACACTGGGAGATCACGACCCTGTCGGCGGGAATTCCACCCCGCAACGCAGGCATCCTCAAGATGTTTCGGATCTCCGGAGAGCGCCCCGAAGAGACAGGGAAGCGGCGCACGGCAATCCGTCCCATGAAAAGGCGTTTCAGCGTTTCGAGAAGATACCCTCTCTCTCCCTGGTTCACGCGTCTTCCTGTCCTTCTCCAACGATCTGAAGGGCCTTTCTCATCCGGGAGAAAGGTTCCAGAGGATCCATCGTCTCCGTGATCTGCTGGAGAGTCAACGCCATATCCTGTATCCTCGCCCCATCCTCCTTGAGCAGCTCCACCCGAAGAGGCGCGGCAAGCGGTGACGCCTGCACGAGAAAAACTGATCCCTCTCCCTGGGGAAGCACCTCACCCACATGATCCAGAGGCGCGTGGGGGCTTTCCTGGAGAACGAGAACGGGTGAGGAAACTCTGCTGCGGAAAGAGCGCAACAGCTCCCGGTCACGACAGAACCACAGGGCCGGACGAAGCTCCACTGCACCGAGGAGGCTTCCAAGGATCACTTCCTCTTTGAGATAGACGTCGAGAGCACCTCCGTACAGTACTTTCTCCACTCGAGAAGGGGAAATGGGATCCGTGTAGCGGAAATCCCTCGGAATGCCTCGGTGGTCGGTAAGCAGCACGGCACCGCGGAAACTACCGCCATCCTCTTCGACAAGCACATATCCCAGAACGACATCCACGGGCTTCGCCACAAGCACATCCCCTTTCGATTTCCCGGTGCCTCGATCCGTCGTCAAGACCTCATGCGTAGAAGTCGAGACCGTCCCGCCCTCCTCGAGGCGTCTCCTCCTCTTCTGCTCCACTCCGGGAATTTCGGGGATTTCCGCCCTTTTTTCCGGATCCCCCACCGCTCCGTCCTTCCTTGCGGGACTTCACTTTGTCATCCGTACCGCTTTCGTCGCTCTCCATCACCTGGTTATCCCTGGCCTCGGCTTCGGAGACGATCTCCGCTTTCTGCTGGTTCTGCAAGGGCGCAGACCCGGGATCTTTGGCGCTTTGCGCCTGTTGTTCCGTCTTCCAGATGGACGACACCGCATCGAGAGGTCGAATCATCCGGTCTTCACCCCCTACCTTTCGTCACGTCAGTTGTAGGGGCGCGCCTTCACCTCTCCGTCAATGAAGGAGAAGGCGATGAACTGCATGGTCTCCCGTACCAGATAGGTCAATCCCCGGATTGTCACGGAAACACCGGGATAAACGATTTTATGTACAAGGACACGCCCTTCCGCCTTGGTCTTGTCCATCTGGGATTCCAGGGCGGCCAGTTTTTCCTTGGCGATCTTGAATTGGGCCTGGAGTTGAAACTGAGCTCTCGTAAGCTTCAGAAGGATCTGTCGCTTCGCGTCATCCAGCTTGCCCAGGGATTCGACCTTCTTGAGATAGGACACGTTGGAAAGGATCTCCTGGAGTTTGGCATCCAATTCCTTCACGCTTCCCTGAAGAAGCGTTCTCTCCTCAAGCATTTCCGGGGGAAGCCCCACCACGACTTCCGTTCGGGTCCCCATCTCGCTGCCGAGGATTTCACATCGTACTTCCTGCCCCGCCTGGATCTTGCCGCCTACGATGAGCCCCTTCTTGCCTCCCATGACATCCACGACACCCCGGGCTCCCACATCGCTGTGCATGATGGCCTCATTCACGCTGATGTCCTGAGCGCTGCGAATCCAGCTCTGATCGATATATCCGGCTTCGATATTCCCCTTCGCCTGAATCTTGCCACGGTTCATGCCCCGCACACCGCCCCGGATGGTGATGTTTCCCTCGGCGGTGAGAAAGGCTCCTTCCACAACGCCGCCCACGACAATATTGCCTCCCGCGGTCACCTCGAATCCTTCCCGAACGGTGCCCTTCACGTATACATCTCCGACAAATTGAATGTTCCCCGTGCTGTAATCCACATCACCGTGAACCTCAAAAACAGGAAGCACGGTGAACTTGTTGTCCCGTATCGTCACATGTCCGTCGATTCCAGCAAAAAGATGCAGGCCGTCCTCGGAAAGATACGTGTTCGTCCCCGAAGGGATGTTCTTGTCCTTCACTTGGCGGGCCTTGATGAGTTTCCCCAGAACACTCTGCCCGTCCTTCTGGGGGACGGGAGAAATCTTCTCGAGAAGCTCCTGCCCCTTCACCACGTTGACCACCGTGCCAAGTTCCTTCATGTCCACCCGATTGTCGTCGATCTCTTTGGGCTTCGCACCGTGCAGCTCCACCTTGTAGACGAACTCCGCATCCTTTCCCTCCACCGGCGCGGTACCCGTGGCGACTTCGGTCCACTTGCCGTCGATTCTGGAGGAAACGAGGCGTTGCAAAACATCTTCCCTGATTCCGTGAACGACGCCGTACTCCTTGAGCGTCGCCTTCAGCTCCTCCACCGTAGGCCAAGGCTTGCCCAGAGGCGGAAGGATTCTGATCTCCGCCGTGAGGGCATCTTCGGAGATGCGCACTCCCACTTGTGCCGCCTTGTCCAGTTCCGGGCGCCGGTCGGCAATGCGGACCGGTTCACCGGATTTTTCATTCACGGCGCGCAAAATTGCATCGCCGTCGTACTCCTCGATCTCCCTGGAACGAATGAACGCGATCACGTCCGCAAGCGCAACTTCCGCCGACGGTTCAATCAGAAGGTACACTCCGTCGGAAGCCATTTTCAATCGATATGGACGTGTTTCCACGTTCATCCCTCCTCAGAATGTCGCGAGAATGCCGCGAAGATACGCCAGCGCCTTGCCGTGAAGCTGGGAAACCCTGGACTCCGTCACCCCCAGAACAGCCCCGATCTCCTTGAGAGTCAAACCATCCCCATAATACAACGACAGAAGCAGACGCTCCCGTTCGGGAAGTTTTTCCAGGGCACCCACCACCATTTGGAGTTCGTCCGCCTGTTCCAGCAATGTCTGTGCGGACAAGGAGTCATCGGGAAGAGAGGCTCCTCTTTCCACATCACCATCCTCCATGGGAACGACTTCGTCAAGGGAGACCACATAACTCCTGCTCGCCACATCCAGGAGTTCCCTGTACGCCGCATCATCCATGCCAAGTTCTCTCATGAGAAGACGATCCTCCGCACGACCATGCGCCTGGAGAAGTTTTTCCGTCGCCCTTTCGAGCTTCTGGAGCTTTTCGCGTCCCGTCCTGGAGATCCAGTCGTATTTCCGCAGTTCGTCCAGAATGGCGCCGCGAATTCTCGGAACGGCAAAGGTTTGGAAAGAAAATCCTCTCGACAGATCGAATCGGTCGATGGCGTCGAGAAGCCCAAGGATTCCGAAACTGTAGATATCCTCGTAGTCAAGCCCTGGCGGCGGCGTCACCGCCATGCGTCCCGCGACAAAACGCACCAAGGGAAGATATCTTGCGACGATGGCCTCCCGCAAGGAAGGTGTCGGCGTCTCCCTGTATTCTTTCCAAAGATGCGCGTCAGTCCGCTGTTGTTCCTGTGTCATGAAAAAAGCCACCTATTCCAGGAAGAAAAACCAATACACGCCGAAGAGCAGAAGAAGCACCGCGGCGATGAAGAGTCCCACTTGGATGAAGAGCTTTAACGAGAGGATGGAACGACGAAAGACATTGTACTTCGAACTGTGAAGACGTATGCGATACGTGGGGGAGAGTTTCATGGCTCCCACGATTCCCTCGGAGATGCTCAGACGAACCGAGATGTCTCCCGTGGGAAGAGGACGTACTTCCTCCACGGCGAACGCAGGAACGAGACCACTCCGGGAGATGAGGCGCCCGATGAAACGCCCCAATCCCTGGGCCTGTTCGAAAGAGACTTCCACCACATCTCCGACGCGAAGCGCCGAGACGGGCTTGCCTCGCACCGGATCGAGAACGGGAGCACAGAAGATCTTGATCTCTTCAATGCCGGATCGGCTTTCTTTGGGTGGTGAACTCTCCTTCGGTTCCTCTTTCCGTTCTTCCTGTTTTTTTCCCAGAGAAGACATGTCGAGGCGAAGCCGATTGAAACGCTCCATGTGAACGTCCACGATGAATTCCATCCGAAACTGGTCGCTCAAGGATTCTTTCAGCCTCGTGACAAAGGTCGCCATGGCATCGGAGGACTGAAAGAGAACGTTCATCGCCGTAGGAGTGAGAAGTGGCTCGAGAATGGACTGGATCTTGCGGTACATCAGGCGATCAGGAAATGCGGAAATGCCGGTGAGGGCCGCCCGGACCGACTCCCAACTCGCCCTGGCGGTAAATCCCTGAGGAAGTTCATAGGTTCCCACCCAGACGACGCTGTCCACAAGCGTTCCCGAATGCCCGTCCGCGACGATGCAAAAACCGCCGTTCACCTCGCCACGACGCCTCGCCTCGAAACGCCCCTTGACGGCGAGGTAGGCTGGCGCGAGGGACTTGAGCATCTCCCTCGCCTTGTCCGGATCTTTGTCCAATGTGGCCGCAGTCGCCTGGACGTCCTCGGGAGAACAGTGCAGCAGACGCGCCAGTTCCTCGAAAGAGATGCTTCCTCCTTCCCGGGCGTTCGAACCCGGGGCGACCATAGGGCTCTCTGCGGGGAAAGCGCCCTCTGCCTCCGTATCAACCGGTGAAAATGCGGCAGCGGCAGCTGCGTCTTCGCTGTTGTGGGCGGGCGTGATGTTTCTTTCCGCATCGACCATACCACGGGTCCTCCTGGCTATCGCCTCGAATCGTCGATTTCATTCAGATTTCTTTCGTGCCGGTGCCGAGAACCTTGACGGTCAATGTCCATTGAGGTACCGCGAACTCGATGCTGCGTCCCTTGTTTCCTCCAGTGTCCTCGGCAATGAGAGGGATCCTGTGCTGTTCAAGGCATTTTTTCGTTGCCTCAATGTTTCGCGCACCCACGGCAAGAAGTCCCGATTCCTTTCCTGGAACGGAGAACATCTGAGCCCCTCCGGCGATCTTCGCCTGAAGATTCGTCGGGAGAGCGCCGAGGGAAAGCAATTCCTGCAGCAGTTTCGGGACCGCCGTATCGGCGAACTTGCCCGGCTTCGGAACGCTTTTACTCTCCCTGCTGTCGGGAAGCATGATGTGCGCCATTCCCGCCACCTTGTTCTTCGAGTCGAAGATGACGAGACCGATGCAGGATCCAAGTCCCAACGTCACGAGCACAGAGGGATGTTTGACGGCGACAAGGTCCGCCATACCGACGTGAATGGTCTGAGCCATTCTCAATACACCCCCAGCTTCTCCAGGAGCACGGCGAGCGCTCCCGGATCCGGCACCATGATGACGTTACCTCGGATTTCCTGCTGCACATCCATCACTTGAAGCGTCGTCTTCACGATGACGGCAGTCTCTCCCATGACACCGAAGATGGAAGCCACCACATCCATGATGGCCCCGAGCATGTCGTGCGCCACCGAAGGCACCGAGGCCGGAAGGACGTAGCCGGTCATCATGGAAATGGCGTTCAGAAAAGCACCGAGAATGATATTTCCTACCTCGGAGAGGGCGCTGTCCCGCATCTGTATCTGCACGTCAGGATCCATGCCGCTGATGTCCATGGAGAGCAACAGGTCCGCAAGTCCCTGTGCTTCCGCCTCTTCCATGACGAAGATCAGATTGCAGGAGAAATCCCCCTCCGCCCGGATGAGTATCGCACAGACCTGGGATTCCGGAGACCCGTACCGGAAGGGAATATCGTAAATCGACACGAGGTCCGCCACGGGTACCTCCATGTCCACCGTTCTCCCCAGGAGCTGGGAAAGCGCGGTGGCGGCGTTCCCCGCTCCGATGTTCCCCACCTCCCGAATCGCGTCGAGCTGCAGTGTGGAGAGTTCGAGTTCTTCCCACTCCATGGGGATTCTCCCGCTCAACGACCGTGCAGGGATGCCACGTCGAGGATGAGAGCCACGTTGCCGTCGCCCAGGATCGTCGCTCCGGCCATTCCCCGTACCTTTGCCAGGAGCTTTCCGAGGGGCTTGATGACGATTTCCTGCTGCCCCACGAGTTCGTCCACGATGAAACCGATCCGGGTCCGCCCAGACCGGACCACCACCACGGGATGTTCCTCGATGGCCTCGCGGTTCACTTCCGTTCCGAGGATACCCGCGAGATCCTTCAGTGAAAGGATCTCACCCCGCACGTTGGTCACGGGAGTTCCGTGCACGTACTTGATGTCGTCCTTGTTCACCAGAAGCGTCTCCTCCACGTTTTCCAGGGAGATGGCGTAGGTTTCGTTCCCGACGCGGATCAACAGGGCGAGAACGATGGCCAGAGTAAGAGGAAGGCGGATGAGAACCCTCGTTCCCTCTCCGACCTTGCTCTCGATCTGGAACTGCCCCCCAAGGGACTCCACCTTGCTCTTCACCGCATCCATGCCGACACCGCGACCGGAAAGGTCCGTCACTTCCTCGGCGGTGCTGAAACCCGGCAGAAGCACGAGGCGGATAAGCTCCTCGTCGGTCATGCTCTGGGCTTCGTCGCGGTTGATGATTCCTTTTTCGAGGGCCTTGGCGCGGATCTTCGCCGGGTCGATACCCTTCCCGTCGTCACGGACCTCAATGATGACTCCGTTGCCTTCCTGATAAGCGGCGATGTAGATTTCGCCCTCCCGAGGCTTACCCATGCGCTTCCGGTCCTCGGGACGCTCAATGCCGTGGTCCAAACAGTTTCGGATGAGGTGCACCATGGGATCGCCGATCTCGTCAATAACCGTCCGGTCGAGTTCGGTCTCCTTGCCTTCTATGGTGAGACGCACTTCCTTGCCCATGTTTTTTGACAGATCCCGCACGAGCCGGGGAAAGCGATCGAAGACGAAGGAAACGGGGACCATGCGCAGTTTGGTCACCAGTTCCTGAATCTCCCCGGAAATGCGCCCCAATTGCGAAAGCGGTTCCTCGAAGGCCTTGAGTTTCGCCTCCATGGCCAGGCGCTCGATGCGGGCACGACCGATGACAAGCTCCCCCACCAGGTTCATGAGCTTGTCGAGACGTCCGATATCCACCCGAACAGTTCTCCCCGTCCTCTTCACCGCCTCCGTCGCCTGAGCCCTCGCCGTTTCCGCCACGGGATCGCGCTCTTCCGGCCCGCCCTCCGCATCCTCGCTCCGCACCGGCTCCAGGAGGTTTCGAGAATCCGACGCGGTTTCCAACGCCTGGTGCCCTTCCAGCCTGGTCATCTCCACCGTCCTCACCTCGCTGATGTTCGAGAGGGCCTGCTGCACTTTGTCAGGAAGTTCATGCGTGGCCATGCAGAGAATGAACGCCTCGTCGAAAGCCTCCTTCTCCAACTCCTCCACGGGAGGAACCGTTCTGATGATCTCGCCGAGTTCACCGGCCCGGGAGACAACCATGTAAGCCCTGGCCGCCTTGAGCATGCACGAGGGATCCAGTGCAACCCGGATTTCGAAAACATCCATTCCCTGCTCCTTGGCCTCGAGAATCCATTCCCGCTCCTGGTCGCTCATAACGGCACGCTTCTCCTCTTCCCTTCCCCGTGCGGCTTTCCCGCTTGCTTGTGCAGCGGAAATCCTGGCGTGAAGAGCCTTGGGAAGAGATTCGCCCTCGGGGGTGTGGTCGTCACCTCCTCCACGAATGGCCTCCACCATGGCGGTGAGGGCGTCCAGACATTTGAAGAGGATGGAAATATCCTCGTCGCGCAGCGCGAATTGCCCCTTCCGGACCAAATCGAGCATGTCCTCCATGGCATGCGTCAGATGAGCCATGACCTCGAACCCCATGGTGGAGGACATGCCCTTGAGCGTATGCGCGATCCGGAATATCTCGTTCACACACCCATCGTCGCTGCGTGATTTTTCCAGCGAAAGAAGAAGGTCGTTGAGATTCTGGAGATTCTCCGTCGATTCGTCGAGAAAGGCCCCCAGATACTGACTCATGTCCATGTTCGTCATCGCCATCGTCCTCCACCCGGAAAGAATTTGCGGATCATTCCCTCACCATTTCCTTCAGCGCACCGGCAATTTGATAGAGTGGCAATTGCCGGTGGACGATGCCCGCTTCAGCCACCGCACGAGGCATTCCGTAGACAACACACGTTTCCGGGGATTCGGCCAGAATCGTCGCTCCCTTGCCGTACATCGCCCTGGCACCATCCGATCCGTCCCGTCCCATTCCCGTGAGCACGACTCCGATAGACGCTCCGCCGAAAACATCCGCAACGCTCAGGAACAACAGATCCGCCGCAGGCTTCACGGATTTCACCGGAGGTCCGTCGGAGAGCCGACACACCGCCTGACCCGGCGCTCCCTCCAACAACAAGTGCTTTCCTCCGGGAGCGATGACGGCGCACCCTCCTTCGAGACGAAGGCCATCGTATGCTTCCATGACCCGAAGAGGACTCAGGTCGTTGAGCCTTTGCGCGAACGAGGCGGTAAATCCCTCCGGCATGTGCTGCACAATCACCAGGGGGATCGGAAATGTCGCCGGAAGTTGCGGAAGAATTTCCTGAATCGCCCTGGGGCCTCCCGTCGAGGAAGCGACGGCCACGATCTGAGGCGACCGAGACCGGGAAGAGATGGGTTCCTGAAAAATCTCCTTCTCCCTTCTGGAAACGACCGGCGTTTTTCGAACAAGCGTACCCAGATTCGCCTCGCTCGCCCCGATAACCTTTTGACAGAGTTCCGCCGCCACTTTGTGCATATCCAACGAGATCGTTCCCGAGGGTTTCGTGACGAAATCCACCGCTCCCGCGGACAACGCCCTCATGGTCACATCGGCGCCCTGTTGCGTGAGGCTGCTCACCATCACCACAGGAGTCGGACGCATGCGCATGAGTTCCTCGAGAAATTGCAGGCCATCCATGCGGGGCATCTCCACATCGAGAGTGACGACGTGTGGCGTGAGTTTCCGGACCTGCTCGAGGGCATCCCTTCCGTCCCTGGCACGCCCCACTACCTCGATGCGGGAATCCGCCGCGAGAAGGTCTCCGATCACCTTGCGCATGAAAGCCGAATCATCGACGACAAGTACGCGTATCCGCCGTTCGCTCATGTTTTTTTCACCGTTTGACCAACTCCTGCTGACGAATGAACTCCCGCAGATGCTTCTCCACCAGGCGTGGCAGGAAATCGAATTCGACACCCATTTCGTGCTGCCCAGGCTCCTTGGACGGAGGCAGCCACACGACCTTCCCGATCATGTGGAACATTCCCTCCGGAAGAGGAAGCATGAAGACACAATGTTCATCTTTTGTGATAGCATGTTCTCCGACGTACTGCAACCTCGCACCGCCGAGACTCACGTCAAGGATCTTGCCCTGCCGCCATATTTCCCGCAGAGGAGACGCTTCCTCCCTGTCGAGGTTGAAAAAGGACGTCCTCAGGAGACAGGAAACGCGCAGGAACCGCCGTCGCTGCACCCTTTCGAAATCCCCGAAACACCGTGCCCAGAGAATCGGCAACGATTGGCTCAAATCGCTCCGCAACGCAACGGCCCTGACAAGGAGAGGAGCGCGCTCGTGTTCGAAGTAGACGGAGAAGACAAGATCCCGATAAACCGGCAACAACCCTCCTTTTCGGAGAGGGTGGGCGAGGCCTATCGAGCCGTCCTCTTCCACATGTTCGAGAAGCGACGCGTAATGTCCCTTGTAGAGCCCCGCACCGATCCGGATGTCCGCTCTGCACCCAACACGGCTTTTCAGCAGTGCAAGGAGTTCCGCCAGACCGTTTCCCGCATCGCTCACGCTACTCTCTCAATCCGAGGCGACGGGTCAAACGGAAGAGAAATGCCTTGACACCGCGCCCCTGGCGTCCTTCTTCGGAATCTCGGACAGCCGTTTCGACACGTGCGAGGCGCCCCGCGATTCCCGCCAGGGACAGGGAAGCCTTGCAGGTCGGAAACGCTTCGAAGAAAGGTTGTCTCAACTGTACCGCCTCCCGCACTTTCTTGTCCCAGGGAATATAACCCACATAGGGAATGGGGATACTCAGGAACTGATTGGCCGCCATCTGGATGCGTTCCGCCACGGCGGCCGCCTCTTCCTCGGACATGGCCATGTTCACGAGGAGATTCACGTCGAGGCTGCCGGCGGCGTTCAGTGCCAGGGATTTGAGGACACCGTAGGCATCCCGGATCGCCGTCGGCTCGGGCGTGGTCAAAAGCACCGTCGTGTCCGACGCGAGGGCGAAGGAGAGAATGTTCCGGTGAATGCCCGCGCTGGTATCCACGAGAAGAACATCGACACGCCCCTCCAGGCCGTTCAGTTTGTCGATGAGCGCCAACTGCCGCGTCTGATCGAGGTCGGCGAGCTCCTGCACGCCGGCACCTCCGGGAATGATGAGCACGTCGTCCTTCACGGTGACGATGACATCCTCCAGCTCCCGCATCCCCCTGATGACATGACTGAGATTATACTTGGGCATCATGCCGAAGAGAATGTCCACATTGGCGAGACCGAGATCCGCGTCGAGAATGGCCACCCGAATCCCCATGCTGTTCATGGCAAGCGCGAGGTTCACGGAAATATTGGTTTTTCCGACGCCTCCCTTGCCGCTGAGGACGGCGATGGTGCGCATTCCCCTGCCTCGGGATGCGCCGTTCAACTGGCCGGAGACGAGAGAACGTAATTCCGTCGCCTGATCGAGAAGCTCTCCCCGGAGAGGCGGATTTCCGCTCGCCCCCTCCTGAAGGAGAAGACCTCCCGCCGTTTCCCGTCGTACCTGTTCCATGCGGGGGGAACCTCCCGAAAGAGGCGGCATCTGTTTAGCGACCAACACGATCACCTCCGACGAGGAGCCTTGCGATCCGCTCCGGTTGCGCGACCTCGATGTCGTTGGGTACATTCTGTCCCGTGGTGACGAAAGAAATGGGGCGGTCGAAGTCGAGAACGGCATTCATCAGATTTCCGTAGGTCAGCGTTTCGTCGAGTTTCGTGAAGAGGAGGCAGGAAACGGGAACCACACCCATCCGGTCGATCACGTCCAGCATATCTCCGTACTTCATGTTCGCGGACATGACGAGGTGTACCGCCTCGGGACGATAGGATTCGTAAAGGCCGCAGAGTTCATCGAGACGCTTGCCATCCCGCTGACTTCGCCCCGCCGTGTCCATGAGGATGAGATCCATCTCTTCATGTTTCTGCAACAGCGACGGAATTTCCTCCGGTTCGTAGACAACCTCTATGGGAATACCGAGAATGCGGGCGTAGGTGCGCAATTGCTCCACCGCCGCGATGCGGTAGGTATCCGCCGTCAGAAGAAGCACACGCTTTTTCTCCCAGAGGGAATGGATGGCGGCGAGCTTGGCGATGGAGGTCGTCTTTCCCACCCCCGTAGGACCGATGAACATGACCTTCTTTCCCAACATGGCCGTGAGAGGATCCGACCCTACCACGGGAATCCGTTTCTCCAGCCACGCCGCGAAGGACTTGCCGGCTCCTTCTTTTCTGAAGGTCCGGGCGAGCGTCCGGGCATGTTGGATATCCACATCCATATTCGCGAGGAGCCGGGCATTCTCGTCTCCCTCCTCTTCGCCGCCCGGGAGGGGTGCACGGCTTTCGCGCCGCTCTTCAAGTCGGGACAGCACCGTCTGCAGGGACGCGTGGATCGCCTCCACCTGTCTTCGGAGATCGGGATCCTCGGAAGGAACCGCCTCCGGGGACATGGGGGGGCGCACAAGAGGCTCCGCTCCCCTGGAGGCCGGGCCATAGGTAGCGGCGGCAAGCGTCCTTGCCTGGGCAGACAGGTCCAGGCGAACATTTTCGTTCGCAACGCCTGCAAAGTGCGTCACCTCGGAGGGCACAAAGGGATCCGCCGGAGCGGAAGCCACATTTCCCTGGGATTCCCTGGCGAGCGTTCCCTTCACGGCCTGTTTCACTTCGAGAAGTCGCTGGAAAGCCAAGATCCGCTCCTTGGCGTCCTCCGACGCGGAGGGGTCCGTCCGCTCGTCCTCGAAGAGGCCGGCGGTGACCGAGAGCATCTTCTTTCGGAAGAGCCCGAGGAAACCTCCCCGCTTCACGGTACGGGTGGAAAGGATGACCGCATCCCGTCCGAGCCGTTCGCGTGCGATGGCGAGGGCTTCCGCATCATCCTTGGCATCATAGACGATTTGCCGTATCAAGCGCACCTACTCCACCATCCCCACGGATTTCAATTGCACCCCCTGAGCCACTTCATTATAGGATACCACAGCTACCTGCGATAAGGTTCCCTCAAGAATTCTCCGAACCACAAGCCGTACTTCGGGATGCACGAGCAACACCGGAACGTGCCCGGAAAGAGCCTGCTGTTCCGCGAAACGGGAAACGGCGGTGATGAGCTGCTGCATTTCCTGAGGATTCATGGCAAGGTTCCATCCCTGCACGAGGTCCCCGTGAATGGACTCCTTCACCCGCTTTTCCCACCGGGGAGAAAGAGTCCCCACCGTGAGCGTTCCCTCCCGGTCCTGGAGCCTGAGGGTAATGACCCGGGCAAGGGACTCCCGGACCCTCTCGGTGAGGAAATCCACGCTCCGGGAGATTCTTCCGAAATCCGCAAGAGCTTCGAAAATGCTCACCAGGTCTCGAATGGGGATCTGTTCCCGGATGAGGTTCTGCAACACTTTTTGAATCTCGCCCAGCCCGAGGGCACCCAAAAGCTCCTCCACCGCGGCGGGATGGGATCCTTTGACGAGATCGACGAGCTTCTGCACTTCCTGTCGTGTGAGCAGATCCGCCCCGAAGCGCTTGATGCTCTCGGAAATGTGGGTGGCCAACACGGAAGGCGCGTCAACCACCGTGTATCCCGCCATCTCCGCCTGATCCCGCAGCTCCGGCGTGATCCACACGGCGGGAAGACCGAAGGCGGGTTCCGTGGTAGGAACACCCACGAGCGTCTCTTCGCTGCCTCCGGTATTCATGGCGAGGTAGTGATCGGGAAGCAGTTCACCCCGCCCAACCTCGCCCCCCTTGACGAGAATGAGGTATTCCGTGGGTTTAAGCTGGATGTTGTCCCGTATGCGGATGGGGGGCACCACGAGCCCCAGATCCATGGCCATCTGCCGCCGAATCGTGCCGATCCGCTCCAGCATGTCGCCGCCCTGAGCGGGATCCACCAGAGGGATCAGGGCGTAGCCTATCTCCACTTCCATGGGGTCCACCGTCAGCAGAGGCAGAACGTTCTCGGGTCCCGGAGCGGGTCCCGCCTTTTCGCTCCCCTCAGGGGCGGGTCCCCCCGGAGCCCCTCGCCCTCCTCTGCGGGGAGAGGGTTTTCCCGCTGTTTCGGCCTGCACCAGATCCTCCCGGTAAATCCGGTACCCCAGAAACGCCAAAGCGATTCCCAGAAACGCGAAGGGAATCGTGGGGAGCCCGGGGATGACGGCAAGTCCGAGCAGCATGGCGGAACCGATCCAGAGGGGGCGGTGGTAGCGGGTGAGCGTGGCTACAATATCCTGGCCGAGATTGGATTCTCCCGCGGCCCGGGTGACAATGATGCCCGTGGCGGTGGAGAGCAAAAGCGAAGGAATCTGGGCGACCAGTCCGTCTCCGACGGTAAGGAGGCTGTAGGTGCCGAGAGCCTGCGCCGTGTCCATTCCCCGTTGGAAGACGCCGATGCCCAACCCGCCGAGGATGTTGATCACGGTGATGATGAGTCCCGCGATGGCGTCTCCTTTCACGAACTTGGAGGCACCATCCATCGCCCCGTAGAAATCGGCTTCACGCTGGATCTCCGCCCGGCGCTTCCGGGCCTCTCCCTCCTCGATGAGCCCTGCGTTGAGATCTGCATCGATGGCCATCTGCTTGCCCGGCATGGCGTCCAGGGTGAAACGCGCCGCCACCTCGGCCACCCGTTCCGCGCCCTTGGTGATGACGATGAACTGGATGATGACGAGGATGAGAAAAACGACGCCGCCCACAACATAGTTGCCCCCCACCACGAAGTTTCCGAAGGCGGAGATCACTTCCCCCGCGTAGCCCTGGAGAAGGATGAGCCGCGTGGTGGACACGTTCAGCGCGAGACGGAAGAGGGTCGCCATGAGAAGAATGGTGGGAAAGGCGGCGATCTCCAGCGCCCTCTTGACGTAGAACGTGGTGAGAAGAATCACCACACCGAAGGTGATGTTCATGGAAAGAAGGATGTCCAGCAGCGCCGTCGGAAGCGGAATGATCATCATGCCCACAATGAGCACGACGAGGAGCGCCATTCCTATATCCGCGTATTTCAGCATCGTCTTGAGTCCCGCTTCCTGTTCGGAAACATTCGCCATGGCCCGCAACTCCCGTTTGTCGGATTGGTATCGCCTCTTCTGTATCCGTGCCCCGCTATTCGTTCTCCTTTCTGTTTTCGCCAGTCTCCCGTGGATTCCTTACGGCACTTTTTCGGAGAGTGCGGAAACAGGAGCACTGCTGACAGCTTCATCCAGGGGATTGTCTCTTCTTTTTCAGAGTTTCCTTTCGGAAGCTCTGAATAAAGACCTTTCGCTTTCCCTTGACTCGGGTCGCATCAGGCTCTGCGGGGCGCCCTGCGGGGCTGACACAGCCTTATTCAGAGATTCCTTTCTTTTTTCGCCTTCAGTTTATAAACAAAGGCCAGTACTTCCGCAACGCCCTTGTAGAGAGTTTCCGGAATGATCTCCCCAACGTCCGTCGCTTCGAAAAGAGCACGTGCCAAAACACGGTTTTCGACGATAGGGATGCTGTGTTCCTGGGCAATTTCCCGAATACGCCTCGCCAGAACGCCTTTGCCCTTGGCGACCACACAGGGCGCATCCATCACCTGCCGCTCGTACTGGATGGCCACGGCGAGCGTCGTTGGGTTCGTGATGACCACATCCGCCTTCGGAACCTGTGCCATCATACGTCGCCGGGCCAGCTCCCGTTGTCTCTGGCGTATACGCTGCTTGACCTTGGGATCCCCTTCCATCTGCTTGTATTCGTCCTTGATCTCCTTCTTGCTCATCCGGATGGACTTCTCGAAGTCCCACTTCTGGTACGCGTAGTCAAAAGCGGCGATGACAAACAATAAAAGGGCCATGCGCAGCGCGAGCCACCAGATCTTCTCCGTCACCACATTCAGTCCCTGAAGGTAGGGGAACTTCATCGCCAAAGCGATGCTCTCCAGTTCCTTCCTCAGGGCGAGATAGAGCACCAGCCCCAGGAGCAGCGCCTTGAGAATGCCCTTGGCAAGCTCCACGAGAGAGCGGAGCGAGACGATCTTCTTCAGGCCCGAGATGGGGTTCAGGCGACTCAGCTTCGGGATCAACGGTTTGACAAAGAGAAAAAGCCCAACCTGGTAAATCGCCGTGGCTGCCCCGGCAAGCCCGCAGAGCAACCCGAAGGGCAACCACGTGAGCAAAAAGACCTTGAGGAAATCCCTGGCGAGTGCCTGTACCCATCCTTCCCGGCCGATCTGCTCTCCCGACATGAACCGCCAGGTCTCCACGAAAAATCCTTTCAGGGAGGTGACCCACCAGAGCGAGAAAGCGAACACCGCCAGAAGCCCCACGAGGATGACCACCGCCGCACCCAGATCCTGGCTGCGGGCGACCTGCCCTTCTTCGCGGGTCTTCTGCCGCTTTCTGGGCGTCGCCGGCTCGGTTCGCTCTTCGGCAAAAAGCTGCAGGCGAAACGTCCGCATGCGCCGGGGTCCTACCGCCAGACCTGGAGTATTCCCAGAGCGGTCTCCACCACGCGCTCCACCTCTCCGTGGATGAGATCGATGGACATGGGAAGCACCACCATGAGCAGAAAGAATCCGAGTGCCACCTTCAGCGGCAGCCCGAGAACGAAAATGTTCATCTGCGGCACGGTCCTCGCCACGAAGCCCAATCCCACGTCGGCCAGAAGCAGTGCCCCGAAGAAGGGCAGAACCATGCGCATGGCGAGAACAAGCGCCTGCTGCATCCAGAGCCCTAGCCCAGGGTCCAGCGGAAACGCGAGGGACGGGACACCGAGAGGAGCAAGGCGCAGGCTTTCTCCGGCGGCGCGCACGAGCAGCAGGTGTCCGTTCCAATGAAAGAAGAACCAGAGCCCCGCGAGAAACTTGAACTGCTCCACCACGGAGACCTGGACCTCGGAAAAAGGGTCCAGCACGTTCGCCATGCCGAAGCTCATCTGCATCCCCACGATACGCCCCGCCATCTGCAGCGCATAGAGCGGAAGGCTTCCGAAAAAGCCCAGCGCCGCACCGAGAAGGTATTCCCGTGTGGAGGCCGTCACAAGGCCGCCTATGGTGAGTATCGGCTCCGGGGAGGGGAGTTCCAATGCGGCGGGAAGGGCGAAGAGCGCGAGCAGAAAGGCGAGCCACAGCCGGACCTGAACGGGAAAGGCCGACGCGGCGAAGGCAGGCGCCACGGTGAGAACCCCCAGAAAGCGGAGGCTCACGAAAAAATACAGTCCCAGCAGAAGAAGCTGCGGCTCCGCGAAGATCATTGAACGAACCGATGCAGGTTCCCCAGCAGGAACTTCGCCATGTCCCCCACCTTTCCGAAGATCAGGGGACCGAAGAAGACAATGCTGACGAGCACCGCGATGATCTTGGGAATGAAGACCAGTGTCTGCTCCTGAATGGATGTGGCGGTCTGGAGAATACCGATCACAAGTCCGATCCCCATGGCGACGAGAAGGATCGGAAGGGCCGACGTGAGCGTCACCCATACCGCCTGCTGCAGCGTATCGTACATGTTGAGAATCTCCACGGCCCTTCTCCTTTCCCGTCTCAGCGGAAACTCGTCACGAGACTCGCGATGACCAGGTTCCACCCGTCGGCGAGGACGAAAAGAAGTACTTTGAAGGGAAGTGATATGAGCATGGGGGGAAGCATGATCATCCCCATGGCCATGAGAACGCTCGCCACGATCATGTCCACCACGACGAAGGGAACGAAAACGACCACTCCCATCTGAAACGCCGTCTTGAGTTCACTCAGAATGAACGCGGGAATGAGGACGCGGAGGGGAACATCATCGGCATTGTTCGGGCGGGGCAACTCCGCCATGGAAACCATGAGGGACAGCTCCTGCTCTCTCGTCTGGCGGAGCATGAAATCCCGAAGAGGCGTCACGACGCCCTGCATGGCCTCCCTCGCCGACATGCGTCCGTCCATGTAGGGAGAGAGCGACGTGTCGAAGATGCGTTGCCACACGGGCGACATGGTGAAAAGGGTGAGAAAGAGCGCGAGCGTGACGATGACCTGGTTCGGCGGCATTTGCTGGAGGCCGAGGGCATTCCGCACGAACCCCAACACTACAAGGATGCGCGTGAAGCTCGTGAGCATGAGGACAATGGCCGGAGCCAGGCTCAGAACAGTGAGAAGGGCGAGAATCTGCAGGGAGAGCACCACGTCCTGGGGTGATTCCGCACCTCGAATGCCCAACTGGAGCGTGGGAATGGGCATGTCCGGCAAAGGCGGCTCCGCCCAGGCCGCTCCCACGGCAAGGACGAGGAGAAATGCCCCCGTCACGAACATCCTCCAGGTCAGGGTCGAAGTTGATCCTTTCCGACACACGAGTTCTCCCACTCCTCTCTGCTCCATCGGCCCACGACGACACTTCCGCTCTTCGAGCTGAGAACGGCGATCACCTCGGGACCGCAGGCAAACACCCGGACGACATCCCGCCCCAGGGGCAATATGGCCAGAATTTCCATTCCCGCAGTTTTTCGCAGAATTGTCCTGGGCGCGAAACGGACAAGAAGATATCCGCAAAGGGCCAACAGTCCCAACGCCAAACCTATGCGGAGCAGATACCCTGTCAGGTCGGCCTCGGCTCTCTCATCGGCAAAAACCGGCGTCGCCAGGAAAAAAACAACAGCGAGGCCTTTTGAAAGGGACTGACCTCGCTTCACGCACCGTGTTCGCATGCCGGAAAAAGTGGACATGTTCCTCAGGAGATGGCCTTGCTCAACGCCTCCAGAACCCGGTCCGGCTGAAAGGGTTTGACGATGAAGTCCGCCGCTCCCGCCTGAATCGCCTCGATGACCATCGCCTGTTGTCCCATGGCGCTGACCATGACGACTTTCGCTCCGGGATGGGCCTTCTTGATCTCCTTCACCGCCGTGATTCCGTCCATCTCGGGCATGGTGATATCCATGGTCACCACATCCGGCTTGACTTCGTTGAACTTCTCCACCGCGACTTTTCCATTCTCGGCCTCTCCAACGACTTCGAAGCCGTTCTTCACGAGAATATCCTTGAGCATCATCCGCATGAACGCCGCGTCGTCCACAATCAATACCTTCGCACCCATTGGCGATTCTCCCTCCCCGCAAGGTAGTCCGCAGACTAAATGCCCATGGACCGGATGCGTTCCGCACGACTGACGATCTCGGTAATGCGGATACCGAAACTCTCGTCGATGACGACCACTTCGCCTCTCGCCATCAACTTTCCGTTTACGAGAACATCCACCGGCTCTCCGGCCATCTTTTCCAATTCTACCACGGATCCGGGAGTCATGTTGAGCACTTCGCCGATCGTTTTCCTCGTTCTCCCCAATTCGACGGTAACACGAACGGGAATGTCAAGAATGAGTTCCAGATTCCCAGGAACCCCAGCCCCCAGATCCTGCTGCAGAGGCATGAATTCCGCCGGACGCACATCCACCTGGGGCGTCACGGGAATGCCGCGGGGAGGAAGAGGTGCGCCGATCGGCGACGACGAAACCGTCGCCGCAGGTCGCGAAGGCTGAGGTGCTGCAGCCTGAGGCTGAGAAACCGTACGCGACGGTTCCGGAGCGGGGGGCGCGAGCGCCTCCTGAATGCGTTTCGCCAGAAGCTGCGCCACGGAAACGGGAAGCACCAACCACAGGTCGAAGGCACCGACGTCGCTCACGTCTACAGCGGTCTTGACACCCCAGACCATTTCCTCTGTGCCCCTTCCCTCAAAGGGAAGCCAACTGCCTTCCTTCAGCACGCCGGAGGCTCCGGAAGGAACAAGGCGCTGCCCCTTCAACAGGCCGCTCACATTCGTGAAGGCCGAGCCGATCACCTGACTGAGTCCCTCCTGGGACGCGCTCAGGTAGAGATCGTTCGCCTCGGCGGGAAGTTCTTTTCCGTCGCCTCCCATCATGAGATCCGCAAGGGACATGGCCCCCCGTTCGGAGAGCACGATCGCCGCAGGAGCGTTCTCCAACCCGTCGCAGGCGAGGGTGTACAGAAACACGCGACCCGTTCCGTCGACTCTTTCCGGCATCTCCCGCTGCGGGAACGTTTCCATCCCCGCGACGGAAGCCGCGACGCCGCGACCGGCGAGCATGCCAACCACGTTACCCGCCGCATTGGCGAAGATGCCCGCCACCTCGCCGAGCACGTCCTGATCCTCTGGGCTGAGGTCGCCGCCTGCAGCATCCGCGGAAACAGCTGGGGCACCGCTCAGCAACGCATCGATTTCATCTTGACTCAGGAGTTCGTCCACCACGGTCTACTCCTCCTCTCTCTGGGCCTCGCCGGAAAGCACTTCTGTGATCTTCGCGGCGTAGGCGCCGTCGACGGTTCCCGGAGAAGCGTAGAATTTGACACGATTGCCCACCCGGACCCCGAGAGGATCGCCCCTCGTTCCATCCAGGCGGATCACGTCTCCCTCCTGAAGCTGCATGATATCCTGAAGGCTCAAAATGGTATGTCCGAGTTCCAGCGCCACGGGCACCACAACGGCGTTCAACCGGTTCTTCAGGATCTCCCGAACGCCCTGAATGTCCTTCCGTCCCGTACTGGCGAACCAGTGTTGGGAACTCAGCTTGTCCACCATGGGCTCCATGACGATGTAGGGCACGCAGAGGTTGATCATCCCCTCCGTCTCGCCTACCTGAACCTTGAGTGTCACGAGAAGCACCATGTCCGTCCCGGGGCAGATCTGCACGAAAAAGGGGTTGCTCTCCATGCTGTCGAAACGGAAACGCACGTCCACGACGGTGCTCCAGCTCTCTTCCAGCAGTTCCAACATGCGGAGAAGCACCCTCTCGACCACGGTCCGCTCGATGTCCGTCAGTTCCCGGGCCTTCCGGAGAGGTTCCCCCTTGCCGCCCAACATGCGATCGATGATACTGAAGACCAGGTGAGGATTGAGCTCCATCACCGCGTTTCCCGTAAGGGGGTACATCTCCAGGACGGCGATGGTGGTGGGCTGCACGAGAGAACGGACGAATTCATCGTAGGCGAGCTGATCCACCGAGACCACCTCGGCGGAGACCATGGCGCGCACCATGGTGGACAGAGTCGTGGTGACCTGTCGTGCGAAGGATTCGTGAATCATTTGAATGGCCCGGAGCTGGTCTTTGCTGAACTTGTCCGGACGCCGGAAATCGTAGAGTTTGATCTTGTCTTCCCGGGCACTCTCGGATATGGCCTCCAGATCGACACTGCCACTGCTCAGTGCGCTGAGCAGCGCATCGATTTCGCTCTGGGAAAGTACTTCAGGCACCACGTCTCCTCACCTCCTCGGGAAACGGCTCACTGCACGATAAAATCGTCGAAGAGCACCCTCGAAACCGCGGGCTGCCCCTTGACGAGGGGCATGAGCGCGTTGAGCCGGCGCTTCACGTCCTGAGCGAACTCGAGAACCCCTTCGGCGGTACGGAGATCGTCGTAGCGACGATCCTTCCCGACGAGGATGACCTCGTTGCGCATTCTGCTGAGCCATCCCGGATCCGCCACGAGGGCGAGGGACTCCTGGGAGGTTACCTCCAGCGTGATGGTCGTGCGCAATACATGAGGCTCCTTGTCCGCGAGATTCACGGTAAACTCCCCAAGGCGCACCGTCGGTCCCGGAGGCAGCCCCTGGCTGCCGGGAACGACATCGGGCCGGGAGAAGAACTTGAGTCCCACGAAGATGCCACCGCCGATACCTGCGAGAAGAACCACCACACCCACAACAATGAGGACGATCACCCGTTTCATGCAGAAACCTCCCCTTGGGGGAAAATTGGCGTCACTGTGAGAATTGGGAGAGGAGCACCACGTCCACGCGCCGATTCAGCGCCCGATGCTCGTCCGTATCGTTCGGAACCAACGGCCGGTGCTGCCCGAACCCGACGGCCTGAAGGCGCTTCGGGTCGATTCCCACGTTCTCCACGAAGTAGGAGACCACCGCAGCCGCCCGCGCCGCGGAAAGCCCCCAGTTGTCACCAAAGACACCTCCCCGCAACGGCACCGAATCCGTATGCCCCTCCACGGCGATGGGAGGCTGCACATCCTTCAAAATCATGCCGATCTTCGCGAGCAGCCGCTTTCCTTCGGGACGGATCTCCGCACTTCCGCTGGCGTAAAGCACCTGTTCCGTCATGGAGATGGTCACTCCCCGCTGATCGACCCGGACGGTCACTTCGCCCTCCAGCCCCTCCTCCCGAACGAGTGTCTGGACCCGCCGCGCCACATCGAGAATGTCCTGAGTTTGTTTTCGGACCTCCCCGGCGTCCACTCCAACATGGGCCTGAAAAATCTGGTCGTCCGGTTGTGTCGTCTTACCCCCGGGAAGCACGCCGATGGCTCCCTGGAAGGAAAGAATGAGCTTCTGAAATTTCTGCACATCCAGTGTAGAGAAGGCGAAGAGGAACACGAAGAACGTCAGGAGCAACGTCACCATGTCGCCATAGGTCGTAAGCCAACCTTGGCTGATGGTCTCCTCCTGTCGCTTCTTTCTCGCCATGCTCCGTCATCCCCTTTCCGAACCCGGAAGCGGAAGAACCGTTCTCACGCCGCCTCGTTCTTGTCCTTCTTTTTCGACTCCTCCAGCAGCAACCGCATCACCGGCGGCAGGAAGACCTTGAGCTTTTCCTCCACGATGCGCGGATTTTCTCCGGCCTGGATCGAAAGGACCCCTTCCACCATGAGTTCCCGGGAGAGCACCTCCTGGGAGGTGCGCACACTAAGCTTTTTGGACATGGGAAGGGCGATGACGTTGGCGATGAAGGAACCGTAAAACGTGGTGATGAGGGCCACGGCCATGCCGGGCCCCAGCGCGTTGGGATCGTCCAGGTTCTTGAGCATCAGGACGAGGCCGATGAGCGTTCCCAGCATACCGAAGGCGGGCGCGAGTTCCGCCATGGTGTCGAACATCTTCTTGTTCTGGGAGTGCCGTTCCTCCAAAAGTCCGATTTCCGTGTCCAAAATGGCCTTCACCAGCTCCGGATCCGTTCCGTCCACCACGAGCTGAATGGACTTGCGCAGAAAATCGTCCTCCAACTGGCTCGCATCCTCCTCCAGGGCGAGCAGCCCCTCCCGCCGGGCTTTCTCGGCGAAGCTCACCATGGTCTGCACAAGGCCAACCAAATCCGGGCTCGAGGAAAAGAAAGCTCTTTTGATTATTTTCCCCATATCCTTGAAGCGTTCGATGGGGTTGCTCATGATGACCGTTCCGAGCGTCCCCCCCCCCCGTAATGAGCAACGACGTCACATCCACGAAGGCTCCGGGATCACCGCCGGCGATGATGCCTCCGATGACGAGAATGAGCGCCAAGGATAACCCTATTACGGTTGCGAGGTCCACGCCTCCACCTCCCCAACTGCTGCGTTTTCATTGTACATCGAAATCCACTGGCGGTCTTCCTCCAACCCCTCTTCAAGGAGGAATCGGAAAAACTTCACGTTGCGACAACGTTTTCTGCAAACAGAACGCTATGACGACGAAAATTCCCGATGATCGATGACACGACGGCGAAACGCAAGGATCCGTTTCGTCACCTCCTCCATGGACTCCCGTACCACGTAGCGATGTCCGTTGGAGAGAAGGATCACTGTATCCGGCGTGGTCTCCACTGTCTCGACGAGATCCGCGTTGAGGACAAAAATGCTTCCGTTGAGCCGCGTGAGTTCGATCATGCGCTCCATCGCCTCCTCCAGGAAAAGAGGGGGCGAACACCCCCTCCATCGTAACGATGATTCCTCTTCAGAGCAACGTCATACCACAATGAACATCCCCCGGAGAGGCTGCGCCTGCCTTGCCCGCCGGCAACACCCAGCCCGGAGGACACGCGGCAATGGCGGAGAAACCTAGCGTTTCAGGTTGATGAGTTCTTCGAGAACCTGGTCTCCCGTGGTGACCACCCTCGCGTTGGCCTGAAAACCGCGCTGCCCCTTGATGAGGCTCACGAACTCCTCCGCCAGGTCCACATTGGACATCTCCAGGGAGCTTCCGGCGATCTTGCCGGCTCCGCCTTCCTGAGGATTGACGATCTGGGCCACGCCGGAATTGGGAGACTCCATGAACACCGTCTCCCCCATCTTGAGCAAGCCCTGGGGATTCGCGAAGAGGGCAAGGGCGAGCCGCGCGATAGGCTGATTCTTGCCGTTGCTGTAGACCCCTGTCACGGTCCCGTCGGCACCCACGGCGAAATCCTCGAGAACGCCCATGGCATAGCCGTCCTGATAGTATCCCTTCGTCGTGAAGGCCGACCCATACTGGGTGACCCCCTCAAGGTCGTCCTTTTCAAACGTTTTTCCCGAGAAATCAAGCGTCACCGTGGTGTCCTTGGCCCCGACGGCGCCGAAGCCCAGATCGATCGTGGCGGTTCCCGTTCCGGTGATGCGACCGTCCGGCCCGAAGGTGATGAGCCCCTCGTTCCCCGTGATGGGGATGCCCGGTTCGTCGGGAAGCCAGGCCCGCCAGCGCCACTCATTGTTGAAGGTCTTCTCCCAGCTCACCTCCAGCGTGTGGGCGTTTCCGAGGGAGTCGTACACGTCGATCTTCGTCTCGTGAATGCTCGAGATGCGCTGGTTCAGGGAGCTCAGGGTCTCTCCCGTCGCCGCGGGAGGCGTACCACCATCGGAGGGCTGAATCAGGAAGGATCTCCCCGAGGGATTCGCCACGAGAAAGATATCGAGCGTGTTGCCCGCACCGTCATCCAATGCGATGGGATCAATGCCGGGGTTGGCCGAATTGGAATCGTAGCTCCGGAAGGTCCCGTCATCGTTGAAAAGAATCGGTCCCGCCCCCGAAGCCAGGGTATCGAACACGGCCATGGGGACAGGGCTCACTCCACCAGCACCATTGTCGCTCTGGTACCAGATCTTCATGCGATTCGCCGCAGGATCGAACTCGGTGAGAACCTTCCAGGTCAGGTTCGGATTGGTGGGGTCCTTGAAGGTAACGTACTCCATATCAAGGTTATCCCAGAGATTCATCTCCCACCGATCAGTGCCATCCTGCACGGTGAGGAGACCCGTATTCGGATCGTATGTTGTGGCCGCCGCCAAAGTTGGTGTCGAACCGGCACCGATGGACAGAACAGGGTTTCCCTCTGCATCCACACCATCGAGCTGCATTTGGAGCGTCCCATTTAGACCGCCAGCACCATCAAAGGTGATGCGGAGAAAATCCGTCGCCGTGGCCGTTGGACTTCCGGCGCTCTCGGCAAAGGTCACGGTGTACTGCGTTCCGTTGAGCGTCACTTTCTGCTGCGTTCCCACAGGGGTGAACCCCGAGGCGAGATAGGTGGGAACGCTGCTGTTCAGGTTGCACCGGAACCCCACCAGTTCGGTCTCCTTGGCGGGGATCTTCTGACCGATGGGAATGTTGATGGCTCCGAGGGTACTCCCCTGGATATATTTGGTGGGATCCGTGGGATCCTGGGACATGCCGTATCCCTGGAGCATGTAGCCCGTTCCGGAACTCACCACGTTGCCCGCCGCATCGAGAACATAGGCTCCCGCCCGAGTATAATACGTATTTCCCCCATCCTTGACGACGAAGTACCCGTCGCCCTGGATGGCAAAGTCCGTCCGGTTTCCCGTGTAGCTCACGTTCCCCTGGGTGTGGATGGTTTCGATGGCCGCCACGTTCACACCGAGCCCCACCTGCATGGGGTTGATGCCTCCCCGTCCCGCTCCGGCGTCGGGCGCGGTGGCTCCCTTCGCCGTCTGGTACAACAGGTCCTGGAAGGTCGTGACAGATTTCTTGAAACCCGTGGTGTTCACGTTGGCGATGTTGTTGCCGATCACGTCGAGATAGGTCGTGTGAGCCTTGATACCCGTAACGCCGGCCATCAGAGATCGCAGCATGGCGGTACCCTCCTCATGAAGTCATTTTCTTTCGTTTTCGTCTGCAATCCCTTGCCGTTGCGAGCGCTGCTCCTCCCTGGCCGCGCACGGGAAAACCCTCTCCCTCTTCAATCGGTTAACACGGAACGACAGGCTTTCTTGCCTGGCAACCTCCTCCTGCATCAGGCAACGCCGATGACGTTCTCGAGAGGAACACTGCCTCCGTCGTAATGGAGCGTCACTTCCCCCTGATTGAAGGTCACGGAGGTTACCTTGTAGGAAAGTTCCTCGCCGTCGCTGTTGTAGAAGGTGACGGTTCTTCCGATGTAATTCACCGCGTTGGTCATGGCGAAGTTCGTCATGCTCTCCAGCCCCGCGTTGAGGTTCGTCAACTGCTCAAGGGAGCTGAACTGTGCCATCTGGGCGATGAACTCCTTGTCCTCCATGGGGTTCAGCGGATCCTGGTGCGTAAGCTGCGTAATGAGAAGCTTCAGGAAATCGTCCTTGTCAAGTTCGGTCTTCACCGTTCTGGTTATGTCACTCGAACTGGCGCTGCTTGTGGAGAAAGCACTTCCCGTTCCCGCAACGCTCGCCGTCTGAAACATGTCGGTTCGCTCCTTTCCGTTCAGGCTATCCAGTGCAGCAAGCCCCGCTCGAGGTCAAGCCGCACGGTTCTCCGTTCCTCGTCTTCGTCGGAACCACCGTCTTCCATACCGGAAAGCCTGTTCGTCCGTCGGCTCTTTCCGGAATCGCTCTGGTTGTGCTGCTGCTCTTCCTGCTGCCGGACATCGACGCTGAGCTGCCCAACGGTGATTCCCTGCTGTGCGAGGGCCTGCCGCAACTGGTCGAGCTGGCCCAACAGGGTCTGCCGCAACGCCTCGTTGTCCACCCGGAGCACCGCCTCCATGCCGTTTCCCGTGGTCTGGACGGTCACGTCCACGCGTCCCAGAGCGGGAGGATCCACGATAATCCGGGCACGATGCCCCTCTTCAGTGGCAATCACACGCACCACTTCCGTCATCCCCTCGGGCAGAGCCGCGAATCCGCGCCCCTGCAGCGGGAGGGACGCACCTTCTCCGGGAAGGGGGCCCGGAACACTCCGCGCCGGACCGGAAATGTCGGAGGATGCACTCCCGTCAAGGAGCGAGGCGAAAGCCGTCTCCCTTCCGAGCGATGCCGAGGACGTCGCGGTGTTCCTGGCGCCCTGCCCCTCATGTCCTCCGGCAAATGCATCACCACTCCGCTGCTCCGTTTCGGAATGCGCTTCCGGAACCTCCCGAGCCGCGGTCTGTCCCAATTCCTGAGACACGCTCTTGCCCGCCCCCTCATCGCTTTTAGGACGAGCCTCATTCGGAACGGAGCCGTCCGGCAAGAGCGGACGTCCTGTCATCGCCGCATTCCGGGGGAGCGCATCCTCCACAACTGCCTTCTCCGTCACCGTTTTCGCGATATCTTCGAGCGATAATTCCGAAACCGGCGCCGGAGATTCTTTGCTCTCGGCCCCTCCGGAGAGAGCGCCCTCGGGGAGGTTTTTCACAACCTCCTCCCGGACAGGCACCGCAGCGGAACGAAGCATTCCGGAAGCGTCGTTCTCTCTGGAAAGAGGCATTCCCTTTTTCAACAACGAAGCGGTGTTCCCTTCATTCTTTGCGTCTGCCCTCCGAGCCCCCCCCTCGGGAAAAACAACCCCGGAGGCATCCTTGTCCGCAGCGTCATCGCCTTCGTCGAGAAGTCCCGCCTGCGAGAGTACCGTTTCTTCCGAACGGGCCACGTTTTCGTCCAAAACCGCCGCCATTCCATCACGGTGCCGTTCTTCGACCGAAACCGCAGGTTGATTTTCGGGCACCGGGGGAGACGGAACGACAGCACTCCCCTCTTCAATCAAATTTTCCGCAGCGACCTCAACGCCGCCTGGCGTTGCAGGCACTGCGACGATCTCGGCGATATCCACGCCGTCCGCCAAGCAGGAAAGCGAACTCTCCGGCGCACCATCCCGAAGCGCACCCGCACCCGTTTCCTCTTCGAACGACACGTCCTCCTCTTCCGCCTTCGAGGGATCGGCAAGCACCTCTTTCGCCGGATCTTCGTCTCCGTCGCCAGTCCAGAACGTCCACGCCAGCTCGACGAGCCCCGGCGAAAGAGCCCCCGAAACAGCAGCATGGGATTCCGCAAGCGATCCTTCGAGAACTGCCCCCTTCCCGGTATCGCTTTGGGAAAGATTCTCCCCCGCAGTGGAAAGGAACGTCTCGAAAACCGCTCCGGAAGAGGCGCTTTGGGTCTTGCCGGATCTCTTTCCCGCAGGCGAAGCCGAAGCGGGATCCGGAAAAAGTGCCTGGACGGAATTGACGGACATGTTCAGGGGCTCCTTTCTGCCACGGTTCGGCCCCGTTATTTCTTCATGGCGATGCTTTCCTTCAGGAAAGCATCGCTGGTGGTGATAACCCGAGCATTCGCCTGAAAGCTCCGCTGAGAAATGATGAGATCGGAGAAGGAGTCGGCCAGATCGCCGTTGCTCCCCTCAAGCGCACCTCCCATAAGCTTTCCCGTGTTCTCCGCGCCGGGAAAGAGGAGGTTCAGATCCCCGGAATTCGCGGTTACAGAAAAGAGGACGTCCCCTTCGCTCTTGAGTCCCATGGGATTACGAAAGAACGCAAGGGGAATGCGGTAGGTGGATTTGACCATGTTGTTTGAATACACCACGTTCAGCACACCGTCGGCGGTGACGACCACTCCCTGTCGGTATCCCATGGGATAGCCATCCTGCTTGACGGAACGGGTCGTGCTGGAGCTTCCGAATTGAGTGATCCCCGCGAGTGGATCTCCGCCGCCACCGAAATCGAGGGTGATCTCCCCGGCCTCGGGCGTGACGGTCTGTCCCGGATTGTTGGGATCAGGGACAGGGCTGTAGGGCACGTTGATGGTGACGATCTCCGATCCATCCCGGATGATGTCGCCCGCCACGATTCCCGTCGCAGGATCGGAAGCGCCGGAAAATCCGATCTCGCCAGCCCCCACCTCGACAGGAGGATCCTCGTCGAGCAGTTCCGCCTTCCAGGTCCAGCGGTTCAGTTTCCATGTCTCCGTCCCGTCCGGAGCGATTTCCGTGGCCTTGGACCAGGTCACCCGGATTTGATGAACATTGCCGAGATTGTCGTAGACAGTCGTCTCCGTGGCGTGGGAATCGCCCAGAGCCATGCCCGCGTCGAGATTGCACGCGTAAAGGATGCCCCCCGTCGCTTTGGGAGGGAGGGTGTACTCCGAATCTCCCGTTTCGGACGGCACGGGAATTTTCACCGGTTCAAGTCCGCCGGGAGTTCCCGGAACACTTCCGTCGCCGATTCTCGTCCCCATCAGGTAGTTTCCCGTCCCGGACTGCACGAGATACCCTTCTCCATCGGCGACGAAATTCCCCGCCCTGGTGTAAAACTGTCCCTGTTCATTCTGGACGACAAAAAAGCCGGACCCCGAGATGGCGATATCCGTGGGACTGTCGGTGAGGGAAAGAGTTCCGGCAGCCTGGCTCACATCGATGGCGGTAACGAGAGACCCCAAGCCGACCTGCATGGGGCTCACACCGCCCACATTGCCCTGGGGGCCGGTGGCGCCACGCATCAGGTCCGAAAGGAGATCGGAGAAGACCGGGGAGGATTTGCGAAAACCAACGGTATTCACGTTGGCCACGTTATTGCCGATCACGTCGAGATAGGTCTGATGCCCAACCACGCCGTTCACGCCTGTCCACAGAGATCGTATCATGGCGGCCTCCTGAGATGATTGTCATGTCGGTCAAGCCGCATTCCCTTGCCGTTTCAAAGCCCGACCATCCGTGGCAGGCACTGCGCGTGAACAAACACATTGGACTGACTCTTCGAATGCCTCGTAGTTGGTATCGGCATTTCGAAGCGGGACTTTATCCCATGGAATGCTTCAGAAGAACGAGGCGAGGAGGGAAGAGGAGCCGGACAAGGGGAAAATCGAAGCGACGAGGCCGAAATCACCCCGCCGGCGAAAGCAACACACTGCTCCCGGAGGAAGAGCAGACTTGATTGAATATGCAGAATATGCACCAAACCGAGACGACGGAACAAAAGGAAACACCCCGGAGGAAAGCGCTTTCACAAGAAAAAAATCCACCCTCTCCGGTGTTGTCCGACAAAAGCGGGGTTCCGGTTCTTCCAGGTCGAACACGTCACGCGGCATAAAGACAAGGATGCTTCGAAACCGCAGGGTTACCGCTTGAGAGTCGCCAGCCGCTCCGTGAGGCGGGCCGCCTTCGGGCTGTCCATCTTGGCGAGGATTGCCGCCGCCTGATCCTGGGGCATGCGGGAGAGGAGCGTCACCGCCAGATCCTCCCGGAGATCCTGCATGATCTGGGCGGCGTTGCGGGGAGACATTTCCTGGTAGGTTCGGAGAAGGTCCTCGATGTTCTTTTCCTCCGCGTCCGGCCCATCCTGTGTCGGCTGCTGCGCCAACTGTTCCGCCAGAAGCGCCTCCTGCCTTCCGAGCGCTTCCGCTCTGGCGAGGAGATCCGCGGAGATGGCTTCCGACGCGGTCCGGAGAGCGTTGAGTTCCGCCTCCCGCAGGGCGAGCAGCTGCTCCCGCTCCTCGATTTCGAGGGCGCGACGTTCCGCGACGGTGAGGGCATAACGGGGAGGCACGCCGAAGGCATCCGAAAGCTGTTCTCCGACCAGAGGAATCTGGGGAAGCAACGGATAGAGGACCGTGCGCGCATCCCACACACCGGCCAGATGCAGACCGGAAAGGGTTCCTCCCAGAAGAAGAAGTGACAGAAGAAACATGGCACATCCGCGTCCGCGGGACTTTTTCTTCGCCTTGGAGCTCCCTCCGGCGCTCTTGGGAACCTTCGGCGAGGGCCTCGGTTCGTCGATTCTCTCTTCGGAGGAATCCCGCATCGGATCCGCCATGAACCTATTCCTCCTCCTTCAGTTTCCTGTAAAGAGCCAGCACATTCCGGACGTATCGCTGCGTCTCCGGGATGGCCGGAATGCCGCCACAGGCATCCACTCTTCCTGGACCAGCGTTGTACGCCGCAAGCGCCTTCTCCATGTCACCGTCATATCGCTGCAGCATTGAAGCAAGGTAGCGGACGCCTCCATCCATGTTTTCAATGGGATCGAAGGCATTTTGGACTCCCAGCATTTTTGCCGTTCCCGGCATGAGCTGCATGAGTCCCTGAGCCCCCTTGGGCGAGACCGCCCTCGAATTGCCTCCCGACTCCATGCGGATCACCGCCCGGACAAGGGCCGGATCGAGACCGTACGCTCCTGCGGTTGCAGGGAGAGCTGCTTGCCACGTCACTCCGCCACGTCTTTCCTCCGAGAGAAGCACCTCGTCCCTGTCGAAAATTCCTTCACCGTCGGCGAGTCCCGGGCTGTCCGAGGCGAGGACATGTTGCAAAGCACGGTTTCTGTCCTTCCCCTGGGTTTTCTCCTTCTTTCGCGCCTCTTCGAGGGCGCGCTCGAAATTCCCCGGCGAAACGCCTTCCCGCAAACGTTCCAGCGGCATGTCGGAGCCTCCGGAAGGAGAAAAGCGGTTCTGAATTTCCTCGATTCGGGCGAGAACACGATTCACGTTCGCGAGACTGGGTCGCATGGAAATTCCTCCCGAGTGGTGTTGAAACGCATGCAGGTGAGATCGTCCAACTCGTTCTGCGCCGTCGAGAGCCGCACCGCCGTATCCGCGGCCTGGAGCTTTTCCACGTAATTCTCCAGCATGCGCACCTCGCGGTGCCGCTCAAGGAGACGCACCTTGGTCTCTTCAATGGCACGGCGCAGGGTGGCCAATTCCCGCTCCTTGCACTCCATATCCGTGTCGATGCACTCGATATGCTGCCGCTGATGCCAGAGATCCCTGGGGGAGAACACTCGCCCGACCTGGGTCACGAACTCGTCCAGGGCGCGCTGGCGCTCCAGCTTCAATCCGTCGAGCTGGGCGAGCACGTTCTGCTCCGCCGTGAGCCGCTCGGAAAGTTCCACCTGAACGATCTGTTCCTCTTGGATTTTCGTCGAAAGGATACGTCGAAATCTCCGGATCTTCTGCATCATAGTCTATCTCCTCGCCTCCTGGAGGCTCGGCACGAGGGATTCCATAGTCCGCACGGTCTCCTCGAAGGAGAACCGCTCCTGAATACCCTGACGGAGAAAATCCTGCACCCGGTCGATGTATTCCAGCGCCCAGTCTATTTTCGGATTGCTTCCGGTCTTGTACGCACCGATGTTGACCAGATCCTGGGCATCCTCGAACACGGAGAGGACTTCCCGTATCGTCGTGGCCGCCGCCATTTGCTCCTCCGAAACCACGCCGGGCATCACACGGCTGATGCTTCGGAGGACATCCACCGCAGGGTAGTGGTTTCTCGCGGCGATCTGGCGGGAGAGAACGATGTGTCCGTCGAGAATGCCCCGCACCGTGTCCGCCACGGGCTCGTTCATGTCATCGCCCTCCACGAGAACCGAGTAGATGGCGGTGATGCTTCCCCGCTCTCCCGCGCCGGCCCGCTCGAGAAGACGGGGCAGAAAGGCAAATACCGAAGGCGTGTACCCGCGTGTGGCGGGAGGCTCTCCCACGGCCAGTCCCGAATCACGCTGCGCCATGGCGACGCGGGTGATGGAATCCATCATGAGCAGGACGTTCTCTCCCTGGTCGCGGAAGTATTCCGCGATCGTCGTGGCAGTGAGCGCCGCCTTGAGACGCACGAGGGGCGGTTGGTCCGACGTGGCCACCACCACGACGGAACGCTTGAGGCCCTCCACTCCCAAATCGTTGTCGAGGAACTCCTTGACTTCCCGTCCCCGTTCTCCCACAAGGCCGATGACATTCACATCCGCCTCGGTGTTGCGGGCCATCATTCCGAGAAGAGTGCTCTTGCCGACGCCTGAACCGGAGAAGATGCCCACACGCTGCCCCTGCCCCAGGGTCAGCAGACCATCCATGACCTTGACGCCCACGGAGAGCGGTTTCGAAATGTGCTGCCGGCGCAGCGGGTGCGGCGGCGCAGCGTGAAGGGGGTAGAAGCCGGAGACCGCCACGGGACCCTTTTCGTCGATGGGACGCCCCAGTCCATCCAAAACCCTGCCGAGGAGACCGCTCCCCACATGAACGCCGAGGCTTCGCCCCATGGCCACCACATCGCACCCCGGACCGATGTCCTGAATGTCTCCGAGCGGCATGAGCAACACCCGATCGCCCCGAAAACCCACCACTTCCGCACGGAGCACGCTGTTCCGCCTGCGAAAGCGGATCTCGCAGAGATCCCCCACCTGCACATCCGGCCCCTGAGACTCGATGACGAGCCCCACGACCTGAACGACTCTTCCGTTGACGCGGATCCAGTCGCTCCGGTCCAAACGCACCTCGAGGACGCCCAACAGATCCTTTCCCATGGCTACGCCCCGCCGTCCTCGGCGGAATCCTCCCGTCCCGCAGGAGCGGGCGCGCCTCCGGAGGAAAGTCCTTCCAGAAGAACGCCGTCAACCTCCCGGGAAATCTGTTCGAGCTGAGTCCTCCACCGTGCGTCGTACACGCCGAGATTCGTCTCCACCAGACAACTTCCCCGATCCACGTTCTCGTCCCCGACGAACTCGATATGGCGGATCCCCCGGAGAATGTCGGCGAACTCGTCCCGCCGTTCCCGCACCGAGACGGCATCCTCGGGGTGAAGATACACCACCAGGCGCTCCCGATCACTCACCCGGAGAAGCACCTGGCGCAGAAGCGTCATCACCGTGGCCTCGTTGAGTTCCACCTGGCGATGGAGCAAACGTTCGAGCACGACACTCCACAGCCGGATCAACCGGAGCTGGTTCGCTTCCGCAAGCTCTTCCAGATTCCGCCGAAGCTCGCCGTGGACACCGTCAATCTGTTCCGCCAGGGAGGCGAAGCGCTCCGCGTATTCCTCCCGGACTTCCTGGAACGCCTTGTTCCGCCCCCGGGCATACCCTTCGGAATAGCCCTCGTCATGCCCCGTGCGACGCGCATCCTCCCGTTGTTCCTCGAGCCGGGATTCCAGATCGGCCTTGAGCTTCTCCAGCCTTGCCTCCGCATCCCTGCGCTGTTTCACGACCTCCTGCTCCAGGGACGTGGCGTGTTTGCGCGCCTCCACCAGGGCTTCTTCCGCCCGGCGAAGCTTCTCCTGAAGTCCGAGCCGCTCCTTTTCGGCGCGAAGAGCCGCCGCCTGCTCTCCCCTCTCCTCGGCTCCGGAGACGGGACACGCCTCCTCCGGCGCCGTCTTCCCCTTCGGCAGGGGGCTTCCCACCTTGACCGCCTCCGGAAGAAGGCGTACCGCCCGGAAAAGACGCTGGCGACCGGTTCCGCTAGACAATCAGCTCTTCCTCTCCACCTCGGGCGATGACGATCTCTCCGGCATCTTCGAGAGCGCGGATGACGTTGACGATCTTCTGCTGGGCCTCCTCCACGTCCCGGACGCGAACGGGACCCATGAACTGCATGTCCTCCACCAACATTTCGGAGGCTCGTTTGGACATGTTCTTGAAGAACTTCTGCCGCAACTCCTCCGTGGCTCCCTTGAGGGCGAGGGAGAGGTCCTTGATGTCCACTTCCCGGAGGACGCGCTGAAGCGAGCGGTCGTCCAGTCCGATCACATCCTCGAAGACGAAGAGGCGCCGCTTGATTTCCTCCGCCAAGTCGGGGTCCTTTTCCTCGAGCATTTCCATGATGTTCCGCTCCGTACCCCGATCCACACGGTTGATAATGTCCACCACAGCTTCGATGCCTCCGGCAATGGTGAAATCCTGGCCGAGAACACTGCTGAGTTTTCGCTCCAGCACCCGCTCCACCTCCCGCAGGACTTCCGGAGTGATCCTGTCCATGGTGGCGATACGCCGCGTCACATCCCACTGAATGTTGGCGGGCAGGCCGCCCATGATCGCCGCAGCTTGTTCGGGAACGAGATAGGAGAGAATGAGGGCGATAGTCTGGGGATGCTCTCCCTGGATGAAGCTAAGAACCTGTTGCGCGTCGGTGTGGCGCATGAAGTCGAAGGGGCGGACCTGAAGGCTCGCGGTGATGCGCCGGAGGATTTCCTGGGCGCGCTCGGATCCGAGGGCCTGCTCCAGGAGCGACCGTGCGTAATCCACACCCCCCTGGGAAAGGAATTCCTTGGCCATGAGCAGCTCCTGGGCCTCTTTAAGGACCTGGAGTTTGACATCCGGAGTGATTTTCCGCAGGTTGGCGATTTCGAGTGTAAGCAACTCGATGGTCCCCTCGTCGAGCTGCTTGTAGATGAGTCCTGCCACTTCAGGGCCCAGAGAAACCAAGAGGATGGCAGCTTTGTCTCTCCCCCTCAGTTCTTTTTTGGCCATGGATTCCCTTCCTCTCCCAGGCGGCTATTCCTCAGCCAGCCAATTCTTGATGACTGCAGCGACATCCTCGGGGTTCTTCATCGCATAGATGCGAAGCTGTTCTTCCAGAACGACGACTTCACTCTGTCCGGCCATCAGATCAGGGTTTTCCATGAGCTCTCTCAGGCTCGGCACCTTTCCTTCCTCGCCTCCAGCCGCCTGTTCGAGGAGGAGCCGCCGGCGGCGGCGCATCCACCAAAGAGCCACGCCGACCGCCCCCACAAGCACGAGCGCGAGCGCGATCATGCCCATGAGGAGCTGCTGTCGCCGCTGCTCCTGGAGCTGGGCGAGAAGGTTGTCCACAAAAGAGGTGGAGAAGGGCATGGGCTGGATGACGAGCTTGTCTCCCCGAACCTCGTCGATACCGATGGCCGCCGCAACGGCCTCCTTGAGTCCACCCAGCTGTTCGTCCGAGAGCGTGCCGTCCACGAGAACCGAGGCGGAGACCCGTTTCACCGTTCCCGGCGTCCCCACCTGCTCTTCTTCCCGGGTGGTGATCTCGTAGTTCTTCGTGGATTCCGTCTTGGCGTATTCGCTGTTTCCCTGTTGCTGTCCCGTGATGGCATACCCCGGGATATTCGTGGTCGTTCCCGGGGGCGCCCCGGGGACACTGCCTGGCCCCGTGTACGTTTCTTCCATATCCTGCTGACTCCGCACGACGCCTTTGCCGGTAGGACCGGGGATGAATTCCCTGGTGGAAACTTTCCGCTTGTCGAAATCAAGTTCCACCCGGACGCGCACCACGGCCTTGCCGGGGCCGAAAACCCGCTCCAGCATGACGCGAAGCTTGCGCTCGAATTCCTGTTCCTGTTGCCGCTCGAGCTCTCGCTGTACCGAGGAGACGGAAGAGCCCAGGCCATCGCTTCCCGCAAAGATGAAATTTTCATCGGCGATCATGTCGGAGAGGACATTACCCGCCGTGTCCACCACGGTGACGTCGTCGGCACGAAGACCCTCGACGCTGTGAGCGACGAGGTGGACGATGGAACGCACCTGTTCCGGACCGACCTTTTTCCCCTGTTTCAGCCGGACGAGGACGGAGGCGGTGGAGGGCTGCTGTTGTTCAAGGAAAAGGCGCTGCTCGGGAATGACGATGTTGACCTTCGCATACTCCACGGCGTCGATCTGCAGGACCGTCCGCGCCAGTTCCCCCTCCAGTCCCCGGAGGTAGGTGATGCGCTGCTGAAAATCGCTCATGCCCATCTTGGCCCGATCGAAGATCTCGAAGCCCACGACACCCCCCTTGGGAAGCCCCGAGGAGGCGAGATTCAGCCGCACCTCATGGACCACGTCCCGGGGAACGAGAATGGCGTTGGCCACGGGATCCAGCCGGTAAGGAATCTTCTGCTCCCGAAGGATCGCCACGATAGAGGCCTGGTCGTCCACCTCAAGCCCGGAAAAGAGGGGATCGTAGGCTGTCCTTCCCGACCAAAGCACGAGGAGGACGATGGCGGCCACCACGAGCACAGACGCCCCGAGCAGAGAATACCGCTGCCACGGAACAAGGGACTCCCAAAAAACCCGTATCCTGGAGAAGAACTGCCTGATCCGTTCCATGAGCGTTCGTCAGACCGGCATTCTGGCGATCTGCTGATAGGCATCCACCAGTTTGTTCCGGATCTCCATGAACAACCGCAGGGACATCTCCGCCTCGGACGCGGCGACAACCACCTCGGAAATGTCGTTCACTTCGCCCAGTGCCAGCTTTCGCGTCTTCTCGTCCGCCACATGCTGCAGGTCGTTCACGTTCTCCATACTCTCCTTGAGGACTGCGGCGAAGGTGGTTCCACTTTTGGCTCCCTCATCCTTCTTCTGAACCGCGCCCCCCTTCCCCTCGTCCCCGAAGGGAAGTGTTCTGTCAAGCAAATTCAGGGTGACGACACTCATGTTCGCCTCTCCTCCCGGAAATACGCATGTACAGATTTACACTATGATACCACATCAGACTGACATTTACCGCAAAAGACTCTCCCCTGTCGCTCTTTCTCCAAAGGCAATACTCCGGTAATTTACCAGAAAAAGCGAAAAAAAAGCAGGGGGGACTGCCTCACCCCCCCGAATCGAAAGCCTTATTTTTAACTGATCCCAAAGTCCCAATATCTATCCTTTGAGCACTTCCAAGGCACTGTTCCACATAGCCTTTCCCGTGTCCACGATGGAAAGGCTCGCCTCGTAAGCCCTGCTGGCCACGATCATGTCCGTCATCTCCCGCACCACGTTCACGTTCGGATAGGCCACATATCCTTCCTCGTTCGCGTCGGGATGTTCCGGCTGGTACACCAGACGGGGCGGAAGGGGATCCTGCGCGATGGCGGTCACCTTCACTCCACCCGACGCGGAATTGGGAGAAAGCTCGCGGTCGAGGCGTTCCGCAAAAACAGGAACTCTCCGCACATAGGGGCCTCCGTCGCCGGAGCGCGTGGTATTCACGTTGGCAAGATTTTCCGAAATCGTGTCCATCCAGAGACGATGCGCCGTAAGAGCGCTTCCCGCCACGTTCAAGGAGTGAAAGACGCGCATCATCGGCCTCCTATGACAGCCTTGTACAGACCGAACTTTCGCCCGAGCATCCTGTTCATGGCGGTATATCCCATCCTCGTCTGGTTGAGAAGGGCGTTCTCCCGCTCGGGATCAACATTGTTTCCGTCGAGGCGGTACCACTCGTCGTAGATCCGGGACTCCTCGGGAACTACGTCGTTTACGGAAAGAGGACGCCGCGGAATGTGCTTCGTGTCGGTCACGGCAAGAGGCAGCTTCGTGGGACCGTCGATGAGTTCTTTCAACTGGTCCTCGAAGGAGACCTCCCGGCGGGCATACCGCGGGGTGTTGCCGTTGGCCATGTTCTGGGAGACCGCCTCGAACCGGCGAGACAATCCTTCGACATCCTTCGCGATGACATCCCAGGTCATGTCCCTCTGCATGAAACTCCCTCCCGAACGATTCAAAGATGAACGGATCTCATCGAACCCTTTTGTGTATCGGCAGCGTCTTTGCTTCTCTTGAAAGGCGAATCGCTCCCGGGATCTTCCTTTTCGCCGGATCCCGATACGGAGAAAGGGGAACAGGCTTGTCCTCTCCCGAAGAAAAACGCCCGGTGGGATCTGCCGAAACGTCGGAGATCCCACCGGGGAAAAGCTGGGACAAAACGTCACAAAACCTCTGTGGCGGGGGTTGTCGGATCACTCCTCGAAAATGCCCAGTTCCTCCAGAAAAAGCGCGCTCAGAACGCGGATGTACGTTCCCTTCATGCCGAGGCTCCGGCTTTCGATGATTCCGGCGCTCTCCAGCTTGCGCAGGGCATTGACGATGACGCTCCGGGTCACGCCGACGCGATCCGCCACGCGGCTCGCCACAACAACTCCTTCGGGGCCCCCGAGCTCCCGCACGATGTGCCGCACCGACTCCACCTCGGAATAGGAAAGGGCACGCATGGCCATCTGCACCACCAGACGCTCCCGGGCGCGTTCCTCGATGGAACGAGTCCGCTCGTGGAGAATCTCCAGTCCCACCACGGTGGCGAGATATTCTGCGAGGACGAGATCCCTCGTGTCAAAGGGCTGGCCGAACCGCGCAAGAATCAGGGTCCCCAGGCGCTCTGCCCCGCCCGTGATGGGAACGTAGAGCACGTGCTTGTTGGAGTAGGTACAGGGATGGTCCGCATAGGCACACAGCCCGTGGTCCGTGTGGTTGAGCACCGATTCGTGATACTGGTTGAGTTTCTCCACATAGGAATCGGGCATGCTGTTCTTTTCGAGCAGGTTCGCCATAATGGGACAGTCGTACTCACTCACCCAGGCATACCCGAGGATGCGCCCCTCCCGGCTGATGAGATACACGTTGGCCGCCGCAAGATCGCACAGAAGCTTGGAGAGCTTTTGGTAATCCGGATAGGCCCGATGGTCCCTTCTGTTCTGCAGTGCCCGGCTCACGAGACGGGTCTTCTCGAGCAGATCCTGCATGGCCGAAGGATTCAGGATCTTCGCTCTCGACTCAATGAGTTCCTTTGGAGTGTTCATCGTCACGGCATGTCCCTCCTAATTTCTTCTTCTCGTAAACGTGTCGTTCACAACGGCCCCACTCGGGACTTCCGGCATGATTTTCCTCGTCGTGCGTGCCCTTCCCGCGATTCTCGAATGCCTCGTTATTCCCTTTTCTAGAGAAGGTAGTTCCGCATGTCCTTGTCCGCCGCCACATCCCGCAGGCGCTCCTCCACAAAAGGGACATCCACGCGGACCGTGCTGCCGGCCAACTCCTGCGCATCGAAACTGATTTCCTCCAGAAGAAGTTCCATAATGGTGGCGAGCCGCCGGGCACCGATGTTCTCCATGTCGCGGTTCGCCGCCGTGGCAAACTTGGCGATGGCGCGCAGCGCTCCTTCTTCGAAGAGAAGTTCCACCCCCTCCGTGCCGAGCAGGGCCTGATACTGGCGTACAAGGCTGTGTTCGGGCTCCCGAAGAATGCGGAACAGCTCCTCCTCGCCGAGAGAATCGAGCTCAACCCTTATGGGAAGTCTTCCCTGCAGCTCCGGAACGAGATCCGACGGTTTGACCTTGTGGAAGGCCCCGGCGGCGATGAACAGGATGTGATCCGTCGTGACCGGGCCGTACTTGGTCTGCACCGTACATCCCTCCACGATGGGCAGGAGATCCCGCTGAACGCCCTCGCGGCTCACGTCCGGTCCGGCCCCACGGCCCTCTCCAGCCGCAACCTTATCCAGTTCGTCGAGAAAGACGATGCCTTCCTCCTGTGCCTTTTCGAGGGCTTCCCTGGTAACGGCCTCCATGTCCACGAGCTTTTCCGCCTCTTCCGCCTCGAGAATGCGCCGCGCCTCGGCGACGCTGACGCGGCGCCGTCGGGATTTCTTGGGCAGCAAGCCGCCGAGCATCTCGTTGAGGTTCATGCCCATCTCCTCCATGCCGGCACCCCCCAACAGGGGCATGCCGAGCTTGGGCACCTCCGTCACCTCGATTTCCACCTCCCGGTCCTCGAGCCTGCCGTTGCGCAGCATCTCCCGAAGTCGTTCCCGGGTCGCGGCGAAGCGCTGTTCCTCCTCCGGCGTCTGGGGGGAAGGTGTACTCGCCTGGGCGGCCTCTTCCTGCTGACCGCCGAAGAGACGAAAGAACTCGGGAACACGGGAGACCGCGGAACGAGGCCGGGGAAGAAGAGCATCAAGCAGTCGGTCCTCGGCGCGCACCTTCGCGACCTCACGGACCTCTTCGACCTTCCGCTCCTTCACCATCTGCACCGCCGTCTCCACGAGATCGCGGATCATGGATTCCACATCGCGCCCCACATAGCCCACTTCGGTGTACTTGGTGGCCTCCACCTTGACGAACGGGGCGTTCACCAGGTGCGAGAGGCGGCGGGCGATCTCCGTCTTACCCACCCCCGTGGGACCGACCATGAGGATGTTCCTGGGAGCGATCTCCCTGGCCGCCTCCTCGGGAAGACGCCGCCTGCGCAGGCGGTTCCTCAAGGCGATCGCCACGGCGCGTTTGGCCTTTTCCTGGCCGATGACGTATCTATCGAGATAGGCGACGATCTCCCGGGGGGAGAAGTCCCGTCCTTCCTGTCGTATCACGCGTCGATCACCTCCACGGTGATGTTCTTGTTGGTGTAGATGCACAGATCCCCCGCGATCTCCAGAGAGCGGCGGGCTATCTCCTCCGCGGGCCATTCCGCGGCTTCGCAGAGCGCCCTCGCCGCAGCAAGGGCGAAGCCGGAGCCGGAACCGATGGACGCGGCGTATCCTTCAGGTTCCAGGACATCCCCCGCGCCGGAGAGCAGAAGCGTCTGCTCCCGGTCCGCCACGAGCATCATCGCCTCTAGCCTGCGAAGAGCCCGGTCGGTACGCCATTCCCGAACCATGGTCACGGCGGCCCGCATGAGATTTCCCGAATGCTCCTCCAGAAACTTTTCAAAGCGCTCCAGCAGCGTCATGGCATCGGCGGTGCTTCCGGCGAATCCCGCGAGCACCGTGCCGCGGTAGAGACGCCGTACCTTTCGCGCCCCCGCCTTGACAACCTGGTTTCCCAACGTGACCTGTCCGTCTCCCACCATGGCGACGCGGTTCCGGATCCGCACGCAGAGAATCGTCGTCCCCTCAAACATGTTCGTCCGCTCCTCCCCCGCGGGGATGGGCCGCGCTGTAGCTCCGGCGCATCTGCTCCGCGGTGATCCTGAGATATTTCTGGGTCGTCACGAGGCTTTCGTGGCCCAAGAGTTCCTGAAGCACCCGAAGCGACGCACCCCCCTCAAGCATGTGCGTCGCAAAGGAATGGCGCAGCACGTGGGGTGTCACACCCGCGAGCCCGACGATCCGGGCGGCTCGGGTGACGATGCGGTGCACGGTGCGCACTGAAAGTTTTCCACCCTCCTCACCCGGAAAGAGCGGCCCACACCGCTCCCCCGAAGGCGGGAGGGGCAATTCCAGAAGGGCATCCCGAGCAATGCGCCCCATGGGAACCATGCGCTCCTTGTCCCCCTTGCCGCGCACGCGAATCCACCGCTCCTCAAGCTGCACGTCCTCCCACTCGAGCGCGGCGAGTTCGGCCACGCGCAGGCCACAACCGTACAACAGTTCCAACACCGCCCGGTCGCGATGAAACTCCTCCCCGCGCGGCCCCTCTTCGACGAGACGCGCCGCGTCTTCCCGGGAGAGCGCCCGGGGAAGACGCTGAGGCAGCTTGGGACTCCGCACGGATGCCGCCGCGTTGGAAGCCACTCTTCCGTTCCGTTGGAGAAAGGCGAACCAGCTCCGCACGGCGGAGAGTTTCCTCGCCGCGCTGGTCTTCGCGTATCCGAATCCCATGATGTCCCGAAGAAAAGCACGGACATGGGAGGACGTGATCTCCTCCACGTCTTCAAGCCCCTGCTGGAGAAGAAACTCGCAGAACTGGGCGAGATCGACCGCGTAGTTGGTCACGGTATGATCCGAACGTCCCAGAGAGAAGCGCAGGTGCTCCAGATAGCGGTCCATTTCGACGGAGAGATTTTCACTCATGGCGCGTATTGTAGCACTTTTCCCTTGAAATTGGGAAATTTCTGGAGAAAGGGGTCATAAGTACTACGGAAAAAGCGCGCCCTGCTTCTCAAGAAAGAGTGCGATGGCTTCCCGTGCCCTGGTGGCTACCGCTCCGCACCGCTCGGTCCGCCCCCGGATCCGCTTCGGAAGAGGAGGGAAAATGCCGAGATTGCAGTTCATGGGTTGAAAGTTTCCGGGAAGGGCACTGCCAAGATAATGCAGCAGGGCTCCGATGGCGGTCTCCTCGGGCCAGTGCGGAAAGGGCGAACCTGCGAGGAAGGCCGCACAATTCACCGCCGCGACAAGCCCCATGGCGGTGCTCTCCACATAGCCTTCCACGCCGACGAGCTGCCCCGCCAGAAACAGTGCCTCCCGTCCACGAAGCCGGAGGGAGGAATCCAACGCCAGAGGAGCGTTGACGTAGATGTTCCGGTGCATGACGCCGAGGCGGACAAACTCCGCCTTCTCCAGTCCCGGAATGAGCCGGAAGACGCGCTCCTGCTCCCCCCAGCGCAGATTGGTCTGAAAGCCCACGAGATTGTAGAGTGTGCCTTCCCGGTTGTCCTGGCGAAGCTGCACCACCGCGTAGGGTTCTCTTCCCGTTCTCGGATCGGGAAGCCCCACAGGACGCATGGGACCGTAGCGGAGGGTGTCCGGCCCTCGCTCCGCGAGGACCTCCACGGGAAGACATCCCTCGAAATAGCGCGGATCCTGTTCGAAGTCCTTGCGAGGCGCCCGTTCCGCCGCCAGCAGGGCGGAAAGAAAACGCTCGTAGGCCTCTCGATCGAGGGGACAGTTCAGATAATCCTCCCCCTGCCCCCATCGGCTGGCCCGGTAGACCGTGTCCGCATCCACACTCTCCGCGGTCACCACGGGAGCGACCGCGTCGTAGAAGGCGAGAAAACCTCCCGCGGATTCCCTGAGACACGCCGCAAACGCCGGACTCGTGAGAGGTCCCGTGGCGATCACCGCGGGTTCTTCGGGCAACGTGGCAACCTCCTCCCGGAGGATCGTCACCAGGGGATGTGCGGCGAGACGCTCCGACACGAAACGGGCGAAGAGTTCCCGATCCACCGCCAGAGCCCGCCCCGCAGGAACGGCGCTCTCTTCGGCGGCTTCCATGACGAGGCTCTTCATGCGCCGGAGTTCTTCCTTGAGAAGTCCTCCCGGGCTTTCCGGCACGTCCGATCCGAGGGAATTGCTGCAGACCAGCTCCGCCAGCCACGCCGTTCTGTGGGCGGGAGTGCTGTTTACGGGGCGCATTTCGTGGAGACGGACCGTATGCCCCCGGCGGGCCAACTGCCACGCCGCCTCGCTCCCCGCGAGGCCACCTCCGATGACGGTGACGGATTGGGGCGGAACCGAGGCGCTACACATCCGAGGTGGTTTCCTTCGAAGAGTTGGGCGACGGAGCCGTTCCCTTCCGGGAGGCTCGCGACTTGGCGGCGTTCGGCTTTTTTTTCGGGCGCCCGGCCTTTTTCTTCGGTACGGGTTCCGTGGACTCGCTCTGGCCGGAACAGGCAGGACAGAAGGACGGCTTGTTCTTTCCCCGTACCATCAGAGGAGCGCCGCATTCGGGACATTTTTCTCCGCTTGGCTGGTTCCAGGAGACGAAGTCGCAGGCAGGATAGAGGGAACAGCCGTAGAAGAAACGCCCCTTCTTCGTACGTCGTCGCACCACCTCTCCCTTGCCGCAGGTGGGACAGGGGATACCGAGGGTCTTCAGGATGGGACGGGTGTAGGAACAGTTCGGATACCCCGAACAGGCGATGAACTCACCGAAGCGTCCCCGCTTGATCACGAGGGGTGCGCCGCACTCGGGGCAGGCTTCACCGATCTCCTTCACGGGAACGCGGACACGTTCCGCGTTTTTCTCCGCCGAGGCAAGCGTCTCGGAGAAAGGGCGCCAGAAATCGTCCACCACGTCCACCCAGGGGCGGTCCCCCTGCTCGACTTCGTCGAGTTCGCTCTCCATGCCCGCGGTAAAACCGACGTCCACGATGCCCGGGAAGTGAGCGACGAGAAAGTCGTTCACCACAAGCCCCAGGTCCGTTGGCTCCAGGCGCCGCTCGTCGTTGCGCTCCACATAGCCCCGGTCGTAGAGCGTCTGGATGATGGTGGCGTAGGTGGAGGGACGACCGATGCCCTTCTCTTCGAGAGCCTTCACGAGCCCGGATTCCGCGTACCGTGCGGGAGGTTTGGTGAAACGCTGCTCCCGGAGGACATCGTCCACAAAGAGCGTCTCTCCCTCCACGGCGGGAGCGATGAGCCCCTCCTTCAGGTCCAGGGGCCAGACCTTGCCCCATCCTTCGAAACAAAGGACCGCTCCGGCCTGGGCGAGGCCATAGACGCCACACTCGGCCTCGAGCGTGCTCCGGGCCACCACCGCAGCAGACATCTGCGATGCGGTGAACCGCTGCCAGATCATGTTGTAGAGTTTGAATTCATCCCCCGAGAGTTCCCCCTTCAGGCGTCCCGGAAGGAGTTCCGGATCAGTGGGACGAATGGCTTCATGCGCGTCCTGGGTCCGCCCTTTCGCGGCAAAGATATTGGGTTTTTCGGGAACGTACTCGGCCCCCCACTCCTTCCCGATGACCTCGCGCGCCCGGGCGACGGCGTCGGGGCTGAGACGGAGGCTGTCGGTGCGCATGTAGGTGATGAGCCCCACGGGGCCTTTCCCCGGAAGTTCCACACCCTCGTAGAGGGTCTGGGCGATCCGCATGGTCTTTCGCGGAGAAAACCCGAGGCGACGCGCCGCCTCCTGCTGGAGCGTGCTCGTCTTGAACGGAGGAAGAGGAGGCCGCTTGGTCTCCTTGACGCGAAAGGATGTCACGATGAGAGGATTTTTCCGAAGAACGGCCTCCACAGCCTCCGCTTCGGCAGCATCGGCGATGGTGACCGTCTTCTTGTTCCGTCGTTCCACTCTCAGCCGGTAGGCGCGGCCGTCCTCGGAGGAGGCCTCCACATCCACAAGCCAATACTCCTGTTCCGTGAAGTTCCGGATCTCCCGCTCCCGGTCCGCGATGAGACGGAGTGCCACGGACTGCACGCGCCCCGCGGAAAGGCGGGGCTGCACTTTTTTCCAGAGCAGAGGACTCAGGGTATAACCCATGACGCGGTCCAGAATGCGCCGCGCCTGCTGCGCCTCCACCTTGTTCATGTCGATGGGCGAAGGAGTTTTGACCGCTTCGCTCACCCCACGGGCCGTAATCTCGTACATGCGGATCCTGCACGGCGTGGCGGGATCGACCTCCAGCACATGAGCCAGGTGCCAGGCGATAGCCTCACCTTCGCGGTCGGGGTCGGAGGCAAGGAGGATCGCGTCGCTCCCTTTTGCGGCATTCTTTAGTTTCTTGATCAATTCGCCCTTGCCGCGGACGAGAATGTATTCGGGAGTAAAGCCGTTCTCCAGATCGACACCGAGCTTGCTCTTCGGAAGATCCCGAATGTGCCCCATGCTCGCCTGGATTTCGTATCCTTTTCCGAGAATTTTCTGAAGTGTTTTTGCTTTTGCGGGGGATTCAACAATGACCAGTGTTTTTTTCGCCATGAGAACGTTCCGTCCCGTCACACGAGCCAAGGGGTGTAGGGAACGTGTCGTACTGCGGCGACGGCATCGCGGTAGTCGATTTTCTCAGGAGCCGCCGCGGCGAGATCGAAGAGCATCCGGAAATCCTCCTCGTCGACGGGTCTGTTCCGGGAGCTTCCCAGGAGAACCGCGGACGTCAACGCTTCCTCGAGGACCGGATCCGATTCCCGCTGCAGTGAAAGGTAGTCCACAACGGCGCCGAGCGCCTCCTGCGTCAGATATCGTCGCTCCTGGGGATGAAAGACTCTGCATGCCATCTGGTGCAGCACCTCCAATGGAAGATCTCACCGGGGACCCGCACGCCACCGTCCCGGCCCGGACTCGTAGACGAGTCCGCGGGCGCAAAGGACGGCCAGGGCGGCGGAAATCCGAGCGGGGCTCATTGTACCCTCTGCAGCCATGTTGTCAATCGTTCGGTCCCCCCGCTCCCGAAGAAGGCGGAGCAGGCGTGTTTCATCGGCGGAGAGAGTGGAAAAAACGCCATCCTCCTCCTCGGGCATTCCGTCTCCGGCTCCGAAGAGAGAGAGTTGCCCATCCTCCGAAAAAGAGGGTCTCGGGCAAAGCAGATCGACGAATTGCTCCACCTGAACGAGCGGGAAGGCCCCGTCGGCGAGGAGGGCGTTGGAACCCCGGCACACCTTCTCGTCGATGCGCCCCGGTACGACCCAGAGTTCGCGCCCCATTTCCCCGGCGAGCCGGGCGGTGATGATTGCTCCGCTCCGCTCGGGAGCCTCGACGACGACCAGGTGAGACGACAGGGCGGCGATGATTCGATTCCGCCGTGGAAAAAGCCATCCCCGTCCCGGCGTTCCCAGGGGATATTCACTCACCAGGGCACCGTCTTTTGCGACCATGTTTCGGAAGAGGTCCTCGTGCTCACTCGGAAAGATCCGGTCCACTCCGGTTCCAAAGACTGCCACGGTGCTGCCCCCGCCATCCAGGGCGCCCCCGTGGGCGGCGCCGTCGATACCGAGAGCACCGCCGCTCACGACGACACATCCCCTGCGAGCCAACTCGCTTCCCAGAGCAAACGCCACGGCCCTTCCGTAGGAAGTGCACCGGCGTGTGCCCACCACGGCCACGAAAGACCCCGGGAGGGGAAAACGTCCCCGCACGTAGAGAAGAAGAGGACGCTCCTCCAGATCCTCAAGCCCCTTCGGGTAGTCCGGGTCGCCACACAACACGAGGCGAAGCCCCTCGTCGTCACATCGAGATTTCTCCTTCTCCGCCCACCCTCGCCGAAAGAGCTTTTTCAGCGCCTCGGAGGCTTTTTCCGAGATGCCGACCTCCCGATGGAGTGCGTCGCATCCCCGCTCCCAAAGCGCTTCCGGAGGAAGTCCACGATCGCGGAGAAGGTCCCAGACGCGCGAGGGCGCAAACACCGCGTTCAGGAGGAGAAGCGCCTTGATCCTGTCGTCCATGCGTTTCCTCCCTGTCTGTAGGCCAGCGCCTCCGCCAGATGGGCGGTCCCCACTGCATCCGCTCCCTCCAGATCCGCCACGGTGCGCGCCACCCGCAGAATGCGGGAGAGCCCCCGTCCGGAAAGCCGACATCGCCGGGCCGCGTCCTCGAGAAAACGCCGCTCCGCTCCTCCGAGCCGCAGCTCCTTCCGCAGCAGTTTCTCCGGAACTTCGGCGTTGCACCCGAAGCCGAACGGAGTCCAGCGTTCGCGCTGCCGTTCCCGGGCGGCGGTGACGCGCCGCCGGATGTCCGCGCTGGACTCGGCGCCGTGTCCCTCCACGGCAACCAGCTCCTCCGGCGTGAGCCTGGGAACACTGACGTAGAGATCGATCCTGTCGAGAATTGGACCGGAGAGACGCCTCGCGTAGCGCTCTCTCTCGGAGGCGGAACAGCGGCACGGCTCCGAAGGATCGCCGTCGTTGCCGCAGGGACAGGGATTGGCCGCCGCGACGAGAAGGACCCGGGACGGATAGGTGACGCTCCCCGAGGCACGACTCACCACGATCTCGCCATCCTCCAGGGGTTGGCGCAGCGCCTCCACGAGATCCCGAGGAAACTCCGGGAACTCGTCGAGAAAGAGCACCCCCCGATGGGCACGGCTGATCTCGCCGGGGCGCAGACCAGACCCGCCGCCACAGATGGCGGGGAGAGTCGCCGTGTGGTGAACCGCCCGGTAGGGTGGACGGCGCCCGTCCTCCACGGCCACACCCAGGGTGCTCCGGACGAGGAGCACCTCCATGAAGTCCTCCTTGGAGAGCGGCGGCAGAATTCCCCGAAGCGCCCGGGCGAGCATGGTCTTTCCGGAGCCGGGAGAGCCCACGAGAAAGATGTTGTGATGCCCCGCCGCGGCGATCTCCAGCCCCCGCTTGGCCTGAAACTGTCCCTTCACGTCCGCCATGTCGGGATCGGGCTCCGCTTCGTGCTCGGGAATCTCGCAGGAGACGACCGGGGAGAGTTCCGCCTCACCCCGGAGATGGGCGAAGAGTGCGGGCAGGTCGGGAACACCGTAGGCGATGATCCCCTCCACGAGAGCCACTTCGGGGACGTTCTCCAGAGGAACGAAGAGAGGAAGGCCCATGGTCCGGGCAAGCAGCGCCGCGGGAACCGCGCCGCGGACGCGGCGGAGCCGCCCGTCGAGTGCAAGTTCACCCATGAAGAGCGCCGGAGGAACCTCGTCTATGGCTCCCGTGCGACAGGCGAGGGCCACGGCGAGAGCAAGATCGAGCAACGCCCCCTCCTTGGGAATGTCCGCGGGAGCGAGATTGACGGTGACACGCCCGCGGAGAGGAATGTCCACGGTGCGCAGCGCCGCCCGAACTCTCTCCCGGGCCTCCCGGACGGAGGCATCGGGCAGTCCCACGATGGCGATGGCGAAAAGCCCTCCCGTGACCTCCGCCTCCACCTCGACGCAGAGCGCCCTCGTTCCGCGAAGGGTCAAGCCGAGAACCGTGCTCATTCGCAGACCATCCCCGCGGTGATGTCCCGGAGATGGCTCTCGTGCCACTCACCGTTCCGATCCACCGTGAATCCCACGAGATCGATCCGCCAGGGGCCCTTCCATCCTCTCGACACAACCCAGCTCCTCCCCGCCCGAACGAGACGGCGGAGCTTGACGGGACCGACGGTCTCCTCCGGAGGCTGGAGGACACCCACACTTCGGGTGCGGACCTCCACCACCACCACTTCGTCTCCGTGGCGACACACGAGATCCAGTTCGGCTCCTCCGATCCGCACGTTGCGCTCCAGCACGCGGTATCCCCGGGCCTCAAGACGGCGGCGGGCCTCCTCCTCGCCCTCGGCACCCAAAAGCGCCCTGGAAGCGCTCATGGGCGCCGCTCCTTGTCGAGCCTATACACGAAGGAGAGAATTTTCGCAACAGCCTCGTACAATTCCACGGGAACCTCCTCCCCCAGCTCCAGGACGAGAAGGGCGCTCACCAGCGCAGCATCCTCCACGATAGGGATCTTGGCTTCCCGGGCGATCTCCACGATGCGGTCCGCCACGAACCCCTTTCCGGAGGCGACGACCCGAGGCGCCCCGTCCTGCTTCCGGTCATACGTGAGTGCTGCCGCCTTGGAGCGCTTCTTTCCGTCCATGCCGGCACCTCAGGCCTGTACGTCCACGCCCCGGTAGGCCATGGGGTCCACCCCGTCTTTCCGGGGAAACACCCCCACGCGAGCCACCCGAAGAGGCAATGTCGCCAATTCTCCCATCAATTCAGGCAGACGCTCGCGAAACAACGCAGCGGTCTCTTCGTCGGAAGTCCCCAATCCCACGGCCAGAGCGTTTCCATCGGTGGTCACCTCACCGCCCACCAGCCCGAGAACAACTCCTTCTACTTCGAAAGCAACGCGCCAGATTTTCCGTCCTTCTCGTTCCTCCAGATGGGCCGCCACCTCGGCGAAGGCGGAGACATCCTCGTCCAGAGGCCAACGTGCCGGAGTCAAAAGCGCCGGGTCGATCCCCTGCCGGGCCGACTTGGACAGAAAACCATGGGCGCGGAGAAACCGGGAGAGTTCCTCGTCGTCCCCCGCCAGGGCCGCCGCGCCGGGAGGCTCCCCCTCTCGGGAGGAAAGCCGCTCGCCGCTTCGCAGATTCTCCCTGAGACGCTTCCACAGACTGGCAAGCTGTTTCTCCTGGAGTGCGGCATACCACGCGACGAGTTGGACGTTTGCGAAGGTCAGGGGCAGATCTCTCGCCCAGAGTTCCACCAGGGACCCGAGCATGTCCGCGCCACCACCGAGACGGAGCCAGACCGCCCGCAGTCCCTGAAGCACATCCTGCGAGGCCGGAAGCCCGCGGGAAAGAAGGGCCGCCGCCAGTTCCCTGTCCTGGAAGGGAACGCGGGCGAGCAGAGCCGAGTCCTTCTCTGAGAGGCGCAGGAGAGGAACATCGCCGCTCGCGTCCCAAAGCGCCCGAAAGCGCTGCCCCACCAACAGGGGAAGATTCGACAGCGCCCGCATCTGGCGCCCCGCCACGGAAACGAGATATTCTCCGTTCTCATCCGCCCGAAGCACGATTCCCTCCACAACCGAACCATGCGGAATGGGACGCTGCTCCCCCCGGGAAACGGGGGTCTGCTCCGTCGGAAGTCGCTCCAGCCCCTGAGAACGCGGGTCGATTCCGCCCCCGGGAAGCCCGCTCACACCCGTCATGGCAGCACTCTCCAGGAAAAACTTCGTCGGTGCGCCGGGGAGAGTCCCTTTTCCTCCAGAATCCGGCGATGTTCCGCCGTGGGATATCCCTTGTGCCTGGCAAACCCCCAGCCCGGATACACCTTGTCCAGCACGGTCAGCACGCGGTCCCGCAAAACCTTGGCCACCACCGACGCCGCCGCGACGGCGAGAACCCGCTCGTCCGCCTTCGGAAGCGTCCGCTGCGGGAGGCCGAGCCCGGGAATCCGCACAGTGCCGTCCACAACCACGAGATCAGGAGGAACGGGGAGTGCCCGCACGCTCCGTTCCATACACCAGAGGGATGCCTGGAGGATATTCATGTCGTCGATCCGCTCGGGGCTCGCCGCCTGGGCCTTCCAGAGCACGCCCAGGTCACGAAGAAGGGCGAAGAGCCGCTCCCGCTTGCGCGGGGAGAGTTTCTTGGAATCCGTAAGTCCGAACGCATGAAGAACTCGAATCTGAGAGGGCAGGAGAATTGCCGCCGCTGCGACGACCGGACCGGCGAGGGGCCCCCGGCCTGCTTCGTCCACTCCGGCGACGAGCATCAGCGGACCTCCGGAGCGCGCTCCAGAGTGACCCGGCCAAGTTTTCCCGTAGCGAAGGCTTCGCAGAGCTTTTTCCCCGCCGCCTCCCGGTTCACGCGCCCACCCTGGACCAGGCATCCCAGCCGGCGTCCCACACGGTGGAGATCATCCCGAGGGTCCGTTTCTTCGGGCGTGCCCACGTCCCCGGAATCTTCCTCGTCCGAAGAGGCGCGTTCTTCAGGCGCGCTTTCAGGAATCCCCCAGGTCCTCTCGACGAGACCCCAGAGCCCCTGCTCCCGGAGATAACGCAACAGTTCCGTTCCGAGCAGTTCATACCCGCCCGTCACATCCCCCTTGCTGCACCCGAGCCAGGCGAGCATGCGATGCACCTGGGCGCCTCCGTGGGGATCGAGGATGCCCGGGGAGTCCACCACGAGAAGCCCCTCCCGGCTCCGATACCAGGAGACACCCCGGGTCACGCCGGGGATACCTCCCACGGCGGCGCTGTGTTTGCCAATGAGCAGGTTCAACAACTGCGATTTGCCGACGTTCGGAATGCCCACCACGGCGAGACGAACTTCCCGGTGACGCGGTGACGCCGCGATCAGGGCGGACCGAAGGTCGTCAACACCGTCCCGGAGGAGATCGAAAGCCCAGGCGCGTCTCCCCTGGGCCCGCAAGGCGGTCATCCACCGCTCCGTTCCGGCGCCGTCCGCAAGATCGCGTTTGGCGAGGACGACCCAGACGGGGCGCAGCGCCGCCAGCTCTACACCTCCGGGAGACGCCGTCGCCCGCGGCGCCCGCGCGTCCCGTACCTCCACGAACAGGTCCAGTTTTTCCGCAAGTCCCTCGAGTTCCCGGCGTCCCTTGGCCATGTGGCCGGGAAACCAGACCGTGCGTCCCGCCATGGCTATTCGAGAAGGCCTATGCGAGCGATGGGCCAGTAGCGGACGAACGCCGGCCCCTTGAGATAGCTCCGGGGGACGAACTTGTGTACGTCCGGCCAGAACCGGGCGTCCTGGGAGTTGGGGCGGTTGTCACCGAGGACGAAATACTGCCCCTCGGGAACCTTCACGGGTTCCATGTCGTAGTAGTCGTGATTCCGCACATAGCTGTCGTCAATGGGATTTCCGTCGATGTAGACAACGCCGTCCTTCATGGAGACGGTCTCGCCGGGAAGCCCGACGATGCGCTTCACGAAATCCCGCTGGGGATCCACGGGGTACTTGAACACCACGATCTGCCCGCGCTTCGGCTCGGAGAAGGTGTACCAAAACTTTGCCACCAGGACTCGATCACCGATTTCGAGGGTCGGAATCATGGAACCGCTGGGAATCCAGAAGGCCTGCACCACGAAGGTACGCAGAATCAGGGCGAGCGCAAGTGCCCAAAGAATCGTCTCGATCGTTTCCCGCCACCACGGTTTCGCTGCCAAAGCAATTCCTCCCGTTTCGAATGTCGCGCCGTAACGCGCACTGCCGTTGCCTCGTCGTCTTTCTTCGGTTCCCCGGTCAAAGCGTTTCCGGGTATTCAGAATACCCTTTCCCTCTTTCCGTTTCAAGCATGTTTTCAGGGAGGCGTGTCCCGAAGGTCGGTCCTGCCGTAGAGGGAGGCCACGAAATAGCACACCGGCACCGCACGCGGGCGCTTCTCGGAACGCAATTCCAGGGTGAAAGCGGGAGAAAAGGTGAATTGCATGGGCGTGAAGGTCGAGCGGGTGGTGAGCGCTCCCTGGACGGAAAACCACGTTCCCCCTCCCGCAGTGAAACGTTCCGTCGATCCCGTGACATTCCAGGAGAGAAGAACGCTCTCGGTCAGGCCCGCGGGGAAAAAAAGCTGGAACCCCTCTCTTCTGCGATTCGCCTCGGTCATCCGGCCCTGCAGCCACACAGCGAATTTCCGGCCATCCTCCCGGACCGTCTCCGGTGACTCGTTCCCGAGAAGCCGGTGTGCGAGAGTCAGGGTCAGGCCCCCGCCAAGGATCGTCATCATGCCGAGCACGAAGAGGAGTTCCACGAGGCTGAATCCGAAGGATCGCCGCGAGGAGGCGACAAGAGAAACTTCGGAGGACCGGGAAAAGCCCTCCTCGTCATGCCCGTCGCGACGGCCGGAAGAGAACGAGGCGAAAAAGGATGCCGTCATGTCGGCGTGTGAAAAGTGCGCCGCAGGTTCGGCGGCGCACTTCTGCCTTTTTTCCGCTCGTCGTGCGTTTCTTCCCGCGCGGCAGCACGGCGGCGGAGAGCGTTCATTCGCCCTGGAGGAGGCACGTTATGCCGTAAAGTGCCTGTATCCGAGTTCGAGCACCTTGCAGTTCGCCTCCCGGAACTTTTCCGGCGACAGCTCCGCAACGGCCTGTCGCATCTGCTCCATCGGAATGTCCGAGATGCCGGCGCCGCACATGGCGCCGAGAATGAGCACGTTCAGGAAAAGAAAGCGTCCTCCCATGTGCTCCCGGAGAATGTCGTAGCCGGGAATGGCGCAGAGACGCAGATTCCTGGCATCGCAGAACCTCCGGAGATGCGCGTTGTCCAGTGCCTCCGGGGCATGTACGTTCAGGACGGCCTGTCCGCCCTTTTTCAGGAACTGCAGATTGCGAAATCCCTCGTTCTGGTCGAAGGCGAGAAGGATGTCCGCATCGCCGCTGCGCACGAGAGGACTCAGGTAGTTCCCCACCTTGAAGTGACTCACCACGGAACCGCCGCGCTGAGCCATGCCGTGCACCTCGCTGCCGAGCACGTGCATGCCCCGGCCTAGGGCGATATGCCCGAGGACTTTGCTGCTGAAGAGAATTCCCTGGCCGCCGAGTCCCACTACGACATACTGCATGGCTACTCCTCCTCCCGAATCGGAACGATGGCCCCGTGAGGGCAGACCTCACGGCAGACACCGCAGGCGACGCAGAAGCGGTCGTCCACGAAGGCCTTCTTTTTCTCCTCGTCGAAGCGCAGGGCGGGGCAGTTGAAGAAGTTGATGCAGAAACGGCAGCCCACGCACTTCTCCTGATCGACGCGGACGGGAATCCTCGCCTGTTCGCACCGAAGGAGCATGCAGGGGTGCCGGAAGAGCACCACCGCGGGTTCTTTCTCCCGTCGGGCGTGCTCCCAGGCCTCCTTCACCACGTCGATTCCCGCCGGAATGTCGTAGGCCTCGACGGTGCGCACAAAGGAGACGCCGCAGCCGCGCACCACGCCGACGATATCCACGGCTCGCCCGGAATCTCCCTTGCGGAGCTTCTCGCCCACCGCCGGGTTGGGTTGCCCACCCGTCATGGCGGTGATGCTGTTGTCCAGAATGGCCAGCACGAAGGCGTGGCGGTTGTAGACGGCGTTCACCAGACCAGGGATACCCATGTGGAAGAAGGTAGAATCGCCGATGGTGGCCACGATGGGCTGCTCCTTGCCGTCCACCCGGTAGGCCAGGTGGAATCCCGAAGGCTGCGTCACCGACGCGCCCATGCAGATCGCCGAATCCACCGTTTTCTGGTTCACCCCAAGGGTGTAACAGCCGATGTCCGAGGGATAGATTCCGTTCGGAACGGCCTTCCGGATGGCGAAAAAGCTCGCCCGATGAGGGCAGCCGGGGCAAAGCATGGGCGGACGGGGTTTCACCTGCAGTTCCTCCAGCGCCGCCTTCAGCGAAGGATCCGTCTCTTCCGGAAGCGGCTCCCCCAGCGCCCTCGCCACGATTCCGGCGATCACCTCGGGAAGCAGCTCACCCTCCCGCGGAACCGCTCCGTTCCAGCGCCCGAGCACTTTCGTCCGGTCCCGGAGCTGTTCCTCGATGACAGGATAGGTCTCCTCAAGAAGCAGCACCTTCTCGTGGCGGGCCAGAAAACTCTCCACCCGGCGCACCGGGAGCGGCACGGGCGTGCCGATCTTGAGAAGCGCCACATCCGTCCTTCCCCAGGCGGCGAGGAGGTCCGAGACGATGGCGAAGCTCACTCCCGAGGCGACGATGCCCAGCTTCGCCTTCTCCTTCGTCGGGACCTCGTAGGTGAAGGCATCGAAGGACATCTCGAATTCCTCCCGGATCGCGTCGTTCTTGGCATTGAGCTGGGGATGGTTCAGGCGGACGTGGGCGGGAAGACAGACCCACCGGCGGATGTCCTTCGTGAATTTGGCGGGGCGCTCCGGTGCGGCGATCTCCCGAAGTTCCACATCCTGCCTCGCGTGGTCCACCCGCCCCGTGGGACGGAGCATGACCGGCATGTGATACTTCTCGGAGAGGTCATAGGCAACGGCCACCATGTCCCGGGCCTCCTCCGCCGTGGCGGGATCGAAGCAGGGAATCTTGGCGAAATGGGCGAAGGCCCGGCTGTCCTGTTCGGTCTGGGAACTGTGAGGGCCGGGATCGTCCGCGACGACCACCAGAAAGCCGCCGGCCAGCTCGAAATAGGCCACGCTCATCAGCGCATCCGCCGCCACGTTGAGCCCCACCTGTTTCATGACGGCACAGCTTCTCTTTCCCGCAAAGGCCGCCGCAGCAGCCACCTCGAAAGCGACCTTCTCGTTAACCGCCCACTCCACGGCTGTCTTCGTTCCGAGTTCGTCGGCAAACCGGGCAATGGCCGGAAGAATCTCCGACGAAGGCGTTCCCGGATAGGCCGAGGCCACCTCGCACCCTGCCTCGACGACCCCCCTGGCGATGGCCTCGTTCCCCAACAAGATCTCCCGTTTGCGCACCCCTACCACCCCTCATCCATTGGATTTGGAATCCGACACGCTCTCCAGCCATTCGGAAAACGGCTGAGGGCGCCGGAGGAGCTTTCCCTGTCTGTCGCAAAAGGCATGCTTCGTCCACCCTTCGGCGAGGAGGCGCCCGTCTTCGGCGCGCTCCACCCGATACGCAAAGGTAACGCTGTGATCTCGCACATCCTCGATCCATGTGCGGAGAAGCACCTCTTCGTCGTAGCGCGCGGACTGCTTGTACCGGCAGTGGGATTCCACGCAGGGAAGAAACACCCCGCGGGCCTCCCACTCGGGATAGGGCGACCCCTGGTCCCGACAGAAGGCGGAGCGCCCCACCTCGAACCAGGTGAAATAGTTGCCGTAATAGACGACGCCCATGGCGTCCGTTTCGGCGTAACGAACCCGAAGAGAGGTCGTTCCCTCGACACGCATGACCCCAACCACCTCCGCAGGAAATCCGCAGACCACGCCGGGAAAAAGTCGCAAAAAGGCCCGAAACGGAACGTACGGAAAAGAGCCCTCTACGGTTCCCCTACCTTGACCTCGCTGTTCATTAATCATACACCTTGCGAAGGATCCTGCTGTTTTCCTTCACCTGAAAACAGCGGAAACGGAACAGAGAGGCGCGAAAAACCCCACCGGACCCTCCGGAAGAATCCGGCTGGTCCGGTGGGGTGTGAAACAATCTTTCCCGTCGCACCTCTGTCCCATCTCATGCAACGGAACTGCCACGGAAAGTTCGCCTGGGAACGGTCACTCTTCCAACGGTCACTCTTCCGTGGAAGAAAAGCGTTCCTGCCGTGGAAAAAGAGGGATTTCCCCCGAAACAGTCCGCCCCGGACGGGCAAAATATCCGAGCCTCGCCTCGGCCGCATCCCCTTCTTTCGGGTTTCCGGCGGACGAAGAAGCCAGGAGAAAGGCCACCTTACCTACAGCTAAACGCTCATGGCTCCTGTTTCAGACGGACAAAAAATCTGGATGCAAGGGACATGCCATCGCAATGCGGCTTCTTGTTCCAGACAGGAGAGAAACGGAGAAACAGGGCTGACGCAGATATCGCAGTACAGGGTGCGGCTCCTTGTTCCAAGGACAGGCAAGAGAGCAACCGCGCCCATGGGGCAACCTTACGTTTTCGGCGACGCCACTTCCGCGGCCTCGAAAGCGACCTCGTCACCGCGCCGCACCGTTCCTCCCTTGAGCACTCGACAGAAAATGCCCTTCCTGGGCATAATGCAATCCCCCGTGGTGTGGTAGATCGCACAACGGGTATGACATTCCTTGCCGATCTGCGTCACTTCGAGCAGGGCCTCTCCCACGCGAAAACGATGACCGATCTCGAGGAGCCCGAGGTCGAATCCCTCGACGGTGAGGTTCTCGGCGAAACTTCCGGGATGGAGTTCCGGAAGTTTCGCCTGCATTTCCCGGATGTCCTCCATGTTCAGAAGGCTCACCTGACGATGAGCGAAGCCCGCGTGGGCGTCCCCTTCGATGCCGATTTCGGGAACGAGAAGACCAACCCCGACGTCTTCCTTGGGAACGCCCTTCGACGCGGCGATGCAGACGGCGACGACCCGCCCGGACATCAGGCGCGCTCCGCCATGCGAGACCGGTAATCCTCCACGGCGGCCCGGATCCCCTCCTCAGCGAGGAGGGAGCAGTGGATCTTCTCCGCCGGAAGCCCTCCGAGGGCATCGAGCACATCTTTGTTCGTCACTTTGAGCGCCTCGTCGAGGGTCTTCCCCTTGATCATCTCCGTGGCGATGGAGCTGCTGGCGATGGCAGCGGCACATCCGAAGGTCTCGAAGCGCACGTCCGCGATGCGGTCATCCTCGACCTTGATAGAAATCTTCATCACATCGCCGCACTTGGCGTTCCCCACCTCGCCGATCCCGTCGGCATGGTCGAGACTCCCCACGTTGCGGGGATTCAAAAAGTAGTCGCGTACCGTTTCCGTGTACATGAAAATTCCTCCTTGCCCTTCCGGTTATTTCCTGCCGAAGGGAGACATGGCGCGCAAGGTCTCCACGACGGGAGGCAGCGCATCCAGAACATAGTCGATGTCGGCCTCGGTGGTGTCCTTGCCCAGGGAGAGGCGGAGCGATCCGTGGGCGGTCACGTGGGAGAGCCCCATGGCGAGCAGCACATGGCTCGGATCGAGACTGCCCGACGTACAGGCAGAACCGCTGCTGGCCCCGATTCCCACGGCGTCGAGCCGGAGAAGCATGGCCTCTCCTTCGATATGCTCGATGCAGACGCTGGCGTGAAAGGGCAAGCGCTTCGTCCGGTGCCCCGTGAGCAACACTGCGTCTATCCTCGCCTGAATTCCGTCGATGAGTTTGTCCCGGAGAAACCGCTCCTTCTCGTCGTCACCGTTCTCGAAACGGTCGAGGGCGAGCAGCGCCGCCTCTCCGAAACCGACGATTCCCGCGGTGTTTTCCGTTCCGGAACGAAGGCCGAACTCCTGACCTCCTCCGTGCACAAGAGGCGGAATCCGCACTCCCCTGCGCACGTACAGCGCCCCGACGCCCTTGGGGCCGTACATTTTGTGCGCCGAAAGGGTGAGCATGTCCACCGGAAGGGTACGCACATCTATGGGGACATGCCCCGCCGCCTGCACCGCGTCGGTATGAAAGAGAATTCCCCGCTCCCGACAGATCGCACCCAGTTCCGCGATGGGTTGCACTGTCCCCACCTCGTTGTTCGCGTACATGACGGTGGCAAAAATCGTGTCCTCCCGGAGGCTATTCCTGAAGGTCTCGGGAGAGACCATTCCCTGGGCATCCACGGGGAGAATCGTCACGTCGAAACCATTTTCCCCGAGCCATTTGACCGTATCGAGCACGGCATGGTGCTCGATGGCGGAGGTGATCACATGTTTTCCCCTTGCCTTGAGCGCAAAAGCCGCACCCTTGATGGCCAGGTTGTCCGCCTCGCTGCCGCCGCCGGTAAAGATGATTTCCCTCGGCTCGGCACCGAGAAGAGAGGCGACACGTTCCCTCGCCCCGTTCACATGTTCCCGAACACGCCTCCCCCAGGCGTGGATGCTGTTAGGATTGCCGAAGTCCACCTTGAAAAAGGGCATCATGGCCTCCAGAACCCGATCATCCACGGGGGTCGTGGCCGAATGATCCAGATACACCCTGCGCTGCTCCATTCCGCTCCCCCCAATTCCACAAGAAAGTTAGGAGATCCTAATTCAAGAAGTATCCTACCTCTTTTCCGCTCTGTCGTCAACGGGAAAGAGAGACGTTTCCTTTCGCTGAAACATCTGCACACATGACGAGAGCTTCGCCCGAGCGGAAGGACGGCGAAAAAGGATCCTTTCGGGAATGTCCCGGAGGAAACGCCGCGGACAAAAGACCGGCTTTCCTGGGAAAACGCTCCTAGGACATGCAACGTGCCTTGGAGACAGCCATGAGGCATTCCCCACTCACCACGTCGTAGTCTTGGGCGCGGAGATTCCGCTCCGCCTCGGCGTTTTCCGCGCCGGGCTGCATCCATACCACGGGCTTGAAAGGAAGGCGGACGAGCGCGGCGAGGACATCCTCCTGCTGCTCCGCCGAGACGAAGAGAGCCACCACGTCCACGGGTCGAGGGACATCCTCCAGAGAGCCCACACAGGGCACACCATGGATGTCGCGTCCTGCGTAGGCGGGATTCACGGGAAAGAGGGAAAAGCCTTTTCCCTTCAGGTATTCCATGACACCGTTCACGGGGCGTTCGGGCTTCGGCGACGCACCGACCACGGCGACCCGCGAGGGAGCACAGACGAAACGCCGAATGATTTCCTCTCTGGTCATGTCGCACCTCCTCAAGGGCTTTTTCGAAACGAACAGTGCCGGAACACCGTGCAGCAAACGCTGGGGACTTTTTCGCCGGGAACGGTACTCTATCGCCTCGTCGGAACGACGGGACACACCCGCCCTTTCCGTAAAGAACAACGCGGACTCCGGCGGAGCGGAACCGCAAGGAATGTCCTTGCAGGAGCTCCCGAAACACAGTGGCGAAAAGACGTACTTTGGTCTAGAATGTGGACCGTGCGCGGAGGACTGGCCGAGCGGTCGAAGGCGGCTGACTTGAAATCAGTTGAGCGCAAGCTCCGGGGGTTCGAATCCCTCGTCCTCCGCCAGAAAACAATCCCACTAGGTTTCAGGCAATCCCAAATCGCTTACAATTTCTGAAAGCTCCAAGAAAATAATTCCCGTGAAACCCCTATCAACTCACTCCAACCCGCGCCGAAATCGTATATAAAACCGTGCATACCGATTCCGGAGACCGTATAGACCCCAGGGGAGGGAAAACCATTGGCACAAGCCCCGTCGCACCTCTGAACCGCACGCGCTCGTACCGTTTTCCACACCGCCCGCCGTGTGAGAACCTCAGGCACTCCCTTCAAGAGGAGGAATCAGGATACCTACCAACGACTCCGCCATGTCGATCCACCTCTGCATCTGTTTCGCCTGGATCAGATTCACCATGGTGAATCGACTGTCCTCCATACTGCCGCAGGCATCTTCACGAAGCGCCTCTTCGAACTCCTCCGGTCCAAAACGCAACACCAGGTCCTCCTTGGGGGGGAAGGTCGGCCCCTTGACCCGGCAGGTCAACGCTCCCTGTCCGTCATTCCGGGCGTACCGGGTGACGTCGAAGACCACGTTTCCCAAGGCTCCCGTGTTTTCGTCGAAGCGCTCTCTTCTGCCGTACCCTTCCGCCTTGAGCACGTCGTGGCTGTCGAGCACGAACGACTCGGACAGACGCTGTATTCTGTGAAAATGTTTGATGAACACCCGCAGGCGCTGCACGAGGCCCTGCGCCGCCTCTTTCTTTTTGTCGGAGAGATCCTCCGCAGCATCCGAGAGCAAAGGGCGCCAAATGGAATAGCCGAGTGTTCCCTCGTCGTCACCGGACCAGTCGCTCATGCCCATGAGCGTTCCCGCCGAGGCGAGCATGATCGGACGGTACCATCGGTCCCCGTGGACCGTCATGAGCGTGGGAGCGATGCCCCGTTTCCTCAGGGAGAGAACTCCCCGTTCGCCCGGTTCCAGAGGAATTCCGATCCCCCAGGGTTCTCCGTGGTCCTTGAAGAAACGGCCGAGTGCGGCCAACTCACTCTCCCTCTGGGCGAAACAGGGGCGTAGGACACCCGGTGCATCTCCGGAGGCGAAGCAGGCCAGCCAGAGAGCCCTGCGTTTTTCCTCCGAAAGGACACGGAGTTCCGATTCCCGCATCACGTTTTTCGGCTCGTGCACGAGCGACAAAAAAAAACGGAACAGCTTCCAGAGCTGCGAACGAATCTGCCCCTGTTCCAGGACCTGCTCCATGAGCGCATGCACGGCGCCGCGAAGCACATCGGGGGGGTAGGTCTGCGTCTTGCCCTTGGCGATCTTGATCCGCAACTCCTTGGCGCTCTCCATCCACGAGAGCCTCGTGGCTTTTTTCTTTCCCGTATCGAGGTTTTCGATCATCAAATGAGGCCCCCTGGAACCGATGCTCAGGCTCAGGGCCAGATGCTCATCCACTCGTACGTAGGCAAGGAGCTGATTCGACTCGAACACGCTCACGAACGTTCCTCCATCTGTTTTCGAGATAGCGATCCGGATTTCCCGACCGGACACGCCCCTTCCTCCATGAAACCGCCCGGGGACAAAACGCCGTTTCGCCCCCTTCTCAGGACGTTCCCTGGGTGCGTTTTTTCAACTCTTGAAAGGGGCAGAGCGACTGCTGCAACATGCCCACCAGGCTGTGCGTCTGCAGCGGCTCCGCGCCCCGGTAGAAGTAAAGCCCGACGAGCAGCTCGCAGGCAATGGTCTTACCCATCCTCGACTGCGCGGCAAGGACATTCTGAAAAAGTTCGCCCAGCCTCACCGCGAGAATCTGCGCACCTCCCAAGGGCGTCTCGGGAAGCATGAGAAGAATGGACCGGTCGTCCAGAAAAAAGCCGATGTCGCACCCGCGCACGTTTTCCCGCACATTTTTCGCAAACTCCTCCATCACGAGTTTTTCCTCCATCTCGCTCACGCCGGGGGCACAGTTCACCTTGAACAGCACCGCCGAGAGCCACCGCTTGTAGCGTGCATCCCGGGAGAGTTCTTCCATGCCCCGGATGGCGAGGTATGCCTCGTTGTAGAGACCGGTTCGCTCGTCGCGGAGGGGACGTCGGCGTCGATCCTCGACGGGAGCCGGTTCCGGAGCTGTTCGAGGCGGCACGAGGAAAAAGAGGAGCACCTCCTCTTCAGGGAAAAAGACCTGCTCGATCTCCCAGGGAAGGTCATTCAGGGTGACCTCCGCTTTATCCAGCGGAAGAAGCCGCTCTACTCTCTGGGAAAGCAGGTCCTGCTCACCCAAGGAGGGGAAAAGTTCCGCGAAGGCGGGCGAGACACTCTGGACAGCACCGCTTTTATCCGTCGCCAGGACGGGAAGAGGCGTGCGTTCGACAAGGGTTTGCCAGGTCATCCCCGGGGAGGATCGGGCATGCCATCCACTCCCGCCGGTTGCGGAAGAAACCTCTCCGATCCCTTCGGGTCGAGACACCACATCGTACAGGGAAAGGAGAAGTGCGACGAGAACTGACGCGACACCCGCCCATGTCACAAGGGCCGGAACACCCCAGGCCAGGGAGAGAAACGCCACGAGAAGCCCCTGGCAAAAGAGTTGAAGCTCCTGGAGGCGCGTTCGCCTTCCGCCGAGGCGCAGACATCCGTAAGCGATACTCCCGATGAGATACGCGAGGAGAAAGAGTCCCCACAGCGGAGCGGGAAGAGACACCTTCGCCTCGGCGTTTCGGAGCACGCCGAGAAACAAGAGCAGCGGAAAGGAAACAAAAGGAGGGAGCAGCACATAATCGCCGAACCGGTTCACCACGGGACCTCTTTTCGGATTCCGCGGCCTCGCCGAAACGCCACGTGCGTCACCTCCTCAGGAATCTTCGCCGCACTCGCACGTCATCGTACACCCGATTTTCCGCGAGAGGCATCGCAACACCATACGCGGAAAAAGGGTGTCGCGGCGTGCGGCACCGCGGCACCCTTGTCCCGAACATTTTCCGCCAGCTAGAACATCAGCGGTCCTTCAATCTCTCCCCGGAGAGCATTGTACCTCACGAGAGCCTTGTCCATGTGGCTCCGCTCCATGGCCGCCAGATCCGTGAAGAGCTTTTTCGCCTCGCCTTCGGCGTGGCGCTCCATTTCCTCGTACAGCTCCGCGGCCCGCATCTCCGAGAGATACGCCGTGGAGGCGATGCGCAACAGGGAGTAGAAATCCTTGAATTCGTCCGCCTGCACCCGAAGAGCGGGGTCCACCGCGAGGGATGGGTCGATGGAAGGTTCTTCGCCGAAGAGGCGGAGATAATAGGCCGTCAGCGACTTCCGGTGCTCGTCTTCCCACTCCGTGAGTTCCTCCAGCTCGCTCCGCAAATGACCGGCCTTAGTGTTTTCCGCCCATTTTCCGTAGAACTCGCTCGCCTGAATTTCCGCGTGAATGGCATATCGAAGTGCACCTTTCATGTCGAACACTTTCTGACCCATCTTTGAGAACCTCCTTTCGGGACTGTTCTGCGTTTCCGATTATAGGCATTGCGAATCCCTCTTTGCAAGGGCAGTCTCGTTGGAACTGTCTGAAGAATTCTTTCTTCGAAATTTCCTGCCCTTCCGACGCTCCGAGACTGATGAAACGCTCTTTCCAGCCGGAACATGCCAGGAATGTGTGTCCATGTCGCCGGTCCCTCCGACACGAAACCTTTGTTTCCGCACAACGCTCTTCTGACGCTCTGGAGAAATCTCTCCCGTCGCCCGGAAATGAGCCGTCACCCCGGCATGATCCTGTCAATCGGTCACAAAAAGGGATTTTCAGAACAAACTGTCAAACGGCATCAGAAATCGACCCGTCAACGACATGAAGAAACGGCCCACTCCAGCCGCAAACGAACATGAACCGGACGAGACGTCCACGTCCTTCGTCAAACAAACTTGTCCTCCTGTGCGCCACATCCTCGTGCCTGCTTCATACGGTGTTTTTCCGCAGCGCAACGCGGACACCTCTTCGCACGGGCGGAATGCGGCACACTTCGCGTCGAGGGCGTGCTTGCACGAGCCGTCCGTGTCATTTTCATCCGCTCCCCTCCTTGCAGCGGCATTCCCAAAAAAGACCGGGACGTCTCCGCATGTGCGCTTTCAGAGGACGGTATAGGTTACAATGAAAACGGAATATCAAGAGTTCGCCATCCTTTCCACGGTTTGGAGGTGTCTCATGTCCGACCTGTCTCGGGAGAAATCCCTTTTTTCTCTCGCTTTTTTCGAAAACCCCCTGGCCATGGCGATTCTCCGGGGGGACCGAATTTTTTCCGCGAACAGCGCGTTCGCATCCCTCGCAGGTTATTCCAGGCACGAACAGTGCTCGGGCGAGTCCGCTCCGTTGCTCCTGCCCCAAATCACGCCTTTCCTCACGCCCAAAGCAACAGAAAAAAAGGGGCAAAACATCGATTTCGACACGCTCTTTTTCCCAGGCTATTTGCATCGACAGGGTGGAGAACGCCTGGCAGTGAGTTTTTCCGTGACCGCGCTTCCGCCCCGTCACTCCGACGGAGCGGGGACGACGCTTCTCCTCCTCCGCAACAACACGGCGTGCTCCGGAAGGGCGTCCTTCTCGGACCCGTCCATGGCAACACTCTTCCGGTCCATCGTCGACGAGGCGGACACATTCATCCTTCGCTGGCTGGCGGATGGAACCATCCTCTTCGCCAACGCTTCCTACTGTGCGTATCGAGGACTGTCTCCCAAGGACATCGTGGGGCAGTCCGTCTTCGAGTTCGTCCCGCCCCACGAACGAGAGAACCTTCGGTGGATCACCACGAGTCTCTCTCCGGAGCGCCCGACCTTCACCAGGGAGATCTGGGCGTACCACCAGGGGAAAAAGCGCTGGCAGGAGTGGACGCAGAAGGGGATTTTCAATGCCTCCGGACACTGCATGGAAATCCAGGAGATCGGCCTGGACATCACGGACAGGGTTCGCGCCAAGCACGAACTCGAACAGCTCTCCCGAGACCTGGAGGAAAAGATCACCGAGCGCACGGTGGAACTCGCGAATCTCAACCGGGCGCTTCTCGCCGAAATCGGCGAACGCGAGGAGATCCAGCAGCGCCTCGAGCGCGAACAGCATACACTTGCCTTCATTCTCGACAACACGCCCAACGGCGTGGCGTTCTTCGACGGCAGAATCATCTCCTACGTGAACAGGGAATTCACGGCCCTCACGGGATATTCGCTGCAGCACTTAGGCTCCGTTCGGGAGTGGTGCCGCTGTTTCCGCCCCGCGGATGAAGAGAACTCCCTGTGCGAACAATTCTGGGAGGGATACCTCAGCGACCCGGCACCCTATCCGGTGGTCCTCTCCATACGCTGCCGAAATGGGGAAATACGGGACATCGAATTCCGGGCATCGCTTTCTTCGGCGGACGCGCTCCGTGTGATCATGCTCGAGGACGTGACGGAGCGCAAGCGCAACGAACGTCATATCGCAAAAGCGCTGAAATACCAGCAGGAACTCACGGACACCCTCACCTCCGTCCTGGAGAATGCCCCCTACGGTATCGTCGTCACCGACGGCAGGGAGATCATCCTGGTGAACCCAGAGTTCACTCTCATGACAGGCTACACGAGGCAGGACCTGCCCAATAGAAACGCCTGGTTCGCCGCACTGCACCCCGTCACGGAAGAAGAGGAGGTTCCCTCCGCCGACTATGACTATTGGGAGGTCACAAACGCCGAACCCGAGAGCGTCATCGCTCCCATCCTCTGCAAGAGCGGCGAGTGGAAAATAGCCGAATTCCGGAGATCCCGCTCGCTGGAAAACGGCTCCTTCGTCATCATCGTCTCGGACATCACGGAACGACAACGTTTCGCCGAGGAGCTGGAAAAGGCGCTGCAACGGGAGAAAGAGCTGAACGAACTCAAAAACACCTTCATCTCCATGGTCTCCCACGAATTCCGCACGCCCATGAGTACGATTCTCTCCGCCGCGACGATCCTCGACCGTCACGGCGAATCGCTGAAGAAACCACAGATCGAACGCTACGTAGAGAGCATTCATCAGGGAATCTTCCAGATGGAACATCTTCTGGGAAACATTATCGAGGCGGGACGGGTCGAATCGACGAATCTCACCTGTCTGCCCAGGTCTGTGGAGCTGCGGCCGCTCCTCGCCACCGTCGTCGCCGACGTGGAGGCCGTGCTCAAACAGAAAGGGCGCATCGAGACGACCTGCGAAGAAGATCCGGAGCACTCCTTCATCGTCGATGTGGACCTTCTTCGCCCCATTCTGACGAACCTGCTCTCCAACGCCGTCAAATATTCCCCCGAGACGACGAAGGTCTTCTGCGGGATCCGCAGGCAAGGAGAGGCGCTTCGCCTGGACGTCAGGGATTCGGGCATCGGCATTCCGCAGGAGGACCTCGGAAGGCTCTTTCATGTCTTCAACCGGGGACGCAATGTAGGAACCGTCCGCGGCACGGGGCTCGGACTGGCCATCGTGAAACGCTGCGTCAGCGCCCACGGAGGAACCATTTCCATCGACAGCGTCGTGAACGAAGGGACCGTCGTGACCGTGCTTCTGCCCGCTGGCGGCTCCTCCACAAAGGGGGGAGAGGGAACGCCATGAAAAACAGGATTCTTCTCATCGAGGACGAAGGTGAGTTGCTCGCGAACGTGGGGGATCTGCTGGAACTCGAGGGATACACGGTCCTCAAGGCCGCCTCCGGGGAAGAAGGCATTCAGCTCGCCGAGGCGACTCTTCCCGACCTGATCGTCTGCGACATTCTCATGCCCGGCGTGGACGGATACGGTGTCCTGAAGACCCTTCGGAACAGCCCCGCCACGGCGGACATTCCTTTCATCTTCCTCACCGCAAGGACAAGGGCGGCGGATGTCCGCAACGGTATGGAACGAGGAGCCGACGACTACGTCACAAAACCCTTTTCGGGGGAGACCCTTCTCCGGGCCGTTTCGGCGCGGCTCGCACGACAGGCACTCCAGGAAAGCGCCACGGCAGCCCGATATGAGGAACTGCGGGGCAATCTCTCCATGGCGCTTCCCCACGAACTCTTCACGCCCCTTACCATCCTGCGCGCCAACGCGGAGCACCTCCGGAACGAGTGGGAACGCATGGACCAAGGGCAGAGAAACGAACATCTGGACGCTATCCTGCGCGCTTCGGACCGCCTCTGCCGGATCACGAAGAACAACCTTCTCTACGCGAGACTGGAGATCGCCCACAAGGACGCGACGTACCGCCGTCGATTCCTTCAGGGAGAGACGCTCTCCTTCCGGCAGAGTCTTTCCGGCGTGGCGGACCGTACCGCCGCAGAACACGAGCGTACCTCCGACCTGTCCCTCCGGATCGACGCGGACGCAACGCTTCCCATCGTGGACGAGCATTTTCGCAAAATCGCGGAGGAACTCCTCTCCAACGCCTTCAAATTCTCTTCTCCGGGAACGGCGGTGACCGTCAGGGCAACCGTCGGGGAAGGGGTGTTCCGCCTCTCCGTCCACGATGAGGGAAGCGGCATGACATCCTCCCAGGTAGAGCGCATCGGCGCCTACGTGCAATTCAACCGACAGTTTCTGGAACAGCAGGGGACCGGACTGGGGCTGGTCCTCGCCAAGCGCCTTGCGGAGCTGCACCGAGGCACCTTCAGCGTGGAGAGTGCACCCGACGAGGGAACCACGGTCACGGTGGTGCTGCCGCTGAAGCGGCGACGCCCCCGGGCCGGCACTCCTTCCTGAGAAGCACGCCCCTCCATATGCTGAAATGCCGCCCCGCCAACCAAACGGAGGGGTGTCGCCCCTCGGTCGGCCCTAAAAAAGAACGACACTCACCAAAGCCGGAAGGAAGCGAGCGCCCGGAGCCATCCGTAGAAGATGTCGATCCGCGACGGAACGAGAGCGAAGACCGCGAAGGAACCCATGGGGATCACCGAGCGAAGGACGCGGAAAATGCTGAGTCCCGGATCCTTTCTGGCGATGACGCCCAGCGCCCCCTCGCAGAGGAGGAACCCCGAGGCGTAGTAGACCCAGCGCGTCGCGCCGGGCTGCTGTGCATACTCCAAGACCTTGAGGACCGAGAAGGCGGACCAGGCGCTCTGGATGTAGATCTCCAGAACCAGGAGCAATCCGCTTCCGAGAAGCAGAGGCAGGCGTTCCACCGAAAAACCGCTCTTTCCCGCCGCCACGCTCACGCCCTCGGCAAGGGGCTTCCGCGGCTGCGTGGACGCCTCGGGGGCGAGAAAAGCCTGGCAGCGCTCCACGAGAGAGACGACGCCTCTGAGATAGAGCACCGGAAAAGCCACCGCCGCGAGGCCGAGGGTAAGAAGGAACGTGAGGAAATGCACGGTTTTCCCTCCTACTGCTGCCCGTAGGCGGCGAACTTGGCGAGGACCGGCTCCATCTCCCCGTCGGAGAGGACCTTGGGTTCGCCGACACAGCGCGTCCGGTAGTACACCTGGGCGACGAACTCGATCTCCTCCGCGGTGGCGAAGGCTCTGGACAACGTGGGACCGACGGCGAGAAGGCCGTGGTTTCCCAGGAGCACCGCGTTCCCCTCTCCAAGGGCCGATGCGGCACTCCGGGCCAGTTCGTCCGTACCAAAGAGCACGTAGGGGATACAGGGCACGCGCTTGCCGGCGAACCCCACCAGATAGTGCACTGGGGGGATCTCCCAGCCGAGGCAGGCGAGCACCGTGGCGAAGGGAGAATGGGTGTGGACCACTCCGCCCGCGTCGGACCGGACCCGATAGGCCTCGAGATGCATGGCCCATTCGGAGGAAGGTTTCCGCCTCCCCTCCACCACCTCGCCGGAAGGCGAGAGCACCGCCACATCCTCTTCCGCGATCTCCCCGTAGTCCATGCCGCTGGGCGAAATGGCCACCATACCCGTCTCCGGAGAGCGGCAACTCAAATTCCCTCCGGTTCCCGCGGTAAGCCCCGCGGCGACGAGCTTCCTTCCGTAACGGACCACGGCGGCCCGTTCCTGCGCCAGAAGCATTGCCGCACCATCCTTTCCTGCACTCCCACATTCCTGTCGCTTCGGGCCGAACCGTCTCCCGACCCCGAAAAGAACCGCCCCGGAAGAACGGAGGAAAACCGTTCCGGAGCGGTGCTGCCCTGCGCGACGCGGAAATTCCACCGGCCTTCCGTTTCCCGTTCCGTCAGGGAATGGGAACGTCCTTGCGAAGCGTGCCGAAGATGTTGCACTTGGCATCCACCGTGAGGATATCGCCGGATTTCAGCCCCGGTAGGTTCACCGTGAAGATCTCCTGTTCTGTGTCCGTCTGCCTGCTCGGTTTCCCCTGGGCCAGTTCCGCACCACCCTTGAGAATTCGAATCTCGTCGATGTAGTGTTTTTCCACGTCCTTGACGCTGTGCTCGATGGTCACGATAAGTGTGGCTGTTCCGGCATCATAGGCAACGGTGATGTTCTTGGGAGGATGGGCCTGCGCGACCGCCCCCCACAAAAAGAGCGCCGCGAGGAGCACTCCCGAGAAGAGAGAAACGACGTACCGTTTCCGTTCCTCCTGTCGCATGAATTCCGCCTCCTTTCCGGATAGAGCCTGTGCTCCGCCTGAAAACTCCGCAAGCGGGCCGACCCTCAAAGCAGATATCCCCAGAGAACCAGAAATGCGTGCATCGTCGCCACCACAAGGGCGCTGACGCCGAGTGCCCTGTGCAGCGGAAAGAGCTTCCACCTTCGCACCCGGCGCTGCAGAAGGCCCGTCGCCACCGTCAGCGCGAGCAGCACGTAGGCGGCAATGCCGAGAGGCACGATCCAGGCGAAGGGATTCACACGTCAGCCCCCGAACCCTGCGCTCCATCAAGGGCGGCGAGGACCTTTTCGGCATGCCCGAGGGCTTTCACGTTGTTCCAGACGCGCACGACCTTCCCCTCGGGATCCAGCAAAAAGGTGGTTCGCACGACGCCGAGGGAACGCTTTCCATAAAGAACCTTTTCCCGCCATACACCATAGGTTTCGAGCATGGTCCGGCCGGGATCGCTGAGCAGACGGACCCGGAGGGCATGCTTGCCGCGAAAGGCCTCGTGGCTGGCGCAGGAATCGGGGCTGATTCCCAGCACCACCGCATTCCTCCGGGCAAACTCCTCTTCGAGGGCGGAAAATTCCAGCGCCTCCAGGGTGCATCCCTTGGTGTCATCCTTGGGATAGCAATAGAGCACCACCCAGGAACCGGCAAGGGAGCCGAGGGTCACGATCTTTCCCGGCGCCTCTTCGAGGGCAAACTCCGGGGCCTGCATTCCCACCTCGATCACAATCCCCACCTCCTTCCGTCGTCCGGCACCTTCCGGCTCAGGCGTACTGTTGCCGGATGAAGGCTTCCAGATCCCTCATGTCCCGGCGGCGCCGATACAGAGGAAGACGCTGCTCCTTGTAGGGAGCCAGATGCTCCTCGAAGACGGGGCGTTCTCGCCGATAGAGAAGGCCGAGAGGCATCTTTTCCGCCTCGAAGGCCTTTCGCAGTGCCGCCTCCCGGTCCTCGGGATCGTGGGATCCGTCGAGATAATAGGTATGCTCCTTGTACCACTTGAACGTATTGATTTTGTTGAAGGAGACGCAGGGCTGAAAAATGTCCACCAGGGCATATCCCTTGTGGAGAATGGCTTGCTTCATGATCTCCTTCGTCTGTTCCACGTCGCCGGAGAAGGCCCTCGCCACGAAGGAGGCACCGAGGCAGATCGCGAGCGCCACGGGATTGATGGGTTCGCTGAAGACTCCCTCCGGCGAGGTGGGTGTTTTCATGCCCACGAAGCTCGTGGGGGACGCCTGTCCCTTGGTCAGTCCGTAGACGCCGTTGTTGTGGACGAAGTTCTTGACGTTCGGATTGCGGCGGACGGTGTGGAGGAAATGATTCCCCCCCTCGCCGTACATGTCGCCGTCGCCGCCCACGGCGAGAACCAGCATGTCCGGGTTCGCCATCTTCATGGCGGTGGCGCAGGAAAGAGCCCGCCCGTGAAGACCGTTGAAGCAGTGGCACTTCATGTAGTGCGGCAGCTTCGCCGCCTGGCCGATGCCCGAGGCGACGACCACCTGGTTGGGGGCGATGTCCAGTTCCGCCAGAGCCTTTTTAAGCGCCTCCAGAATCTGGAAATCGCCGCATCCGGGACACCAGGAGAGATCCGCGTGGTCCATGTCGAAGATCCGAGGGTCTTGCACGGAGGTCACCTCCCCACCGTCTTGTCGAGCACGTCCGCGAGGCCGCGGCGGACCTCCTCCACGGAGAACTGCAGCCCCTTCCACGTCCGCACCGACGCGTCCGCACGACGCCCCGTCTCGCACCGCAGAAGCGTGGCGAGCTGTCCCGTGGCGTTTCCCTCCACGACGAAAACGTACTTCGCCCGGGCGAGCAGTGCTTCCGTCTCGGGCGCGACGGGCCACACCTGGGCGAAATGGAGCACCGCCGTGTCCGCCCTCCCCAGGGATGCCACAGCCTCCTCCACGATGGGGCGGGTGGAGCCCCAGCAGATCACGAGGATGTCCGCATCCTCCGGGCCGATGCGCGTCGGAGGCAGAGCCTCGCGGCGGAGTCCCTCGAACTTTCGGAGTCGGCGGGCGTTCATGCGGGTACGGAGGTCGAAGTCCTCATACACGTGGGCCTCTTCGTCATGCTCGTGGCTGTCCGCACCGACCAGCCCCGTTCCGAAGCCGGGAACACTCCGGGGCGACACGCCGTCGGGAGATTCTTCGTAGCGGCGGTACTCCGGCCCCGCTTCGACGAGACACCGGTCGGGAGCGGCGTCAGGAAGGTCCGGCAGGGGAATGTCGTAGGATGTGTTGGTGAAATACTGGTCGGTGAGCACGATGGCGGGCGTCTGGTAGCGGGCGGCGAGTTCGAAGGCCCTCCGGGTGACGAAGAAGGCCTCTTCGAGGGTCCCCGGAGCGAAGAGGATCCGCGGGAACTCCCCGTGCCCGGAATAAAGGGCCAGCTCGAGGTCGGCCTGCTCCGTCCGGGTGGCCATTCCCGTGGCGGGGCCGGGGCGCTGCGCCAGGTGGACCACCACGGGGGTCTCCATGATCCCCGCCAGGCTCAATCCCTCGGACATGAGGGCAAACCCGCCTCCCGAGGTCGTGCAGAGAGGAAGAGCACCCATGTAGGACGCACCCACCGCCATGTTCATGGCGGCGATCTCGTCCTCTACCTGTTCCACCGCCACGCCGAACCGATCCGCGTTCTTCACCAGGAACGTGAGCACTCCCGTGGCGGGGGACATGGGATAGCCCGTACAGAAATCGCAGCCCCCTGCAAGCGCTCCCAGAGCAACCGCCTCGGACCCGTCGAGGACGATCCGCTCCCCCTGGGACGACGCATGCGCGAGGGAGATGCGGAGCACACCCTTGCGGAGGAGTTCCTCCCCCAGGGCGAATCCCTTCTCCGCCACGGCGAGGTTTCCCTGCACCACATCGGGGCTCTTCGCACCGAAGCGCTCCGCGAAATAGGTCTCCAGAGCGGCGAAGGGCATCCCGAAGATCGCGGCAAGACACGCCGCGGCGGCCACGTTGGCGTAGACCCTGTTTCCGCCCTCCCGGGCCGCCCGAAGAAACGGAACGGGGACAAAACGCTCGCCGAGAGAGGCAAACTCGTCGCCCAGCTCCTCGGGATCCCCGAGAACGAGGGTTTCTTCGTCGATGCGGTTCCGGACGTTTGGACGGATGCCGCCGTTCAGAGCGACGAGAACGTCGATGCGGTCCACGAGGCCGCGCACGGGAACGCTTCCGAGACGGATTTCCGTGGAATTGCTTCCGCCCCTCACACGGGACATGTACTCGCTGCTCGCGAAGACGTGATATCCCGCTGCCTTGGCGAGCCGCACCATAAGATGTTCCACCGTCTGCACACCCTGTCCCGCGGCGCCGCAGAGAACAAGGGAAATGTCGCCGGTACCCCTTCGAGGAACGTCCACGAGCCTCATCCCTCCTCGTTTCCCAAAGTCCTTCGGAATCGCTGTACGACAGCCCTCCGAAGCCCACGATTTCATTGGTTTCAGTGTAGCACATGGCGAAGTGCGAGCCTAGCGTGACCGTTCTTCCGCTCTCCGCCTTCCGGCGGATTTTTCTCTCTTCCATTGCAAAGAAAGCTCTTCTCGACTATACTTGAGACACAAAAATCGATGTACCTTTAGGGGGTATTCAAATGCGCTTGTGGCGCTTTCGGCTCAAAACCACTCTCGGCGCAGGCCTGCTTCTCTTCGGAATAATCAGTCTGCTCGCCGCAGGGATGGATGTGGCACGGGATATCCGGGCAATGAACGACGTCGTTCCCATTGAAGCGACTCCCTGCGCAGCCTCTCCCGAGCGCGGCAACCGTCTCTTCGTCTACGTGCTGCACGGCAACGCTCACTGCCCCACCTGCGAGGAAATCAAGCGTCTCGCTCTCGAGGTCGTGACCAGCGACTACGCCTCCCGCCTCGGAAAGGGAGAACTGCTCTTCCGGGACGTCAACGTGGAGGAGCGGGAAAACGGCTGCTTCATCGAGACGTTCCAGATCTTCACCACCTCCCTCGTGCTCGCCCGGTACGACGCCTCGGGAGCCCTCACGGAGTGGAAGAATCTCTCCGATGTGTGGGAACTGGCCTCCAACCCCGCCGCATTCCGGACCTATCTGCAGGACGAACTCGACACCATGCTCCGACGGGGGAACGGTTCATGACATCGACGTCCTTTCTTCTCGCCCTGGGAGGCGCTCTGTGGTTGGGCATTCTCACCTCGATCAGCCCCTGCCCGCTGGCGACGAACGTGGCCGCCGTGGCCTATCTCGTACAAGGGGACATGGGGCGCACGAGACGGGACATGTTCATCTCCGGCGCGGCCTACGTGGCGGGAAGAACTCTCGTAACGATTCTTCTCGGCGTTGTGGTCGTCACGGGTATTCTGTCCTTGCCAGGCCTTTCCGCGCTGCTCCAGCGCTCCATGAACAAACTCGCGGGACCGCTCCTGCTCATCGTCGGTGTGTTTCTTCTCGACCTCGTCCCGCTTTCGTTTCCCTGGTCCGGCAAAACAGAATCCCTCCGTTTTTCCAGAAACGCGGGAGGCGCCTTTCTGCTGGGAGTTCTCTTTGGCCTGGCCCTCTGCCCCGTGGCAGCGGCGCTTTTTTTCGGAACCCTCGTCCCTCTGGCGGTGGAACATTCCTCACCGTTTCTCCTGCCTCTCTTCTACGGCGTCGGCACGGGGCTTCCCGTCATCGCCGCAGCAGCCTTGCTCGGCAAGGGTATGCACTCCGCCGCAACACTTCTCCTCACCTTTTCCTCGGTGGAAAAACTCTCCAGGCTCGTCACAGGAGGCATTTTCCTCCTCCTCGGCACCTATCTCATCTTCCGCCACGTCTTCCTCCTTCTCTGATTCTTTCTCCGACAAAGCGGAGGGAGATTTTTTCCTTCCGGGATCTTCAGCTCTTCTCCAAAAGGGATATTCCGGGCTATACTTGTCGGCGTCGCCAGGTCTCGTTCGCAGCGCTTCCACGTGCTTCCCAGCCAGAGGAAAACCCTCCACGAGGCACTCTCCAGGGCAAGAGACGAGGGCGCGCCATCCATTCACTCCGGGGAGGATTTCTTCATGACCGCATTTCTGGAACACATTCCCGCCTTGGGAAGCTTCACGAACGCCATCGCCGTCCTTCTCGGCGGGATTCTCGGCCTTTCGGCCCATTCAAAACTTCCCGAACGCTTCAGCACCATCACTTTTCAGGCCATCGGGCTCTTCACGCTCTTTCTCGGCATCCACATGGCCACCAAAACACAGAACTTCCTCATTCTCATCTTCAGCATCGTGGGCGGCTCCCTTGTGGGCGAACTCTGTGACCTGGACGGAGCGCTCCGCCGTCTCGCCGAGAAAGTGAAGCGCCGCATCGGCTCCAAAGACGACAAGTTCGTCGAGGGATTCGTCACCACGTCGCTCCTCTTCTGCACGGGCTCCATGGCGATTCTCGGCGCCATCGAAGAAGGGCTCGGCGGATTTCCGAACCTCCTCATGGCCAAATCCCTGCTGGACGGCATCGCCTCCATCGCCCTCGCCGCCTCTCTCGGAGCGGGCGTCCTCCTGGCGAGCGTGCCCCTCTTCCTCTATCAGGGAGCGCTCACGCTCTTCGCAGGCGCACTCCAGTCAACCCTCTCGGAACCCCTCATCAACGAGGTGAGCGCCGTGGGAGGCCTGCTGTTGCTCGGACTCGGCATCTCCATTCTGGAGATCAAGGCGATCCGGGTGGTAAACATGCTCCCCTCGCTTCTCCTCGCCCTGCTTCTCGGCCTGCTTTTTCTCTGATCGCAGGCGCTTCGCAGCGCATCGAGAAACGGGGGCTTTTCTTTGCCTCCCGGGAAAGCTATAATTTTCGCGGAAAGATGATTCTGTGATGCGGGGAGGTGACGTGCGGTATGCGGACGTTCCGGTGTATTTCCTGCGGCCACCAGTTCGACGTGGAGGACAAAAAGCCGACGGGACTCAAATGTCCCAAATGCCTGAGCCGTTTTGTGGAACTCGTGTCGGGAACGCCTCTCAAGGGAAAGCAGTGGGGAAGCAAATCCTACAGTGTCAAATAGGAAGTCTTCCTCCACATACCGCCGAATCCGAACGGCAGCGCGAAAAGAGCGACACGAAGAGCAACACATCGAAGACACAGTGGCCGAAGGAGCATGAAGCAGGGGAGCCTTGAGGCTCCCCTGCTTCATGCTCCTTCGGCCACTGTCTTTCCTCCGACGCAAAACGCCGGGCTCCCGACGGAGTTCCGCCGTTACACCCCGTACAATCCCGTCTCTCCGCCAGAGTGCTTCCGGGCGCATCCCCGGAGCGGGGGACGAGGATCACAGCCCCTCGCCCTCCGCTCCGGAACATGTTCTCTTCGGAAAAACCGCTACTTTTCGGGCCCCTTCTGCAGGGCGCCGAACCCCTCCCTCGCCATCAGGAGCGCGAGAATGACCAGCAGGACCGAAATGCCCGCCAGCAGATGGTTCGCCAGGTTCGCCTTGATGAGGAGCACCAGCGCCGCCATGGTGGTGACGAACATGAAGAGCATGGGCACCATGACGAATCCGTTGGGCTTCTTCAGTCCCCGCTTCAGCCACACGCCGATGGCGAGCAGGGCGAGGGCCGCCACGAGCTGGTTGGACGCGCCGAAGACGGGCCAGATGAGCTGCCACGCCGCCTTGCCCCCGGTCTTGTAGAACACGAGGAAAAGCGCCGCACCGACACCGATGGCGGTGGCGGTGTACCTGTCGAGCTTCATGTCCGTGAACTCCTGCAACTGGTACCGGGCAAGACGCGTCGCCGTGTCAAGCGAGGTGAGGATGAAGGAGTTCAGAGCCAGAAGCCCCAGGGAGGCACCGATCCTGGGATCGATCCCCACAAGGGAGGCGAACTGGCCGAGCCCCTTCCCGTAGGTCATGTTGGGGCCGCCTTCGAGGATCTTGCCCGCCATCATGACCGTGCCGATAGCGATGACCGCCACGATGCCCTCGATGAGCATGGCGCCGTATCCCACGAGCACCGCGTCCTTCTCACGCCGGATCTGCTTCGCCGTGGTACCGCTGCCCACAAGGGAATGGAATCCCGAGATGGCGCCGCAGGCCACAGTGATGAAGAGAATGGGCCAGAGGAAGTCCCCCTTGGCCGAGGTGAACCCCGTGAACGCCGGGAAGGAGGAGACGTCGAACTGCTTCCCGAAGATCATGCCGATGGCGCCGATGGCGACGGAGAAGTAGAGCAGGTAGGACGCCAGGTAGTCCCGGGGCTGGAGCAGGAGCCACACCGGCAGGACCGAGGCGGCGAAGATGTACACAGTAAGGACCACCCGCCACAGGTTGACTAGGGATGCCTTGCCCTCGGGCGTGGAGAGATCCCTGCCGAAGGCGAAGAACTGGGGCACCCATTCGACGCTGTCCGCGTAGAAGACAGCCCCGATGACGATGGGGACCATGACGAGGGTGCTGATGAAGAGGGAGAGCCCCATTCGGTAGATGAGTACGCCGAAAATGAGGGCCATGAAGATGTAGAGCGTTCCGGAAAAGGCCACGGCGGGATCCGCGGCGAAAGTCTGGGCAGCAAGTTCCATGAAGACCGCCACAACGAGGACGAGGGCCAGCCACGTGAAGGTGAGGAAGAGCTTCTTTCCTCTGTGACCGATCCACCGTTCCACCACTTCGCCCACGGAGAGTCCCTTGTGCCGGATGGAGGCGACGAGGGCTCCCATGTCATGCACACCGCCGATGAAGGCGGAACCGACGAGGCACCAGATGTAGGCGGGGAGCCATCCGAACATGGCCGCCGCCGTGATGGGACCAACGATGGGCCCCGCTCCGGCGATGGATGCGAAGTGGTGTCCCAGAAGAACCGCCGGATGGGCGGGAACGTAGTCCACACCGTCGAAATAGACCTCTGCGGGCGTTTTGTTGTCGTCGTTCAAATTGAAGACGTTGGTCAGAAATTTGCCGTACACCACATAGGCGATGATGAAAAATACCGTAGCACCGATGAACATCATGGACAGCAAGATCTTTCACCCCCTAAAACTATGAAAACGAATCCAATGTACAGTACACACTGCGTTTTCCCCAATCCTGCCTCTTTGAATCAGTTCCACTTCAACCTCTGCGCACGCATCACCTCCAGACGATCACATCCGCACGCACACCGCTTTCGCGTCCGTCTCTCTTTCTCCTCAGGCGGAAAACGGCTTTTTCCGGGCATAGGCGAGAGCCGCCTCGGAAAGTGCCACCAGATCCTTGAACTTCTTATGTCCCCGGCCGCCGAAACGGTACCGGAACACCTCCACGAAACCGCAAAATCCCCAACGGAACGCACGAAGACGCGGTTTCACGTCCTCTTCTTCGCCGATGAGGAGAAAGCGCTGGGTCATCACATTCCGAACGGGTTCCGTGTCGCGAAGCAGCATCTCGACGTGCGCTTCTCCCGTATGCTGCCAGACGATACGGTCGCGCGCCTCGTAGGAAGCCACTTCTCCGATGAACGATCCCTTTCGGAATGTCATCGATCGGGCCACCCCCTTCATTCCGTTCCACTGCCAAGGCTCGAACCCGAATCCGCTCCAAAATTCCGAAATCTCTTCCAGCATGGAATAGGACACGCCGTTCCTCCTCCGTCAAACCGTTTTGCGAATCAAAAACGAACCCGCGAACATTCTACTCTTTTCAATCCTTTTCGACTAGGACGCAGCTACCTCTTCCCGCGAAAAAGCTCCCGCCTTCGTCTTGTTTTGGAAAGATCTACTCCTCTCAAATTTTGCGAAAGATATTGCACGTTACCCCCGCGTTTCCACCGTCGTCGCACAAGGTACTGCAAGCCTCGGCGCGAACATCGCCGAAGACGCTCTCCCCACATCTCCCCCGCCGTCGGTTTTTTCACACACGACGGCCTCCGCCGTTCGAACATGCACGAAGACGACTGGCGCTTGCAAAGAAGAAAAAAGCCCGCTATAATGACCGTCGTTCGAGGGCGACTAGCTCAGCGGAAGAGCGCTTCCTTCACACGGAAGAGGTCACAGGTTCGAGCCCTGTGTCGCCCACCATGTGCAATGACAGGGTTTCTGCAAATGTGCAGAAGCCCTTTTTTTGTATAGGGAAGCGCTACAGAAACAACATTCCCAAACCTGACAATCTCCTGTTCGTACCCTCGAAAAGAAAGGAGATTGATAATCATGCCCGCAGCCATTGCCACGCTAAACACCCCGTACCGTGACGCCCATGCCGCCCTCGATGCTCTCTGCTCCATCAGGAAAGCCGAAGGATTATCACCGAACACCATTGCCCTGTATCGAAATATCCTTCAGCCGTTCCTCAGAGAATATCCCGAATTTCTCCAGAACCCGAGAGCGGCAATACTGCCGTTCATCTCCGAACCGGAAAAGGAGTGGTCCCGGTTTACCAGGATAAAGGTTCTGAAGGTCTTCTGTCGGTTTCTCGTGGAAGAGGGAATCTTCGAGGATACGCCCATGAAAAACATCAAGTGTACTGTGCCGGGCAAGCGGAAAGATATTCCCGCCCTGGAGGACGTGAAAGCCTTCCTCGATGCCCTAGATCTCTCCAGGTATGGGGAGCGTCGCCTGTACGCCATGTTCCTCCTTGCCCTCGATACGGGTCTTCGTCGAGGCGAGTTGTGCGGTCTCAAGGTGGAAGACTTCGACGACCATGCTCTCCTCCTCACCGTTCGACCGGAGACAAGCAAGACGCGCACAGGAAGAACTGTCCCTGTGTCGCCACAGGTGGGAAGGGAGGTTAAGCGGTTTATCGGTCTCAGGCTGCCGGAGTGGCGATCTTCCTGGATGTTTCCAACCGAGACCGGAGGGCAGCTAAACCCGTCCGTCTTCGGATATCAGATCCGCAGGGTATCTGACCGCATAGGCGAGCGGATGAAGATTCACGGTCTTCGTCATTTGTGCGCAACGGAATTCCTCAGGAACACAGGGAATATTGCCCTGACCGCTGCCCTACTTGGTCATGCCTCGATTTCAACGACTGCGAAATTTTACGAACATCTCGACGTGCATGATCTCCAGGCTGCCCATGGGAAAGCGGCGGTCGTCTCCGGTGTTCTGGAGAACCGGCGGAGGAGGAAGGCGTAAAATGACCCCGCAGAACGCCTCAGGAGCGTTTATTTTACCCTAAGAGGATGAATCATACCCCTCAAAGAGAGGGAAGGCTTCTGGGGGCGTTCTGGCGTGTCCTGGAGGGTATATCGGGTTCAAGTCCCACGAGAGGGACATCACATAAAAGGAGGAATCACAGTATGAAAAGAATCATCGGAGGAAAACTGTATCGCACTGAAACATCGCAGGAAATTGGCACATGGTGGAACGGCTATTCGACGTCCGACTTCGAGTACTGCGAGGAAAAGCTGTACCTCACCTCGAAGGGAAATTTCTTCCTTGCGGGTAGTGGCGGCGCGAAATCGCACTACGCCCAAAGCCACGGCAACGCCACCGCCGGTGGCGAGGCTATCACTCCCCTTTCGAGGGAAGAGGCTTTTCAGTGGGCACAGGAACACCTTGAACCGGAGGATTATGCGGAGTACTTTTCGGACCTGATAGAGGACGCCTGAGATGATCCAGACCATTACGGATCACAACGTCAACGCGGATCATTTTTTCAATTGGATGGAACAGCACTGGAAATATTGCGTCGGCAGCGCCGCCGATAAACGCGCCATGCTCGCGATGTTCGAGGATGAAGCCCCGTCCGGGGAATTCACTCTACCGGGAAGCGCCACAAACGACGGGGAACCGCACGCCTACACCGATTTTTACCGGCAGTGGTTCGAGACTGAGGACGGCGACGATTACCAGTATATCCATGGAATGAACGTCCCGCCGAGGCTGGAATGACGCCCAAGGAAGGAGGATCACCATGGAGCCGTTGCCTATGATGGTGCAAGTGTTTCTGGTCCGCTTGGGTCGGGAATATGAACGGTGCAAGGCAGCAGGGAACACCAGGCGGCTTATTGAGATTGAACATATCCTTGGAGCCGTGGCGCGGCGCCACCCGGAACATTGGATAACGCCCATTGTCTGCCGAGGGCAGAACGTCTACAGAAAGGCTCATGGAATGGAGGCGGTCTATCCGTTGGACTGACGGCGGTGATACTGTCCCACAAGGGGAAGGAGCAAAAGTAACGAACCGTTATTTTTCGCCGCAAGGTGAAGGAGCCTCCTGCGCCGGGAGGCTCTTTTCCTTGGGGAGTTATTAAGGTTTGCTAAGGTTCAAACTGAGGGGCGGCTATCTCTTCGGCGGCGCTTTTCGGGTTTTGTCATTTATTGACAAACCCGATTTTCCTTGGGGAGCGCGGCTGTCTCTCTCTTTGACGGCTACGTGTTCGTCGGTGCGACCAACACGGGAGAAAGCCCCTCATCCCGAGGGGCTTTTTTCGTCCTCACCCCGTACCCACTTCAGCGCCGCCGATCCCGTCAGGAATTCCCCTGCCCGCCCTTCGAGGACGTCATCTATCCGGTCAATGAGCCGTTGGTATTCCTCCACCCGCCGGTCCCGCTCTCCATGGAATTCGAGCAGCATGTCTGTGAACCGTTCCGCGTGTTCCGAGGTCCTGGACCGCTGCACCCTTTCCCCAAACTGCGGGGCGGTTATGGATTCAGCATATTCACGGAAAGCCTTCTCGAATTCGGGACACAGGAACCGGTCTATTTTGCCCTGGTAGACTGCCCGGCAATGCTCAAGGAATTCAATGCCTGAAGGAGACATTATCCTCACCTTACCCCAGGATCGATCCCACGGAGGGACGGCTCTATCTTCTCCAGGATACGCCGGCGCCACCGCCAGACCGACCGATCAGCAATCCCGAGTTCCCTACCAACGATCTGTTCATGAGAGCCGTAATCACAGGTGAGGTCACGCCACCAGAACAGGTCAACAAACTCCCGCTCTTCGTCCGTCAACTCCCGGAGCGCTCTCTCCACCAGCTCACAATTCCTGTTCAGCCGGTACAACAGGGAATTACTGTCAAGGCGTTCGAGATAGCGCTCCTGCTGCGGCGCGTGCTCCCCTCCCTGGACCTTCGTCCCGGAGGAGAAACCCCCGGGAAGGGAAGCCCGCCGGAGTTCCCGCTCCACCTCCGACTTTATCTTGTTCCATGTCGGATACAGTCGGAGGCTGCGCTCCGCACAAGCCAAGAAGGGATTCCTTATGAGCGCCACCTCCGTGCAACAGAGTTGCATTGATTATACCCCAGGGGGGGAGGTCATATCTCCAGGACCTCCATTTCATAAACCGCCGCCCTGGAATCAGGAACGCGTCTCCGCGCCTTTTGGGTAAGGGGGTAAGTTTACCTCCCCGGCGTATGGTCCATGAGTTTTTTTAGGAAAAGGGAATCCTCATCCATTGCCGGCGGCGCAGGCGGCAGTTCCATCCTTCCCCGACTGTCGGGAGACAACCCGAAGTTTTTTGTCCAGGCGAGCAACAATTTTTGTGCCTGGTTCGAGATGCTTTGGCATGGATGCGCCTGTACGCAGCCGTTCGGAGTGAGTATCGTCAGCCCCTCATCGGCAAGCCGTTGCTCAGCTTCCCGCCATTTCCCATAACAAGCACAATACCCTTCAAGCGCGGATACGTCCAACCCGGTCAGCAATCCCGCCGCATGAAGCGCAGGGGCAACCCGGTTCCATTCTTCCCGGGCAATACCGGTTAACCATTCCGGGCACTCCGGGACCTCTCCTTTTTCGACCACAGGAGCAACCCGGCTTTGTCCCGGCACTCCTTCGAGTATTCGCAATGCTGCATTCTTTTTCAATCGCGCCATAAAGGACTAAACCCCCCTTAATAATCCAATCAAAAAATTCCGCCCGTCTCCCCGCCGCGTGGACGTCGGACACGCTCTCCAGGGATTGAACCGCCCCCCCCTACCACCCTCCCCCGAGGAAGGGAAGGGACGCGCCCGGCTCTTTGTCAATCCTCCTCGCCGGGCACAAGCCCGCATCTTCCGAAACCGTCCAGGTCCTCGCTTGGATACCAACACATGCAGTTCATCCCCAGGCACTCCGAATTCCTCCAGGGACAGATATATCCGTCAGCTAGCCTTTCCTCTATCTGAAGGTAGCGCATCACTTTCCTCCCCCTGCTGTGGACACAGGGGATGTTTTTGTCCTTCCCATCTTCCAAGCCCTCCAGTTAAAAAAGATTTAATATGACGGAATGACGATTTTCTTCATTTTTAGGAAAGTGCTCCTTACGTGCGTTTTTTTCCGTTTTACTAAAATTGAAGATTTCCGTCATTCCGTCATATGCCCCTATTCCTCTTCCGTGTTCAGAATCCCGATATTTTCAGCCAGGACGCCGATTACCCCTCTCTTCGTGGTAACGCCGTTTTGCTCCAGTTCCTTCTTTAGAGCCCTGTTCGACAGGTTCCGCTCCCCGTTCCTTTTCGCCCATTCCAGAAAGGTTTCGTGCAGCTTTTGGAGCGGGACACAATGACCGGGAATCTTTGTGGTCATGTCGTCGAGAAAAGCCCGGATCACCGATTGATCGTCCCTGTATTCCTTTGTTGCTTGTGAGACGATGCCGGGCTCCTTCAGACCGCCGGAAAGCCATTCACTCAGTCCAGACAGACACCAGTTCAGTATTCCGCTCGCTTCGGCGTTGAGTTTTTCCTGTAGGTGGGGATCTCGCTTTTCACCGGAGAACGAGACGTTGAAAGGGACGTGTTTGCAGCGCCGCCAAAAGCCATAGCTTGTATCCCGTACCTTCGGTTGCCCGTTTGCCGAGTAGGTTAATTTGAAGGTGGGCTTCAGGGAGAAATATTCCCTGTAAAGATGCCTCACTCTCAGCGTATCCTCTCCCGTAAGTGTTTTGATTAATGCCGAGTCCAGGACCTTTCCGGGCTCGATTTCTCCGCAGTAGGCATACCGGATTCCCCGCAGCCCCGCCCATTCATTGGTGGTTGAGTCTCCGTATTTCACGGTGAGCGCCGCAGGTGAGAGAGGCGCGGAGTAGTCGCCCAGGATATGGGCGAGTGTTTCAACGAAACGCCCTTTCCCGTTCGCGCCGATGCCGCTGAAGAAAAGGAATGCCTGTTCCTTCGTCGAAGCGGTCAATGTGTACCCGGAGAACCGCCGAAGATACCCGGCGAGGTCTTCGTCCCCGTCCATCACCTCCAGGATGAACCGCTCCCACCGGGGGCATTGCGCGTCGGGATCGAAGGATGCCCCCGCCATTTTTGTTATCAGATCACCGGGGTTATGGGAGAGCAGCTTTCCGGTCTTCAGGTCCAGGGTTCCGTTCCTAACGTTCAACAGCCATGGGTTCCTGTCCAGGGCGTCGGCTTCAACCCTGATGCCCGGTTCAGATTTCAGCAGGTTCACCATTGCCCGAATGGAAGAATTCTTCTCTGATTCAATCGCCCATTCACACAAAAGGGACCGGAGCCCCGGCTCGTCGGATTCCGCAGCCTGTTCGAGAATCTGACGCGGCACGTCGCGAGCGTATCCCGCTACCATCACGTCATCCGAGGTCTCCCAATATTTGCCGTTATAGCGCAACCATCCCAGGGATGGACTCCATCGCAGCTTGTCTCCGTGAAGGAAGGCGAGCCTGGAGGCGTTCCCCACGTCGGTTCTGTGGACGTCGCCGAGCAGGTCTGCAATGGTGGGTTCACGGATGATTTCTTCTTCGAGTAGTGCTTCCGTCATGGGTTCCGCGCCGCCTTTCCCGCCATCCGCTGCAAGTAGTCTGCCCTCTGTCCCTTCGCTCTCTCAGCCCGAGCCGAGGTCAGGAAAAGGGAAATCATCCGGTCCGTGTTCCCGCCGCACCAATACGCCAGGTACCCCATTAAAGCCATGTCGCTCTCCGATGGCGTCTTGTGGCAGCATTCCCCGTCCCACAGGCGGCGGATCTTCCCGCCCACCCTGGAGGCAAACATCTTTTCCAGAAGTTCGGAATCGCTCTCCGGGATCTCCTTCAGAGGGACGCGGGGCAATAAGGGCTTCCGTGGTCGGAGTGCCGTCAGGATTCGTTCCGCTCCAACGTCAGCCGTCCGCAGCCGGTCCCGTCCCTCGAAGACATCACCTGTGACACTCAGGAAGTGCGCCTGAAAATAGAGTTCGACGGCATGGGTTTTTCTATTCTCATGCTCCCGGTCACACAGGAAAAAACTATGCAGTCCCGTCCCGCTTGGTGAGAATTCGGTGTAGCTACCCAGGTGGTTCAAAAACAGCGTCATCAGCGGCGAGACGGTCCCGCCTGTAACTACGTCGTCAAGATCCATGCCGGCGAGACCGTCGCCCATTGCCAGATTGAAGCCCCGGCAGACATTGGCGTTTTTGAGGAACACCTCCTCCGCCTGGTCGAAGGTTCCCCAAGTTTTGGGGTCTGTGCAGCTCGCATATCCGCCCCAGGGTGACAAAGGAATCTTCCTGTCTCCGCCAATCTTCCACAGGCACCATTGCCGCCGGTCCTGCAATTCCTCCGGGACGTTTGACCTGATCCGATCCACAAGATCATGGGGGGCGATGTTTTGTATTGCCCTCATGACTCATGCACCATCCTGGTCCGCCAGTACGACTTTTCCTCATCGGAAAAAAGCATCCCCTGGACGGCGCGGATTTCCTGCACCTCATCCCGGCGGGTCTCCGCCTGTAACATCTCATTGCGGGCGGTCAGCCGCCACTCCTCTTCCGGTCCTCTGACCAGTTCGCAGCATGGGAGCGGAACAGTCCAACGGGATATCCCGGCGAGCGTCAGCCGCTTTCCGTAGCGTCGGACATCTTCGAGCGGGATTCTGAATATCCGCGTCTCGCCGGAGATTCCCTTCTCTGTGATTTCGAGGAGCCTCCCTCCTGACCGGAGGACTTCATCCAACAGACTCTCGTCAATGGCGTGGCTTCGTCCGCCGGTGACCCTCAACCTGTCCCGTTGCCGCTCGCTTTTGCGGAGAACGCCGTCATCGTCCAGGCGAGCGAAGACGATACCCTTTGCGTTATAAAAGCAGCGCATCAAGCACAACCCCCACAACTACGGCGATGATCACGAACAGGCTGTTCATCAAGACTTCAGAGCGTGATATAATCTTCATGTCAATTCTTCCTTTCTCCCCGTCCAACGGGGCAGAAAACGCCGTCTCCCGGTTGCAGCCGGAAGGCGGCATTACTTTCTCGCCATGCCGTTCTCGTCGAAAAGTTCGTCTACCGGCAGCCCGAAGACTAAAGCTATCCGCTCGCGCATTGGCTGCGTTGCCCGGCAAAAGCCAGAAACCACCTGGTAGCAATAAGCCCTATTCCCGCCGACTTCCCTGTGCATCTGATGAACCGTCATCCTTTTTTCCCTGAGAACGGCTTTAATCTTCGTCTCCATGTCCTCACATCCTTCATGCTTTCTAGTCCCCCGGTTGTCACACGAAGGCGGTTTTCCGCTCTTGTCTGGTTCCCGGCTTGCCGCTCTTGCGTCCGGTACGGCTTCGGCACGTATTCTGTTATTTCCCACTTGCAATTCTACAGACGTATATATATAATTCGAGTAGGAAACATGGTCATCTTTTTTGGGAGGGAATAGGGTGGAAGAACTGTCCACCGAATATCTTGACCCACCGACAGAGGGAGTTTTTTTCAATGCCAAGCCCGAGAGGGGATACCGGCTGGTCGAGAGCGGCGAAGTCGTTGACGGGGATTTTCTTCCTGTAAAGGGGGTTCCAAATACGAAGGTCCTTCCTCGTGAAGGAGAAGCGCCCGGTCTGCTCCTCCTTCCAATAGGGCGACGGATTACAGCTCGAAATGCTTATTTTGTTGAGGAGGAAGAAAAGGGTAAGGGGAGAGGGAGAAAAAAGGATTTTCCGAAAGCCTTTTTCCAGAGGTTCGCTGAACTTGAGAGCGACGAGGAAATTTTGACATTCGCTTCGGAGTTTGGTCCGCTGCGTCCAGGGATTCCACTTGACTTCGGGAAAAATGGACAGATCGAAGCGGCGCGGCTTGAATCGGTCTCCGAATGGAAACTAGAGGCTTCTTTTGTGCGCGCAGCTCTCCGATTAATCGGAGACCACGACGACAGCAAAGACCTCTCCGGTTATATCTCGCGTTTCAAGGATAGTGTTATCCTAAAAATCCACGCCGAATCAAAGGGGGAAAACATCAAAATCCCAATAGTTGTTGGAGAGACCCTTAAAAGGACGGTATATCGGGGGCTTGTGGTTTTTTTCAATCGGATGACCAAGCGATACCCCTCTACTCCACAACGGATACTCTATGGCGATTCCGCCCGATCTGTCTTTGTGCCTGAAAACCTTTTAGCCGCTGTTTGGCTCCAGGCAAGTCAGGCTTTTTTTCATGACGGACCTTCCAAGACCCAACCACGCAGGTGTTTCGTATCGGGATTCTATTTCAAGGAAGAGGACCTTGCTGTTCGGGAGGCTGGTCCTCATAAAGGAAGGCTTTATCATCCCGGAATGAAACATCGGTTTTATCAGCAGAAAAATGCTCAGAAAAAAGCGGAAGCTAGGGGACGGGAGATAAAACCCGGTCGAAAGGGAAAGACTGAATTTCTCGTGGACGAATTCTGACCACAAAAAAAGACGCCCCTGATAGGTCAGGCGTCGTTAAAAGTTAGGCTACATGGTTGACATTTCCGCACGAACCTTGAAAATCACGCGCTAGGTTTTTTCCGATAGGGAAGAGCTACAGCGGGAGATTGTGGAACCCTCCACTACTTCGGATACTGATGGATACTGGTTCCGTCACGGGCGACTAGCTCAGCGGAAGAGCGCTTCCTTCACACGGAAGAGGTCACAGGTTCGAGCCCTGTGTCGCCCACCATGTGATTTTTACCGGCTTCGGCGTTTTCGTCGGAGCCGTTTTTTTGCATAGGGAAGCGGTTCAGAAACGCCACTCTTCATCCTCACAATCTCCCGTTCGCACCCGCGAAAAGAAAGGAGATTGATATTTCTGTCCGCAACAGTCGCCACACTGAATACCCCGTACCGAAACGCCGTTTCATCGCTTGAAGCCATGTGCGCCATGAGGTACGTTGAAAATATCGGACACCAAAGTTACTATCCAACCAAAACGGAGGTTTTATCCGCGGCCGAGGAGTCCTTGATGACGGCGCGAAGTTTGGTCTGGTATCCTTCCATTTGAGTGGCAGCGTTGATGAAGGAAGTACCCAGGGCACGAATCGCTTGTACGCTCGCCGCAACCCCAACGAGCCCCTTTATCGTTTTCGAGAGCCCCTGCATGCGCGAGCGGAGAACCAGGGAGTAGAGGCCAGATTCGTTGATGATAGTCATTCGGAAGCTCTGAATAAAGGTCTTTCGCTTTCCCTTGACTCGGGTCGCATCAAGCTCTGCGAGGCACTTTCGGGGCTGACGCGGCCTTATTCAGAGGCTCCATTCCTCCAAGGATGTCGGTAATGGCGACGCCCTTTTCATCGTCGTCGAGCGTTCCCATGGCATCCCGATTGTTACTGATCTCCAACACCACGCACACATCCGCCGCCACAAATCACGGATCCCCGTTCCGCAGAACCGTTCGGACCTCTTCCCCCTCGTACCCGAACACCTAAAGCGCGCTCTCCCGTGCCATGCCTTTTTCCCCGACTTCGCCGTTTTTCCCGAGAAAACAAGGATTTTGAAAAAAGGGATGCAGTGTTCATGGGGGTTCAGAAGATCGGGAAGCCGGAAATCAAAATGTAGTGCCTAGCATATTTGCCCTATTGGCATATTGTCTTTCTCCGGATATACTTCCTTTATGTATATCCGGGTGAAATCCTCAAAGCTCAGTCCGCGAAAATCAGTCCAGATCGTCAAATCCGTCCGCACCGGGAAACGGGTCTCCCAGGTCATTCTCCAGCACGTGGGAATAGCCCACGACGAGAAGCAGCTCTCCGAGCTCCGGGAACTGGGGCGGAAGCTCATTCTGGAGATGGAGGAGAGAGAGCAGCCCTCTCTTCCGGGGTTCTCCCTCCTCGAGAACGAAGAGGCGTGGGAGCGGCCGGTCGGGGACGGGGAGCGGGTCAGCCTCCGGGGGATGAAGAACCTGGAACAGGTGACGGAAGGGCCGGGGGAAGTCGTGGAGAGCCTGTTCTCCTCCCTGGGCTTCGAGGCGATCTTCGGGGTATCCAGCCGTGGGAAGGGGAACACGGAAGTCCTGAAGAAATGCCTCGCCTGCGCCCTCGCCAATCCTTCGAGCAAGCGGGGGATGTCCCGTTGGCTGGAGGACGAGGGCGGGACGGACATGTCGCTGAACAGGATCTACCGAATGATGGACGCCCTGGCGAAGAAGACGGACCGGGTGAGGGAGATCGTGGCGCGGGAGACCGCGTCCCTCTTCGAGACGAAGGCGTCGCTGCTGCTCTTCGATGTGACCACCCTCTATTTCGAAAGCTTTGAGGCGGATGCCCTGAGGGTGTCGGGGTACAGCAAGGACAACAGGATACAGGAGACCCAGGTGGTGCTCGCCCTGGCGGTGACGCCGGAAGGATTTCCCCTCTGGTACGACCTTTTCCCGGGAAACACCTTTGAAGGGCATACTCTTGTGCCTGTGCTCAGGAGATGCATGGAGACCTTCTCCCCCCGGCAGGCGGTGGTGGTGGCGGACCGGGCCATGTTCACGGAAGAGAACCTGCACGAAGTGGAGAAGGCGGGATGCTCCTTCGTCGTGGGAGCGAAACTCCGGGGTCTCAGCCGGACCATGAGGGAGAAAATCCTGGACGCCGGGAACTACTCCCCCCTGCCCGGAGGTTCGCCTGTCTTCCCGGAGGGTGAGAGAGAAACGTGCAGCCCTTCCCGTTGGTACTCCGTCCCCCTCGGAAACGGGAGAAATTTGCTCGTCACCTGGAGTGAACGGCGAGCCCGGAAGGACGCCTCCGACCGGGAACGGCTTCTGGCCCGACTGCGGAAAAAACTGCAGGGGAAGAAGACTCTTCCGGGAAAAAGCCTTGTCACCAACCGGGGAACGAACAAATACCTCTCCCTTGAAAATTCAAACGGACAGGACCGCTACATCCTGGACGAAGAGAAGATCCTCCGGGACAGCCGGTGGGACGGCCTTCACGGAGTCATCACCAACCTGCCCGCGGAAAGTGCCGCGGAAGCGCAGGACATCCTCGCCCATTACGGGAGCCTGTGGCGCATCGAAGAATCCTTCCGGGTGAACAAGCACGACCTCTCCATCCGCCCTGTCTATCACTGGGTACCCCGCAGGATCGAGGCCCACATAGCCCTCACCTACCTCGCCTTCGCCCTCCTCCGGCATCTCCAGCACCGAGTGGCGGTCCGGCAGAACGCGGTGATGAGCGCCCGGGCCATCCGGACCGCCCTGCTGGATGTCCAGTCCACCCTCATGAAGGACGAAGAGACGGGGAAACTCTACCGGTTCCCGAAGGCCATGAGCGAGAGCGCCCGGAAGATCTACCGTTCCCTGGGCCTCGTCCGGGGACTGGGGAACACGGAGATCCTGTCGGTGAGGAAATACAGGAACCGGAAAGGGATCCGGAGCGCCGGGACGGACGGAGACGGAACAGCGGGGGAAGGGACGGGCAGGAACTGAACGAGCCGGGAGCAGATCTCCTGTTTCCCTTTCGAAATACCTTTCGGAGCCCCGAGACACGGTGAGACCGAAAAATCCGCCTCAAACGACAGCCCCTCTTTTCACAGAATTGAAAAGAGGGGCTGTGTAGTGCCCACCCAAGATGCACTTTCCGGTGTTTGCAAGGCTTCCCGTTTCAAACCCGGCGAAGTCGGGTGATCTCCAACACCACGCACACATCCGCCGCCACAAATCACGGATCCCCGTTCCGCAGAACCGTTCGGACCTCTTCCCCCTCGTACCCGAACACCTAAAGCGCGCTCTCCCGTGCCATGCCTTTTTCCTCTCCCCGAGCCAGTGCTCTCTGTGCGGCGCGATACGTTTCCTCTCAGCTGCATATGGCGCGGGACGCCCTCGGAGCGTGGATCGTGGCCACCGAGGACCTCGGCGAGCCGGTACCGCCACCGTCCAGGATTTTCGATCTTCGACCCAACCCGAACGAAGCGGTTTGCCTGGTGGACGCCTGGCTCCCGATCTTCCGCGAGGAGCGGCGCGCCGGCTCGGTGAAAAAAACGTCACGGTGCCGCTGTGGCTGAACGTCCTCGCCGAAAAAGCGGGACTGAACTTCTCGCAGATCCTTCAGGCGGGACTGAAGTCCTCGTTGGGAATTCAGGACCGTTGATCGTACGGCCGCCCACCCCGAAGGACACGCGAAAGGCCCCTTGCGGGGCCTTTTGCACTTGTTATTTCACCGGTTCAGAAGGCTTCTTGCTGGAGGGCACCTAACGTCCGACCTTCGCATCCATCAAGCCGACGGCATTGTTGCAGATATTGCCCGACGGCCTCGAAGGAATCCCTGAGTCCCGACGCACTTTGCATGCTGTCGATGATATCTCTGAGAATTTCCGGCCCGGAAAACGGATAGATCCCACAGGCGAATCCCCGCAGACGGCCGCCAAACACCATGAAAACCCTTTTGCACAACTTGACGCACACAACTTCTTGGAGAGGGCCTCACCCTCGGACCAGACACCGGCCAGATCCTCCGCGCTCACCCGCACCCGCAGGGAGCCGAGACCGTTCAGCATCCACGATCCAAGAGGGCGAGACGCCGCGCCAGGGGGCCGCAGGCGTAGCGGAGAAGTTCGCTCCAGAATCCGGAAGTTCTACTTGTCCTTCGCCGCAAGCGACGCAACACCCCAGACCAGCAGTCCCAGAACAAATCCTGTCGCAAGGTGCAGAATCGTCTCGGGCTCCCATTCCAGGGATGTCAGTACGACGGCGCACCCCAAAAACCCCACGCCCAACAAGAGATATTTTTTTCGCACGGAACGCGATGGACAAAGGCGTGTCCCTCCCGGGAGAACTCCATTCCCGGGGGTTCCTTGCCCGTTCCCGCCTACGAAAACGTTGCCGGCTCCGACGCAAGAAAACTCGTATGTCGCCGTTTCCGGCGGGAGAGGATGTCTCCGGACCAGAAACGGCCGACCGCGCTCTCCCCGGTCGCGTCGTGATTCCGTCCGGAACGGCTCACGCTCTCCCTCGCCGAAGCGGTACGTTTCGGACCGCAGGGGAACGAGGACAGTCCCTTCGCCCACCGGTTCACCTCCTTTCCTCACTGGATATCGAAACGAAATTTCGTCTCTCCGCTTCGTTTTTTCAACAGAAAGAGGACCGCGCCCGTTTGCTCCTTCGCCCGGCGAGCATGAACTGCTGCTTCTTCCGGGTTCCTGCAGCTGTCCGGGCAGCCGCCGCGCGAAGAGGCGGGGGAAACGCGGACCGCAAGGAAGTCACGACCGCCTTGTGCTCACGGAAGAGAAGCATCTTCCTCGTCCGAGAACACGAGGGGAAGGGCCGCTTCGAGAACGAGGGCATCCTCGCCGGATTCGGCGTAATACCCTTTCTGCCGATCCGTGGCGAAAAACCCCCAGAGTCGGTAGAAGGCGCGGGCGCCGTCGTTCGACTCCCGGACCTCCAGGCGGACTCTCCGACACTTCGCTTCCTCTCCGAGAACGCACATGGCGAGGAGAAGCTGCGAGGCGAAACCGCAGCGCCTTGCTTCGGGCAGAACGGCGAGGCGCATGACGGAGAGAACCTGTTTTTCCCAACGGCAGGCACCGTACCCCCACAGCGTCTCCCGAGAGAAGACGCCCACATAGACCGCCCCCTTGGGTTCTCCGAGGAGGCGGCGCGAGGGAGAGTTTCCCAGATCCATGACGAAAATGGAACGAGGCCACGGAGAGGGAAAACATGCCGTCTCCACTCTCACGATGGCCTCGATGTCTTTCTCTCCGAGAAATGTCACGTTCCCCAGATACATGGGAGCCTCTCCACCGCACCGTCCGCGATCCCCTTCGGGCCGCTCGGAAGGGCGTGCGCGGCCATTGTCCTTTCCTGGGCTAAAGTCCCTGGAGGATGGTCTCCTCCCGGGCGGGTCCGACACCGATGAGCAGCGCCTTCACGCCGGAAAAGTCCTCCAGGAAGCGCACATAGTTCCTGGCGTTCTCGGGAAGGTCCTCCACCTTCCGGCATCCGCCGATCTCCTCTTTCCATCCCGGCAGGGAACGGTAGACGGGAACAACCCTGTCGAGGCGATGACCGCCCCCGGGGAAGTGTTCCGTGACCTCGCCGTCCAGCTCATATCCGACGGCAACCTGGATTTCATCGAGCCCGGTGAGAACGTCGAGTTTGGTGAGCGCCATGCCCGTGAGACCGTTCACGCGGGCCGCATAGCGCAGGGCCACGAGATCGAGCCATCCGCAACGGCGCGGACGTCCCGTGGTGGCACCGTACTCGCTCCCCTTTTCCCGGAGGCGTTCTCCGATCTCTCCCTTGTTCTCCGTGGGAAAAGGTCCCTCGCCAACGCGTGTACAGTAGGCCTTGACGACGCCGAGAACCCTGTCGATCCGGGTGGGGCTGACGCCGCTTCCCGTGCAGGCACCGGCGGATACGGGGGTGGAGGCGGTCACATAGGGATAGGTCCCGTGGTCCATGTCGAGGAGGGTTCCCTGGGCTCCCTCGAAGAGCACACCCTTTCCCGCGTCCAACGCCTCGTTGACGACCCTGGAGGCATCGCCCACGTAGGGGGCGATGGATTTCCCCCAATCGAAAGCGGTGCGAAAGAGGTCGTCGAAGGGGAGCGGATCGACACCGCAGACTCTGGACAGGTAGAGGTTCTTCAGTTCGAGGTTCTGGCGCAGTTTCATCCGGAGCACCTCCGCGTCGAGGAGATCCTCCACGCGGATGCCGATGCGGTTGACTTTGTCGGCGTAACAGGGGCCGATGCCCCGGTGGGTGGTGCCGATCTTGCGCCCTTTTCCACGGAGACGCTCCTCCGCCTCGTCGAGCACCTTGTGATAGGGCATGACCACGTGGGCGGCACCGCTCACCACGAGACGAGCCCGGTCTTTCCCCTTGTCCTGCAGGTCCTTGAGTTCCGTCAGAAGCTGCCCAGGATCGACCACAACGCCGTTGCCGATCACGCAGGTCTTGCCCGTGTAGAGCATGCCCGACGGAAGAAGGTGGAAGATGTATTTATCCTTCCCGACGATGACCGTATGGCCCGCATTGGCTCCTCCCTGATAACGGACTACCAGGTCCACCCGATCCGCCAGGGCGTCCACCACGCGCCCCTTTCCCTCGTCGCCCCACTGGGCACCAATGATGACCTCCGCTTTTCCAGGCATGTTCCATTCCTCCTCGGATTTCCTCGCGGACCGCCAAACGGCCCACAGGGGGGAAGCGCATCTCCGTCATGCGGAGGCATTCCTCCATATCGTTCCGGAAACGATATCTGATTGTACCCTCTGGCCTCGGGAAACACAACGATACGGCGCCCCTGCGCTATTCCACAGCGCCGGCCTTCCCCAGGGGTTTCACTGCCCCGAAGAGCTTCGGAATCGTGACGAACTCCACGGTATCGAATTTCTCGGAAGCCAGACTCTTCAGATAGGTCAGAGTGTGGGGGCGAATATGGCAGATGACGACCACCCATCCTCTTCTCTCGGCGATGGAAATTGCCCTGTTCATCTGCTTCCGCATGAATTTGTCGTCCACCTCGTGATCGAGAAAAATGCTGTTGTAGAGGACGGGAAGACCACGGGCGCGAGCTGTGGCGAAGGCAACGGAATTGCCGATGGTACGACTGTCCACGAAGGGAATCCCCTTCTCCTGCAACACATCCATGAGCGGTCCCATAAGTTCCGCGGAGGCGGTGGAGAGAGACCCGCGGTGATTGTTGAGGGCCACCGCGTCGGGAAGCTCCTCCAGAGAACGCAGCACGGCACTCCGGATCTCCTCGGGGGTCATTCCCTCCTGGATCCAGCTCTCCTTGTAGAGCCGGGACCCCTTGACGTCCGTCACGGCCTGCATGGGCAGGTGGATCATGTAGGGAATGTTCTTTTCGTCCGCGATCTTCCGCGCTTTTTCCGTTCCGCCCGCCCCGGGAATGATGGACCAGGTGAGCGGAATCTCCAGTTCGGCAAACTCCCGAGCCATGGCGCCGTTGTAGCCGAAGTCGTCCACGACGATGCCCACCATGGGTTTCTTGCCGGGAACGACGAGCACGCCGTCGGGCATGTCCTCCACAACGGGCGCGTAGCGGCTGTCCTCGGGTTCGGAGGTGAGGGATCCGTGGGTCTGCGCCTGGGGCGTCGGCACGGGCACCGCCGGTGAAACGCTGTCCTTTCCGTCCCCGGACACGACGGCAAAAGGAACCGGCGACACGCGAGCCTGCTCCGCAAGAGGCAGCCCCTGCTCCGGGAACCGCTCCTCCCGGGGGAAACGTCCCGAGAGCCAGGCCGCACCGAGAAATCCCAGTCCGAGCGCAAATATGAAGAGCACTCCGAGCCACGCGAGCTGCATATTGCCTGCCCGTCCATCCGGAAGAGCTCCGAAATGCCGTCGTCTTCTCATCGTTTCGCTTCTTTCGTCATCCGCAAGAACTGCGGAATTCCACTGCCCGCGAAAGGCACTCCGGAGGGAGGCGCCTTCACCTTCGGTGGAATTCCGTCCGTTTCGTCTTTCGGTCAGCGTGCGGAAAGGAGTGCCTTCAGTTCCTCCACGGCGCGCTTGAGCTGTTCGTCCTTATCGTGGTCCCGATCCATTTCGCCTTCCACCAGGATGTCCGGTTCGAGCCCCACGTGGTCAATGACGCGCCCCGAGGGATTGTAGTAGCGGGCGATGGTGACATACACACCGGAACCATCGGGAAGAGGGAAGAGCGTCTGCACCGATCCCTTTCCAAAGCTCTTCTGTCCCACGACTTTGGCCCGCCCCCGGTCCTTGAGGGCTCCCGCCACGATCTCCGAGGCGCTGGCGCTCCCTTCGTTGATGAGCACTACCAGAGGCAGGTGGGTGCGCACGCCTGGACGGGCGAAAAGTTCGTCGTTGGCGCGCGCGACACGCCCCTTCATGCCCACCACAAGACCGCCGTCGAGGAACATGTCCGCCACCTCCACCGCCGTATTGAGAAGTCCTCCCGGGTTGTTACGGAGGTCCAGGATGATTCCGCGCGCTTTGCTCTGCCGGGTCTGTTCGAGAGCGTTTCGCAGCTCCTCCGTGGTCTTCTGGTTGAAATGCACCAGACGTATGTAGGCAAGGTCGTCCGAGAGAATCTCCGAACGGACGGACTTGATCTTGATGATCTCCCTCACGATGTCGAACCGGAGAAGCTGATCCTCTCCCTCCCGGCGGACCCATACCGTCACGGAAGTGTTCGGCGCACCCCGGAGGTTTTTCACCACCTGGTCCTGGTCCCACCCCATGATGACCTCGTCGCCGATCTTGACGATCTCGTCCTTGGGCTTCAAGCCCACCCGGTCCGCGGGCGTTCCCTCGATGGGGCTGATGACGAGGGTCCGGCCATCCCGCTGGCCGATGTAGATGCCGAGGCCACCATACTCCCCCTCCATCTCGATTTCCTCTTCCTTGAGCTGCTTGGGGTCAACGTACCGGGTGTAGGGATCGCCCCAGGCGGCGACCATGCCCTTGATGGCGCCCTGGACGAGGACATCCTCCGACACGGGCGTCTCTCCGTCCACCTGATAGGTCTCGAGAATCGCCCGGGCCTGCTTCATCAACCACAGGGACTGCGCCCTGAAGGGAACTATCTGGGCTAGATCCATATTCTGGGCGGAGGCCCCCACGAGGACTCCCACCAACACTCCGCCGAGCACGAAGCCTCCGAGCAGATCCCGCATCCGCTTCCACATGTTCGCCACTCTCACCTTCGCGAAATTTTTCCTGACGCAGCCGCAGCCGGAACGTTACACACTTTCCGCATCGGCAGCATTTCTTCTCCCTGAATGTGCGTTCTTCTTCCACCGTTTCTCTTTTCTGCAGGTCCTCTCTTCGAAGGAAACCCCGAGCAAGACGGGGCCGCGTCACCGCCCCAGATAGCGCATGGGATTCTTCGCTTCGCCGTTCACGCGAACCTCGAAGTGGAGGTGACTCCCCGTGGCGACGCCCGTGCTGCCAACGCGGCCGATCACCTGTCCCTTGGTCACCCGCGCTCCCTCCTCCACGTGCATCCGGGAAAGATGGGCATACACCGTGGAGAGATCGCCGCCATGATCCAGGATGATCACCTGGCCATACCCCTTGAGCCACCCCGCGTAGAGGACTTCTCCCGCGGCGGCGGCCTGCACGGGATCTCCGTCCCGTCCGTCGATGTCGATGCCGGTGTGCATGATGCGCGTCCGGAAGATAGGGTGCTGCCGGATACCGAAGGAACTGGTAATCTGTCCCCGATGCGGCCAGGAAAGGGGCCCCGACGGACGTACGAGGAGCGTATCCGTCCGCCCCGTCCTCTCCGCCTCTTCCCGTCGCTTCTTTTCCGCCAGGCGCTGGCGCTCCACGAGAAGTCTCCGGATGACCTGTTCGATCTCCTGCTGTTCCCGGGCCAGATCTTTCGCCGCGGCTTCGAGTGACCCCTTGGAGGCGCGAACATCCTGAAGGAATTCGTTTCGTTTCTTCACCGCCGCGGCGAGACGTTTCCGCTCCTGTTCCGCCGCGGCCCGCTGAGCGGCGAGAATCTCCTTCTGGCGAAGCACTTCCTCCCGGGACGTATCGAGAAGTTTCTTGCGGGCCGCCGCCTCCTCGAAGAGGCGCTTGTCCTCCTCGGTCATCCGGTTCAAGAGATAGGCGGTGGTCATGGCCTCGTGGGTGGAGGACGCGGCGAAGAGAAGGTCCAGTTCCACCATGCCTCCGTACTTGTAGAGCGCCACAACGCGCTCCCGAAGAAGTTTCCGGATTGTTTCGAGACGGGTGACGGTCGCCTCGATCTGCGTGTTCAGCTGGTTGAGTCGTTCCTGAACCCGGCTCTGCTTGAGTTGCAGGACGGAGATCTTCTGCTGGGCCACCCCGATGTCCTCGGTGAGCTTGCCGAGTTCCGCCAGAAGATCCCGTTCTTTTCCCGCGGTCTCCTTGATCTTGCGCTGGTGGAAATCGAGCTGCCTCTGGATGATTTCGAGGCGCTTCTCCTCAACGCCGATGCGCCGTTCCAGTTCGGCGAGGGACTCCGTCTCGGCAAAGCAAAAATTTCCAGGCAGGGACAGACAGAGAAGCAGAAACGCCAGGAAAGCCACCACACAACGGATGCCGCAGGCCGTCTCTCCGGGACCGCGCAAATTTCCCGCGAAACATCTCTGGGGGTTCGTCGTCCTTCCATCGGAAGGGATCAGGGGTTTCCGCACGCCCTCACCATCCTCCCGCCTCGAATCTTCATCTCCGCCGCTCCTACTCTACTACATCGGCCGAAGCGCCCGGCGGATGAAGCGCTCCACGGCCATCCAACTGCTGATCCATCCCACCGTGATACCTCCTCCGAGGAGGATGAGTCCCAGCCGGAGGAGCATGGAGGAGTCCCGAAAGAGCTGCACGAAGGGAAGCGTGGCCTCTACTCCCTGCACGAGGGCCTCGTAGCCTCCTCCGATGAGGAGCGACGCGCCGAGAGCTCCCCCCATGCCGAGGAGCATGCCCTGGAGGACGAAGGGCAGCGCCACGAAGGTGGGAGTGGCCCCCACGAGGAGCATGACCCCGATCTCGTCCCGCCTGGAGTAGATGGAGATGCGGATGGTGTTGAAGAGCACCAGGGCGCTTGCCGTGACGGCAATGACGAGGACGAACATGGAGAATCGCGTGGCAAATCGGGAGACCCGGGCAAGCTTGTCCGCCAGACCTCCCGCGTAGATCACGTCATCCACTTCGGGCATGGCGAGGAGTTCCCGAGCCACGGAAGGTGCCGCGACCGCCCGGACGAGCCCGATCTCCAGGCTTGGCGGAAGGGGATTCTCCCCCAGGATGGTAAGGGCCTGGGCATGTCCCTTGAGACGTGCCTTGAGTCGCTCCATGGCTTCCGCCGTGGTGACCCACCGGACAGAGGCGACTCCGGGAATCTTGTGGGCCTTGTCGGCCACGGTCTGGAGCTGCGCCTCGCTCTTGACATAGGCCTGCACGAGGAGTTCGCTCTCCACTCTCGCCACGAGATAGCGGGTGTTCAGCATGAACAGTGCGCTGCTGCCGACGAGAAAGAACACCGCCACGGCGGTGAAGAGCGTGAGCAGCGAGAGTCCCCAGTGACGGAAGAGCAGTCTGTTCGTGTCGCGAAGAATGTACCTAAAAGTCCCCATCCAGCTCGTACCTCCCCCGCTTCTCATCCCGGACCACCCGTCCCATGTGCAGTTCCAACACCCGCTGTCGGTAGGCATCGACAAGAAACTGGTTGTGCGTCGCCATGAGGACCGTCGTTCCCGAGGCATTGATGGAGAGCAGGAGTCGCATGATCTCTTCCGCGGTGTGCGTATCGAGGTTTCCCGTGGGCTCGTCCGCCACGAGAAGGCTCGGAGCGTTCACGACAGCCCTTGCAATGGCGATGCGCTGCTGTTCGCCCCCGGAGAGCTGCGGAGGACGAAGGAAACGGCGGCGCCACATGCCGACTCGCTCCAGCACCTCTCCCGTCCGTTCCTTCACCTCTGCGGGAGGAACGCCGATCACATCGAGCACGAAGGCCACGTTTTCCATGGCTGTGAGATGCGGCAGGAGCTTGAAGTCCTGGAAGACCACCCCCAGATCCCGCCGGTAGAGGGCCAGATCGAAGGCGCTCATCTTCCTGAGGTTATATTCCCCCACCGCGATCTGTCCTTTGGTGGGCATGACTTCCCGCGTGATGAGACGAAGGAGTGTCGTCTTTCCCGATCCCGTCTGTCCCACAAGGTAGAGGAACTCCCCCTTCGGGACCGTGAGATACACGCCATCCAGGGCCAGAATGTCGGGCTCGTACAGTTTCGTCACTCCCGAAATGCGAACATCCATCAGCTTCTCCTCCGCAGAGCCCACACCTGCGCCGCGGCACCGACGATCTGCTGATGGGTCAATGCGTAATATTCGTGCAACTCCCGAGCGCTTCCGCTCTGGCCGAAAACATCGTCCATCCCGACCCGGCGGAGCGGAACGGGGTATTTCTCGCAGAGCACCTCCGCCACGGCGCTGGCGAGGCCTCCGTGTCGGCTGTGCTCCTCCGCGACCACACAGGCTCCGGTGCGACGCACCGAGGCGAGGAGGATCTGTTCGGGAAGGGGCTTGACGCTGTAGCACTCCACCACTTCCGCCTGGACTCCCTGCTTGGCGAGCACCTCCGCCGCTTCGAGAGCCTCGAAGACCATCATACCACAGCAACAGACCGTCACATCCGTCCCCTCTCGGAGAAGCCGTCCGCCCCCGATCGGGAGAGGACGGGAGGAACGGTGTTCCTCCCGGTCCGTCACGTTCCGGGAGGAAACGTCGCACCGCAGGTAGACGGGGCCGGGCATGCGGAGCGCCTCTGCGAGCAGATCTCCGAAGAGGCGCTCGTCCGAGGGAACAAGAACGGTCATGCCGGGAATGCTTCTCGCGAGGGCAAGGTCCTCCACCAGTTGGAAGACCGCGCCGCACTCCCCCCGAAAAAGCCCCGGCGCCGTTCCGAGAAGCACCACCGGCAGGAACGGAACGGCCAGGGCGTTGCGGATCTGATCGTAGGCCCGGGAGAGGAGCAGGGGCATGCCAGGTCCCAGAAGAACCCGAAACCCCTCCAGGGCGAAGCCCGCAGCGGCGAGCACCACCGTCGCCTCCGAGGCGTCCAGAGAAACGTAGGCCTCGGGATGGGCTTCCGCGAAGGCCGCAAGAGTACCGTTCCAGGGGGAGAGCAGCGGAAACGTTCCGTCCACAACAAGCAGACGCTCCACCTGCTCCGCGAGCCCGTCGAGGAGGCCTCCGGGATCTTCCGGGCCTTTCATTTCGGGATACTTCACAAAAATTCCTCCTTCCCGGAGGAGTTGAAAATGTCCCTGCGGAACGACGCATCTTCCGGGGCGCTCTCCTCCGGCGAGGCAGGGGTACCTCCGCCGCCTCTTCTCTCCAGCTCCCGCAGGGCACTGTCGAGACGGGGGCGAGAGAAGAACGGACGCTCCTCCGAAGCGGCATTCCGGTTTTCTTCGGTGGAGACGCCCTTCCCGTAACGGGTCCGGAGAAACAGCACTCCCGGAACGCCGCAGGGTTCGCCTTGTTCGGAAGAAACGGCCGTCCCGTCTTTTCGTTCCGGAGCGGAAAGCGCCGCAAATCCCTCTTCAAGAGAGGCGAAGTCGTGCCCGTCTCCGACAGTTGCTTTCCAGCCCAGGTCGCGAAAACGCGACGCAAACCGCTCCATCTCTTCATCCCTGCACGTTTCGGTCTTTCCGTTCCAGCCGGGGGAGTTCACGAGCACCCGGAAACCACCCAGAGCATCGTCTCTGACGGCGACGCGGGCCGCATCCCAAACACATCCTTCCCGCAGCTCCTCCAGATTCATGCAGCAGAACACCGCCGGCACACACGAAGCGGTCTCCTCTCCGGACATCCCGGAGGCGGAAAAAGCGCCACCGCGCCGCCGCTTCCCGAGGGCCATGACCATGCCGAGGGCGATTCCCAACCCTTGGCCGGGAGGACCGCCGGGGGCGTCCACCCCGGGAGTCCTTCCCGGGGAAGGCATTCCCTGGAGCACTGCTCCCAGGCGGGAGAAACTCCACAGTTCGTCCCGGGAGAAAAATCCCTTTGCCGCAAGCACCGCGTAGAGAGCGGGCCCGCCGAGACCATCGCTCAGGACGAACCGGTCTCGAAGTGGATTTCCGGGATCCGCCGGAAACGTGCGGAGCACCTTCCAATAGAGGTACACCAGAATGTCCACAAGAGAGAGGGCCAAAGCAGACCGCTCGCTTCTCGCAAGGGAAACCATGCGCACCACATCCTTGCGGATCTCCAGGGCCGTTTCCTCCAGGAAATGTCTACATCTGTCGTCCATCGCCGGACCCCACCCCCAACAGGTTCCACGCTTCTTCAAGGCGTTCCGCCACTTCCTCGGCTCCGCTCTTTGTACCACAACGGCAGGGCTCTGGAAACGGTATTTTTCCTTCCCCGTACCAGCAGGCCATGTCCCGGCTCCGGGCAAAGGCCTCCACCTTGGGGTCGTAGGGGATGGCCGTGACGGCCCGGCAGAACATGACCGAAAGCATCACGAAATGCAGGCGCATCCCCACGGCAAAACGCCCGGCGCACCAGGCTCCGGAGGCGTCGCCCAGGGAGCGCACCCGCAGGATGTGGCGACAGGGAAGGATCCCCTGGGTCGTGAAGGAGGTGAGCAGTTCCTCGTCTTCCCTGGCGAGGGCCACACCCACCACGGGAAGCGAATAGGCCCGGGCCAGTTCGGCGCAGGCCAAAGCAGCGCGCAGGGGAAGTTCGTCCTTCCAGGGACGGAGATTCACCAGAAGGGCCTCCTCGCCAGGACATTTCTGCACGTCGAGAGAAAGCACCGGATCGGGAACGAGCGTTCCATCGAGGTTCCACGCACGGAGCAACTCCAGGGAGGGCTCGTCCCGAACGCCTCGGTAGACGCAGAGACGGAGCGCGTTTTCAGTCAGTCTCGCCGCGGCGGACCTCCTGAAGGGACCGACGGACTGCCCGAATGCCCACGGGCGGCACCCCGCCCGTGCGGCCAGGCGCACCACCGCCCAGTAATAGAGACAGGAGCGCAAGCTCGTGGCATCCTGAAACAGCCCCCCACCACCCAAAAGAAGGGTCTCACTCTCCCGGAAGGTCTTCCACAGGGAGGCGAAACTCCAGCGCCGCGCACAGGCCACACCGAACTCTTCCGTGCTCCGGGAGGGATCCGCGGAGAGAAGCACCATCCGCTCCCGGGGGATGCCGAGAAGCTCCAGACGACGGATCAACGCCGCCGCGAGCAGCTCGTCTCCGAGATTTCCGAAGCCATAGTAGCCCGCCAGAGCCACGTCGAACCGACGGCGCGGCCTCGTCTCCTTCCGCGAAGCGTGCTCCCCACCGTCCATCATGGAACTCTGTTTCTCCGGCGTGGTCACTCGAAGAAGGCCCCTCGGGCGTGCCGCCATAGGGGGAAGGCAACCCAGCGGAACAGCGCCGCCAGAACCGCGCCGAGGAGAAGTCCTGCCCAGAGACCGTTCCCCACCCGCAGAAGAGTGAAGAAGATCGGCGTGTGGAAATGGCAGAAACTGTTCAGCGCCGAGGAGAAAGCGAACACCGAGGCAAGACGCAGCGCCTCGCGGTAGTCGGGCCAGATATCCATGCGCCGCACCACGTACCAGAGAACCAGCGCGGGATAACCGATAAAGAGTTCCTTGTTCCTGGGACGGGCCACCAGAAGTCGCTCCAGGGTGTCCCGGAGCGTCACTTCCCAGCCGGGAACGAGGTTCACGTTGTCGCTCCGGAGAGCCAGAAACGCAGCGCCCAGGAGCATAACGCCGATGAGCGCCAGCTCGCCCCACCGGGAGGGGCGCCTCAGGACCTCTCCCAGTGACTCCGGATGCTCGCGCCGCTTCAGATCGTGAAAGAGAATCAGCGCGGGCGGAAGCAGCAGGGTGGCCTTGACCCCCGAGAAGGTGAGGAGGCGGAGCATGTAGAGCGGAACGCCGTAGAAGGCCGCGATGGACAGCCCTCCCGAGACGAGCACGAAGACAGCCTGGACGATCCCCAGATGAGGCTTCCGCCAGCCGTCCAGCGCGAAGAGGGTGGCATCGGTAACCACTGCGACGGCACAGAGTGCGCCGAGCATTTTCGTCAGAAGGGGCACCTTCCACGCCGCCGCGCCGAGGCCGAAGGCGAGCAGGAGAAGCACCACGAAGCCGAAGGGGCTGAGCACGCTCTCCTCGGAGCGGCGCAGGCGCCAGAGATAGTTCATGCCGCAGAAGACAAGGAGAAGCGCGCAGGCGACGGCGGCGAGGAGGGACTGTCCCCACCGGCCGTAGGTGACGGGCCACCCCGTCTCGTATCCGCCGTTCCTGAGCCCCTCGCCGATGCAGCGCACATCGTCCTCGAACTTGAGGAAGCGCTCCCCCGATTCGAGGAGATAGGGACGCAGCAGGAGAAGGCGCACCGACCGCTCCTTCGCGGCACGGAGCATGCGCTCCACCATGACGCCCCGGGACACGCGCTTGCTCAGCACCTCGTCCTGGGTAACGCTGTGCAGCGGCAGGAGATCCGGAAAGACATGCCAGTCCAGCGCCGCACCACCGAGCTGCCGGGAAAACTCCACCTGGGCGGCGGCGAGTTCTTTCTCCTTCAGCAGCGCCGCCAGAGGCAGCAGGTCCGGATAGCCCGCGACGACGGCCCCCGAAGGAGCGATGCAGCGGATCTGGGCGTTCGCCTCCACCACGCCCCGGACTAGGGCGGCCACGTGCTCGGCAAGAACACCCGGCGCCATGGCGGGACGATAGACCACCGGCACGGCCAGGCGGCGTGTTCTTGCGAGCCCCTCCAGGTCGGGGAGAACCCCCGCGGCGAAGAGATCCGCGAAGGACTGGGGCAGCACGAGGATGTGCCCCGCCGCGTTCCGCACCGAGACGAGCTCCGGGAACTTCAGGCGGGCGAACTGTTCGGCCTCCTCGGCCAGATCCTCCTCGCCCGAAGGAATCCAGAGCGTTCCCCTGTCGGAGGGCAGGGATTCCAGAGAAACCGGAGCGGGCACCTCGGCACCCCCCGGCGCCGCGTCCTCAGAAAGCCCTGAAGCAAGTGCCGCTTTACGGACTTCGAGTGGAAGCTGGGCCAGAGGGCCGTACCAAAGAGGAAGCGGCCCCTGGGCGAGTTCCTCGCCGGTGAACTCTCCCACGAGAAATCCCGTGAACCCCACCACCTGGAGCCGGGACAGCGCCGCTTCAAAGGGGAGGTGCTGTTCGAGGCTCATGGCCTTCACGTCGCGATATTCCGCGAGAATGCCCACTTTCCGGCGCCCCATCTCCGCGCTCCACCGGGGAATGAGCCCCTGGAAGGCGAGGGAGAAGGCCAGACCGACGGCGAGAAAGAAGAGTATGCGTCGATTCACGGCATTGCCTCCATTCTCCATTGCTGGGACAGGTTCCATCCGCACTCGTCAAGAAGGACACTGAGGCGATGGAGCGGAAGACCCACCACATTGAAATAACATCCCGAAATGCGCTCCACGAGCAACGCGCCATGTCCCTGGATCGCATAGGCGCCGGCCTTGTCGTCCCCTTCGCCGGTGGCCGCGTAGGCATCCACCGCCGCGTCATCCAGGGGGCGGAAAGTCACCTGCGTGGACTCCAAAGCGGAACGTTCGCACTCCTCTCCGACGAGCGTGATGGCGGTGAGGACCGTGTGCTCCCTTCCCGAAAGCGTCCGCAGCATACGCCGTGCGTCGTCCCGATCCCGAGGCTTGCCGAGCACCGCCTCTCCGAGCACAACCACCGTGTCGGCCCCGAGAAACACCACCCCGGCACACTCCCCTTCCCGACGCATTCGGTCGGCCACGTCCCTCGCCTTGGCCGACGCCAGCCGGAGCGCCATGGCTCCCGGCGTCTCACCATTCCGGGGCGTCTCATCCACCTCGGCGACCCGAACCTCGAAGCTCCAGCCGAGTTCCCCGAGCAACGCCCTCCGGCGGGGGCTCGCCGAGGCCAGCACCAATTTTCTCACCGGACCAGCCACAATCCAACCACCCCTCCCAGAAGCGTTCCCAGATTGATCTGAAGAAAAAACTTGAACCCGAAGACGGCAAAGATCAGATCCACCGTCTCCACATGCAGCCCCGGAGCGGCAAGAGTTCGGAAATACGGGGCCAGGAGGGGAATCCGTTGACAGAAGATTCCGAGCACCGTTCCGAGAATGGCCGTCAGAAGCAACAGGCCCCAGGTACGCCGCGTCGCCGCCATGGCACTTCACAGCCTCCCCGTGAGAGAAAGCACCATCGCACCGCTTCCGAGAAGCGCGCAGTAGAGCGCGAACCAGCGAAGTCGCCCCTCCAGAACCACCCGCCGGAGCACCACGAGCGCCGCGTAGCCCGAGAGGAAGGCCACGAGAACTCCCGGCAGCCACCCCTCGGGAAGATCCGCCAGGAAAGCCGTCATTCCGCCCAGATCGCGCACCTGCAGCAGTGCCGCTCCGGCGATGGCCGGCAGAGAAAGCAGAAAGGAGAAGCGGAACGCCTCCTCCCGGGAGAGCCCCAGAGCCTGCCCCGCCACGATGGTGGAACCCGATCTGGAAATTCCCGGCACGGCGGCCAGCCCCTGCACGAGCCCGACCCAAAGCCCGACACCGACGGAGGTCCTCCGGGTCGTCGCGCCCCCAGGGCCGGTCTCCCCGGAGGGCCTCCGCCCCGTGCCAAATTCCAGGAGCGACGCAGTGACCAGAAGGGCGCACCCCACGGCAAGGGGTGAGGCGAAAAGACGCTCCACCGTGCTTTTGAGGGGAAGCGCCACGGCCACCGTGACCAGCGTTCCCGCAAGCACCGCCCATCCATAGTGCCAGCCGGGACGCTCCCGCCGGGGCGGAGAGAACCACCCTCCAAACCAGTCCGCCGCAACGACGCAAAGCTCTCTCCGAAAGAAGAGGAGCGTCGCCGCCATGGTCGCCACGTGCAGCAGCAGATCGAAGGCGAGCGAAGGCTCCCGCCAGCCGAGGGCGGCCTGGGCGAGCACCAGGTGGGCGGAGCTGCTCACGGGAAGGAATTCCGTCATACCCTGGAGCAGACCAAGAAGGATCTCGTGCCACATCAGGACGCAGCCTCCTTCTGGCGGATCTTCGCCATGTCGAGGGAGATGAAAGCCAGGTTGTGGGCGTGATCGCCGATGCGCTCCAGATTGCTCAGGATGTCGATGAAGACCACTCCCGCGTCGGGAGAACAGGCCCCTTCGTTGAGGCGCTGGATGTGGCGTTTCCGCAGGCGCTTTTCCATGGCGTCGATTTCGGGCTCCAGAGCCTGGGCCGCCTTGGCAAGGCGTGGGTCCTCGTCGGCGATGGCTTCGAGACTCGCCTCGAAGGCACGGATCGCCGTGTCGATCATCTCTTGGAACTCCTGGATTCCCATCGCGGAGAACTTAACACCGTGCTCGATCTTGTACTCGAAGAGCTCGATGAGATTCTCCGCGTGGTCTCCCACGCGCTCCACATCCCCCACGCCGTTCACGTAGGAGGAAAGCAGCATGGAGAGATCCTCCGGAAGAGTCCGCCAGACGCCTGCGGCGTAACGGGCGATCTCGCGGTTGAGTTCGTTCACGACCTTCTCCGTCTGGTACACCTCCTGAACCATCTGGACGTTTTCCTCCAGGAAGGCCCGCCGTACATTCATGAGCATCTCCTTGGCGAGATGTCCCATGCGGACCAGCTCCTTGCGCACCGCGTCAACCGCCGCCGCGGGCGAGGCATCGATGAGCTTGGGGTCCAGATAGCGGGGCCCCATGTCGAGAACGCTGTCGTCCCCGGGGATGAGGCGCTGCACGAGGCGTACGAAGGGCGAGACGAAGGGAAGAAAGAGACAGGTGTTGAGAGAATTGAAAAGGGTGTGGGCGTTGGCAATCTCCCGGCTCGGATCGGCGGAGGTGAGAAGAACCAGGTGTTTGAAGGGTGTCAGGAACACGAGGAAGACCATCACGCCGATGAGATTGAACAGCACATGGGCCGCCGCAGCCTGTTTGGCCGCCCGTTTGGACCCCAGAGAGGCAAGGACGGCGGTGATGGTGGTCCCGATGTTGTCCCCCAGCAGAATGGGAATCGCCGCGTCCAGGCCGAGCAGGCCCTGGGAGGTCATGGCGATGGTCAGTCCCACCGTGGCCGAACTGGATTGGACAACCATCGTGAGAAGCGTTCCCGCGAGGACCCCCAGAACGGGGTGGTGGCTGAAGGTGAGAAAAAAATCCTTTCTGTCCCGGAGAAAGGACATGGCCGCCTCCATGTTCTGCATGCCCAGAAAGAGCAGGCCGAACCCCACCATGCCGTTCCCCGCGTAGCGCTGATGCTTGGTGCGTCCGAAAACCGCGAGGATCATGCCGATTCCCACGATGGGCAGCGCGAAGTCCTTGATCTTGAAGGCGATGAGCTGGGCGGTCACCGTGGTGCCGATGTTGGCCCCCATGATAACCCCCACGGCCTGTTTGAGCGTCATGAGTCCCGCGTGGACGAAGCTCACGGTCATCACCGTGGTGCCGCTGCTGCTCTGAATGAGCACCGTCACGAGGGTCCCCACGATGACCCCCCGGACGGGCGTACTCGTCAGCGAGGCGATGAGACGCCTCAACCGATCTCCCGCAAGATCCTGAAGAGATTCCCCCATGAGCTTGATGCCGAAGAGAAAAAGCCCCACTCCTCCGAGAATCTGGAACCAGCCTGCCGTCGTCACGGAATTCCCTCCAGATCTGAAAAACCTCTACGTGCGCGCCCGGGCGCGGGCGCGCACGGCGGGCACGCCTATTCCTCCAGAACGGTCACGAGAGGAACCACCACCGGTGCGGAGCGGGCATAGCCCTTCATGACGCCCCGCACGCGAGACCGGATGCCCTGGGCGACGTCTTCGAGAGAGCGTTCCTTCTTCTTCGCCGCAGCCTCCGTCGCGGCGAGAACCGCCCCCTCGATCTGCCGGTACAGCTCCCGGGCATCCCTGAAATGGACGCATCCCTGGCTCTCCACGGTGGGGCCGGCCTTGACGCGGAAGGCCCGATCCACTACCAGGGAGACCGCGAGCACTCCCTCCTCGGCAAGTTCCCGGCGTTCCTTGAGGAGACTTCCCTCCATCTCCCCCAGCGCAATGCCGTCCACGAGAATCGACCCGGAGGGAACGGAATCCCGGACCTGGGCCTTGTCCGGAGCAATACGGAGGACCTCTCCCACATGGAGGACGAACACGTTCTTGCCGAGGACACCCATCTCCTCCGCGAGTTGGGCGTGACGCACCTGGTGCCGGAACTCGCCGTGCACGGGCACGAAGTACTTGGGACGCACCATGCTGAGCACGAGCTTCAGCTCCTCCCGCGCGGCATGTCCCGAGACATGGACTTCCTTGTCCTGTTCGTAGATCACCTCGCAGCCGCAGGCGAAAAGACGGTTAATAGTGCTGCTCACCAGCTTTTCGTTGCCTGGAATGGGCGTGGCGTTCACCACCACGAGGTCCTTCGCGCCCAGGTTGAGAAAACGGTGTTCCCCCTTGCTCATGAGCACCAGGCCCGAGAAGGGCTCGCCCTGGCTTCCCGTGGTGAGCACCGCCACACGGTTCGCGGGATGGCTGTCCACCTCCTGGAGCGGCAGGAACACCTCGTCCGGAGCCGTGATGTATCCCAGTTTCCGGGCCAGTTCCACGTTGTTGATCATGCTCCGCCCCAGCAGTGCAATGCGCCTGTTGAAGCGGATCGCCGTGTCGATTGACTGCTGCACCCGGTGCAGATTGCTCGCGAAGGAAGCCATGATGATCCGCCGCGTCTTGTGGAGCCGGAAGATATTGTCCAGGGTCTTCCCCACGACCCGCTCCGACGGCGTGAATCCGGCGCGCTCCACGTTCGTCGAGTCCGAGAGCAGGAGGAGCACACCCTTTTTACCCAGTTCCGCAAAGGCGTTGTAGTCGGTGAGCCTTCCGTCGATGGGGGTGGGGTCCAGTTTGAAATCTCCCGTGTGCACCACCGTTCCCAGGGGCGTCTCCACCGCGAGTCCCACGCCGTCGGGAATGGAATGACACACGGAGATGAAACGCACGGTGAAACATCCCAGCGCGAGTTCATCCTCGGCCCTCACCTCACGAAGATCCGCGTCGAAAGCGGGCAGTGCCTCCTCCAGCTTGTGCTCCACCATGCCCAGGGTCAGTTTCGTCCCGTACACGGGACACTCCAACTTGGGAAGCACGAAGGGAAGCGCCCCGATGTGGTCCTCGTGGCCGTGGGTGAGAATGAGTCCCCGAATGCGGTGCTTGTTGTTCTCCAGATACGTGATGTCGGGAATCACGAAATCGATGCCCAGCATCTCCTCGTCGGGGAACTTGAGTCCCGCATCGATGACGAGCAGATCCTCCCCGTACTCCAGGACATGCATGTTCTTGCCGATCTCCCCGAGACCCCCCAGAGCGAAATAGCGCAGTTCCTCTCCCGCGGCGGATTTTCTTCGAGGCCGTCGCCGCCTCGTGCGTGCATTACCCATAGACCCTCCTGTATTCCCGGTGTGTTCGTCCTGCGGTTCTCGAAAAAAACACCGCTCTCGTCCGTTTCTCTACGTTCCGAAGGGCGATGCGGCTCCGGCAAGGGAGCCCTGCTCCGCCCCGATCGTTCCTCGTCGTTTTCTCTTCCGTGCCGGGCACCATCCGTAACGCGGGATGCCCCCGACGGTTGACTCGGACACACCAAAAGGGGAGGGTGACCCCAGGTCACCCTCTCCACATTGTGTCCCGACGAAGTGATTGTACCACAGAAGCCTCTTCCAAAAAGCCCGAAACCGTCCGGTCCGGATTTCTCCGCCGAAACACCGCACCGGCGCGGTGAAATGCCGCATTCCCCCGGATGCCGCACCTTTTCGAGAAACACCTTTCGGGCGTCGTTCGTCGTTCAACTGTATGTTTCCCGAAGATGGAACACGACCACCTCGCCTCACCAGCTCTGTCCTGGCATGATTCATGAGTACAAATGCTCCTCATTGGCCCCTTCATGTGATATTATTCTCTTGCTTGTAGGCAACAGCGATTTTATAAATCAAAATTTTATATATTTTAAATTTATTTCCAATGTAAACTTTCTCCCAGGAGGAAATCACGCACGAGAGTCTTTTGGAGGTGATGCCACAGATGTCGGTTGAGAAGAGACTGAAAGAGCTTCGGATCGCGAACGATCTCTCTCAAAAGGAAATGGCCGAGATACTCGGGGTCTCCTTGAGCGGGTATCAGAATTACGAGCACGGAGGAAGGGATATTCCCACTTCCGTTCTCGCTCGTGCAATGAAAAAGTTCGGGGTTGATGCAAACTGGCTTTTCGGGGAAGTCCCGAGGGAACAGGGGGGAAAGGGAACGGGCGAAACCGCCACGCCCACAGAACAATCTCTTTCCGCAATGGATTTCGAGACGTTCATTCGGTGGGTTGCGGCGACGCATCCGGACATAGTGCTTCACCTTCGCAGCATTCTACAGAACCGCGACAAGCTGACCGAAAGGGACAAACGCTTCCTCATGGACAGCATCGCCATCGCGGTGGGAAGAACGGACGACACGATCAGAGAACGCATGAATTTTGCCGAAAGGAGTGTTTGAACAACAAATATTGTGGCCGGAAGAGGAGATCGAACTGGAAAAGGCCGCGAGGGTTTCAAGGGATTTGGGGCTTTAGCCAATAAAAGGAGAGTGCGTCCATGTCAAAAAAAATAAAAAGCAAAAGATTATTCCAAACAAATCTTCAAAGCATTGCAACGTCTTTCTGCGAAACAATACCCTCAATAATTTATTTATTAAAAATTAAAGAAGTGAGGAATTTATTTTATATATTTGTCGTGGTATCTGTTTATTTTTTAGCGCTTATTTCATTAGAACACGAGAGCACATTGATATTTGCCATAAATTATTTCAGAGAACCAGAAAATTTATATTTGTTTATTGCACATGGCATGTTATTTACATCCTTTTTTGCTAGTATTCATGCTACAATGACTCAAAAAAACAATATTGATGGACACACATTTCATCAAATAGCTTCAATTATTTTACTCGTATTTTATAATATTTTTACTACTGAACAAATTCCAGTTATTGGTAAATTTATTGTAATATTTGGTATTATTTATTCAATAATATATATGAATATATCTGCATCACGGAAATAATTGGCAAGCTTTAATGCTTTATTGGGAAGACCTTCCAAGAAGCCTACGCGAGAGTGCCGGAATGAGTCTTACCAAAGCGCTTGCCTACGCCCGCGTTTCCACCACGAAACAGAAACTCCGGGGGCTCAGCATTCCAAGGAAGGACAAACGTTATTCCCGGGTGTTGTCCAAACCCATTCTTCGGGGAATGGTAGACAACGCCAAGAAGGGCTTCTTCAGAAGGACAGGGAAGAGGCGGCGGAGTTCATTCAAGGACTCGTGCGGGAATCGGAACCGGAAGCGCTGTGTCGGTTCCTGAAGCGCCTTGACTTCCAGATACGAATAAAGCCGGACAAGTCTGTGACGATCACAGCTAATCCGGCTTATCTCGTTTCTGAAACGGTTTCTCGGTTCGCAGCAAGGAAAATTTGGCAGTCCCTAGGGGATTCGAACCCCTGTTACCGGGCTGAGAACCCGGCGTCCTAGGCCTCTAGACGAAGGGACCGTTTGCCGTGCTGGCTGGGGAACGTGGACTCGAACCACGACTGCCTGATCCAGAGTCAGGTGTCCTGCCAATTAGACGATTCCCCACCATTCCCCCCTGTGCGGAACGCCTCCGAAGAGACAGCGCCGCACTACGCGAGGCATTCTAGCAGGGATTTCGGGATGTCGCAAGGGGGCGATATAAATTTTCAAAAGTCGGAAAAGTCAGACTATCTATAAACCTCCCTGCGGCGCATCGAACGGGTCGCGCTCTCCCGAAAAGCTGCATCTTTCGAACAAGTCCGGACGCAACGTGACGCTTCCAGCGCGGTGAATTCGTTTTTCCCGGTGCTCTTGCGGAAAAACAACAAGCACAATAACGTGGATCGCCGTAACGGTCCCATGCCTTTTCATCAGACGAACGCCCCAAAACACACCAGCGCACCCCGAAAAGACCGGAGCGCGCTGGTGAGGCCGGAGGAACGAGGACTCCGTTCTTACACCAACAGCGGTGTGAGCAGCGACGCCACAGCCCCCGCGGTGATAACGCGCATGACCGCACCGAGGACGGCGGCCCCCATGGCCTCTTTCTCGGTGAGGTCCGTGCACTCGGACCAGATGGTGGGAATCTGGCCGAAGATGACCGAGAAGGGGAAACCCGAGGCGCTCAGCACGAAAGAGCCGATGACGAGATTCGGAGGGAGCGTGGCCGCCACGTCCTTGAGCTGGGCCATGGCCAGCGTGGGCGATGCGAGAAGAGCCACGGTCCCCGTGGCGGGGTCGATGTTGAGGAAGGTGAGCATCGCCGTGAGCCCCTTTTCGATGTACGCCCAGGCTCCCACGAAATCGAGGGCGCCGATGAGCGCAAAGACCGCCGCCGCCGCGGGAATGATGAGGAGGAAGAGCAGCGACGCCCCCTCCTTCGCCGCGCCGAAAATGGTCTGCAGAGGATCCGTCGTGGGGGTGAACCGGGGCAGGTCGTCGAAGGGGACAGATTTGGTGTTCCGCCAGAGGGTGAGCCGCAGGAGCCAGGGGACCACCACGAGAGGAGCGAAGACCGCGATGAGCACCACGAGATAGGCCTTGACACCCACGGCCGTGAGCGCGACGAGCCCGAACATGAACGTGGAAAAAGACTGTTGAGATTGAACCATGGTGGCGATGGCGATCTTCTGCTCGTCCTTCGTCGCGCCGGCCTTGACGAGGATGGGTCCGGCGATGCGTCCCGCCGCGTTGATGTCACCCAGGATGTTGTACACCGAGGGAATGATCACCGCGCCGTTGACGCCGAGAATCTTTGCCAGGGGAACGAAAATATGCATGAGTGCGTCGGTGAAGCCGCAACGTTCGAGAATGCGCCCCATCATCACGCTGCAGAGAATTGCCGTCCCCACGCTTCCCGTGAGGTAGACCTTCACCACGATGGGCATGGTCTTGTCCACCATGGCGTTGAAGAGCCCCGCAATGCTCTTGGGGTTGACCACCAGGAGCACCAGGGAGATGCCCACGAGGGCGAGCCCCAGTATCTCGATGCCGCCCAGGTTTTTCTTGCTTCGGATCTCCTCCTGCATGTCGGTCATGCTCCTTTCCTTCCGCGCTGCGCCCTCTCCGCGAAGCGTTCCTTCTCCGTCCGCCGACGCGGCGGTATCGAGATGTCCGCGAAGCTTTCGCCGTCTTTTCGGCGTCTCTCTTCCGCTCCGCCTCCGACGTGTCGCACGCTCTTCCTCTCACCCCCCGAAACCGTTCCCTCGCAGAGGGGCATTCCGCCCACCCCCGTCTACCGCCGGCACGTCAGCGCCCCGGCGCGGCGTTCCGTCTTTCCAGATGCTCCCGGGCCATGCGCTCTCCATAGCGCCGCATTTCCTCCGAGCCGAATCCGAACACGGGAATGCTGGTGGTCCGCTCCCGGAAGATGCGGATGTCCAGGTCGGGGAGCAGATCCTGCAGCGCCACCGCCAGGGGAAGTCCGTTTTCGTAGATCTCCATGGCGTGGGTATTGCCGCACACCACGTTCAGTCCCAGCTCCCTCGCCACGGCGAGCAGGGGGCTTCCGGGAAGAATCCGGCTGATGGAGGCGATCACCGTGTTGACCTCGGGGTGTTCCTCCCGGGCCTTCTGGAGGTGTTCCGGCGAAAATCCCGTGTGGGGAAAAATGTGGAGAACCTTTCCGAGGGACGTCTCGGGAGTTCCGAGGAGAATCTGTCCTTTCGCGCAGGAACAAACGTCCCCCATGTCGTCGCAGTGCCGGAGGGTTCGTTCGTAGTCGGCGAGTTCGCAGTAGAGGTTCACCCCCATGAGATGGTCCAGGCGCTGCACCACATCGCCGAGAGTCCGCACCTCCGGCAACGGATCCCCCACGAAAAGCACGTTGCCCGGCACGCCGCCGTAGGCGATCTCCGTCCGGAAGGGGCGATGCCCGTGGAGCCAGGGAATCCCCGGATGCAGCCCGTGAAAGACCTCGTGCACCTCGATGAGGGAGAGGCCGTAGAGGTCGAAATAGTTCCGGATGGTCACGCCCCCCGCGTTGGCGCCGTCCGCGACGGGATGGTGCGCCACGAGACAGTCCGCGTTCGTGGCGGCAGCCAGCTCGATGGCGTTCTCCGTGAGCGTCATGAGCACCGCCACCCTCCGCACTGGCCGGTCCGGGCTTCCCCAGACCAGGCCTGGCAACTCCGTCACCGCCTTGCCTGGAATGTCCGACGTCTTGGTCACCACGAAATGGTTGTTTCCGGACAGGTCCTCCGCGCCGCGCACGAGACGGCCCCCCGTGATGACCTGAAGCGCGTCGAGGACATCCCGCACGATTCTGCACCGCTCCACAATGAAACACCTCCCCGATTTCGGCAGACAAAAAAAAGACCGCAGGACCGCTGCCGGAAGGGTTTCCCCCCCGACGGCGGGCCAGCGGTCGTCAGGCTATCCTCGTCGGATCTCCCTCTGCCTGCTGCCCCTTACAACGACACGATCACATCCAGAACGGGCTCCGCAAAGACGATGAGCATGCACGCCAGTTCGAGATCCGGATCGTAGTCCTTCAGAACGGCGGTGACGCGGATCTTCAGATCCTTTTCCACGGCGGAACGGATACGACTTTTGTACTCGTCGAGCAGTGCGTTGTCGATGAGTTTCGTCGCCCCGCGGTCCTTGACGAAGAGCGTGGCCAGCGCCTTCACCCTCTGGTTGCTCGCCAGCACGAGCACCTTGTCGTCGATGACATGTACCTTCTGCCAGCGGAGTCCCAGGCCGAACATCTCCTGGTTCACCGCATTGTTGATGCGCATGATCTCTTGTTTGAACTCACCGGGCTGCATACGATGCCCCCTGTAACTCCTCAGAAAGAGTTGTGCAAACCACAACAACACTCATCAATGATGATGATACTTTACGAAATGGTCTCTTCTTTGTCAAGAGTGCAAACCGGTTGAATTTTCTCGACATCGCCCTCGTGCTCCGAAAAAGCACCCCGGTCTTCGTCGCCTCTTTCCTCCGCAAGGGCCTCCACCGCGCCGATGATGTAGCCGAGGTGGCGCAGCAGCGCCTTCTCCGCCTCATCCGGGTCCCGGCGGGCGATGGCCTCGGCAATGGCCCGATGGCCGTTCTCCTGGAGCAGCGCGTCCCGTCGTTTCCGAAAGGACATGGTCATGGCGAGGAGATCCTTGTCTCGGAAGATCAGGTCCAGCGCCGCAGCGAGCACGCGATTTCCTCCGGCCCTTGCGATGGCCTGGTGGAATTTCCGGTCCACCACCGCCACATGCTCTCTCGACACATGCTGTGACGTGTCGAGGATGGCCGCGAAGGTGGCGATTTCCTCCATCTCCTGCTCTTTCGCCCGTTCCGCCGCGAGGCGGCAGGTCTCCCGCTCGATGGCACGCCTCGCCACGAGCACTTCGATGATCTTCTCCGGCGCATCGCAGGAAAGCTCGTCCAGAAAGCGCCTCGCCGCCACCTCGCGCCCCTCCCGTTGCTGTCGCTCCTGCACCAGGAGCCTTCCACGCTCGGAAAGAACGCGCCCCTTGTTGCTCTCCTGCTCCAGAAAGCCCTCTCCCTCCAGTTCGGCCAGAAGACGCCCCGCCGAGGCGGGACTCATGGACACTCCTTCCGCGGCAAGGCGCTCCGCAAAGGCCGCCGCGCCGATGGGACGTCGGTGCGCGGCGATCACGGAAAGGCCGAGTTCCCGGAGAGAATTTCTTTCCAAACCTCTCACGACCCTCTCCTCCTCTTCCGGACAGGCTTCCACCATCCCCGGCGTCGAAGCTGCACCCGGTCCGGAGTCTTTTTCCGCAGGCATGCCTGCGAGCGACGGGGAATACGTTTTTTCGGACATTTTTCACGGTTTGTCACGATCCATTGTAGCCTCCACTCCTCAAACTTGACAAGATTTGCGTTTTATATGAAGATCTACACAAATCAAAATTGATGAGTGAGTTCCTCGCCAACGCCGCCCGAAAAGACGAACCGATGCGGCAACGTCCGCAGCCCCAAACAGCCCGGTCGACGCGAGAGGGACACAACACTCCACGAAAGGGGATTCGCACATCATGAAAACAGGTCGCATCGTCGTCGTCGGTGGAGGCTGGGGTGGCTGTGCCGCCGCCTTGGCAGCGGCAAGAGCGGGAGCGGAGGTAACCCTCTGCGAGCGCACGGACATGCTCCTCGGAACGGGTCTGGTGGGGGGGATCTTCCGCAACAACGGACGCTTCACCGCCGCGGAGGAGATGACCGCCCTGGGAAGCGATGTCTTCCTCCTCATGGATGCCTGCGCACGCCACACGAACGTGGCGTTCCCCGGACACGCCCACGCAAGTCTCTACGACGTGTACCGCATGGAACCGGAGATACGGAGAGCGCTGGAGAAGGCCGGCGTGAACGTGCGCTGCCGCGCCTCCGTGTCGGACATCCGCATGGAGGAAACGTCCGGCGACGGAAGCGCCGCCCCCCGGAAACATATCTCCGCCGTGCGCCTGCGGAGCGGCGAATCCATCGAAGGAGATGCCTTCGTGGACGCCACGGGGACCTCCGCCACGCCCGCCAACTGCAACCGCTACGGCAGCGGCTGCGCCATGTGCATTCTGCGGTGCCACACCTTCCTCCCCCGGGTAAGCCTCACCACCAAAGCAGGCGTGGAGGAGTGGGACGGTTGCCGGGAAGACGGCACACCCGGGGCGATGAGCGGCTCCTGCAAACTGATGAAGGATTCCCTCGCTCCGGAGATCCGGAAGGAGCTGGAGGAACGGGGCGTCTGCATCGTTCCCATTCCCGCCTCTCCGGACACACGCGAGAAAAAACTCTCCCTCAAGGCCTGCCAGCAGTACGCTCTGAAGGAATTCGCGGAGAACGTGGTCCTGCTTGACACGGGTCCCGCCAAGCTCATGAGCCCCTACTACCCCCTCGACCTGCTCCGGACAATTCCCGGGTTCGAAAACGCCCGTTTCGAGGACCCCATCGCGGGAGGACAGGGAAACTCCATGCGCTACTTCGGCTTCGCCCGCTGCACCGTCGCCATGCAGGCCCGGGGACAGGTGGACAATCTCTTCTGCGCGGGGGAGCGCGGAGGCGCCATGGTGGGACACACCGAGGCAGTGGTGACGGGAGAACTGGCGGGACACAACAGCGTCCGCAGAGCCCTAGACATGCCGCTTCTCACGTTCCCCACCTCCCTTACCGTAGGAGACTACATCGAATCCGTAACGGCCATGATGGAGACCGAGGAGGGACGGCGAACGAAATTCACCTTCTCCGGCTCGGTCTACTTCGAGCGTATGCGGCGCCTGGGCCTGTACTGTACGGACCCGGAGGCGATCCGGCGCCGGGTGGTATCCTCCTCGTTCGCGGGAGTGCTGGCGCAACCTCTGCTGCCGCGCTAGGCGCATTCCGGCGGAGGTCTATCGGGAGCTGGCTCCACCTCCGTTGCGTTTGGCTTGACAATCCAAGGCCGGAAAAACCGGAGGCGGTTTTTAGAGTGCACAAAAAAAAGTCCCTTTGGCGCTATGATGGTGTTCGGAAACGCCGTTTCGGGAACGCGGTCCGGAGGTACCGCCGCGTTCCCGTCATCCCGCCGCGCAGGATCGGCCCGGCGGAAACCGCACAGAACATGCGGGAGGAATGGCCATGTCCGCACCATGCAGCGTTTTTCTCCTCACGGGATTTCTCGGTAGCGGCAAGACTACGGTGCTGCGGCACCTCCTTGAGACCCTTCCCGGAAAAACCGAAAGGGAGGGGCCTCTGCGCTGCGGCGTGCTCGTCAACGAATTCGGCAAAGTGAGCATCGACGGCCCTCTGCTCCGGAAGGGACGAGCGCAGGTCCCCCTCTGGGAGATCAATCGGGGGTCCATCTTCTGCTACTGCGCCAAGGGGGATTTCTTGCGCACGCTGCTCACGGACGTGCGACACAGCGCACCGACCCTTCTCCTGGTCGAGGCCAGCGGTGTCGCGGACCCCACCGACCTAGAGCGGGACTTCGCCCGGCCCATCCTCTCCCCTCTCTACCGGCTGGTGCGGAACATTTGTGTCGTGGACGCCCCTCGCTTCGAGGAGACGCAGGACCTGTTCCCCCTGGTGAGCAAACAGGTCCTGACCGCACATCTTTTGCTGGTCAACAAATGCGACCTCCTCTCCCCAAACGAACGGGAGCGCCTGGGGCAACGTCTTCGGAAACTTAATCCCGCGGCGGCGCTCCGCTTCACCAGCTTCGCCGCGGCGACGCCCGGCTGCGACCTCGTTTCCTGGGACGACCTCTTCCCCGCTGCCGATGAGGCTCCGCACGCCACCGGAAAGCGCCTGCCCTTCCGGGACGAGCCGAAAAACGGCGGAGAGAACGACAACGCGCTTCCGCCCCTTCCCTCGGAGGAGGAACTCGAAATCCTTCTCGACCGCATTCTCCAAGACCCGGAGGGCTCCCTTGGCCCCTCGGAGTTCTTCTCCCAAACCGTGTACTGGAAAAGCGACGAGAGCGGCGACAACGACGCCGCCGAACCGGAGGGATCCGTCCGCTCCGGAAAGGACCTCTTCGAAAAAGAGCACTCCGGCAGCGATGCGCCGGACGCAGAACAGAAAACACCGCTCCCCGAGGGACCCGGAAAACTCCCGCTGCGTTTCGAGCGGCTTCTCCGGTCCCTGCCCGCCGACCTGGTGCGGGGAAAGGGGTTTCTCCGGGATTCGGCGGGACGCCTTCTCCATTACGACCAGACCGGAAGCACCTGGAGCGTGAAACCCTATGACGGCCCCCTTCCTCCGGGGCTGGGGGAGCGAAACTGTGCCGTCTTCATCCGCCGCCGGAGGGACCACCGGGAAATTCCCCGGCTCTTCGCCGACGTCGGCCTGGAGGTGACGGATCATGTGCTCTGACGACGCGAGCACGGGAGCAAAGACTGGACGAAGCGAAGGAGAGGGACGGATCGCACGTCTGGAGATTCGCCTGACCGGGGAAACCTTTGTCGCGGAGGTGGCCGTACCGCAACTTCTCGGGAATGCCCTCGCCTGTGCGGGCTTTTCCCTCGAAATGCCCTGCGGCGGGCAGGGGCGGTGCGGCAAATGCCGGGTTCGTGCGGCGGGCGCCCTTTCGCCCCTGGAGACCGCTTCCGCCGCGTCTCTCGGAGAGGACTCCGGCATCCCCGCCATTGTCGCATCCCCTTCCGTCGAAGAAGCGAATTCCGGTGAGACGCCCTCCCCGGTCCCCCGGATCGCGCACACCCTCGGCGAAACCGCCGCATACCCAGACCCTCCGGTCACACACACCCTCGGCGAAACAGAGCCCCCGGGCTCTTCAGACGCCCCGGGCGAACTCCGGCTCGCCTGCCGAACCGTGATGGAGGGGGACTGCACGGTCTTTCTTCACGCAGAGGAAAGCACCGGGCATCTTTCCGGACATCCCGCCCGCCTGTGCAGCGCCATCGCGGAACGGAACAAAAACTCCCCGGACCTTCTTCCCCTTCCCGAAGGACTTCTCGCGGAGTGCGCCACCACGGCGCTTTCCCTCTCCTGGAAGGCGACGGAACAGGAGGAGGACGTCCGTGCGGCGCTTGCCCGCACGCTCGCCAATGCGGGATTTTCCCTCTCCGACGCAGAGCGCCGCAGCGCGCTCCAGAACGCCCTGCGGGCCTGGGCACCCGGAAAAGATCTCGCCGTCTCGGTCCATCGCCGCCGGGGACGGACCTGGCTCACCTCCGGCGGTGAGGAGCTCTGCGGCGCCGCCTGCGACCTGGGGACCACCACCGTGGCGTGCCGCCTCTTTCGCCTTCGGGACGGAGCGCTTCTGGCCACCCGGTCCGGAAGAAACCTCCAGAGCCACTTCGGCGGCGACGTCATCGCCCGCATCGCCGCCGCGACGGCGCACGACCCGGACGACCCCGGAAAAGACACCCCTTTTTCCCGGCTCCAGCGCCTCGCCGCGGAAACGCTGGAGACCCTCCTGCTTCAGGCCGCCCGGGACGCGGGAATCGCTCCCTCCGCAGTGAGCGAGATCGTCTGCTGCGGCAATTCCGCCATGCATGCTCTGCTCTACGGTTACCGACCGGTCTTTCTCTCGCGTCTTCCCTTTCTTCCGGCGGAGAAAATCTCCTCCGAACTGCCCGGAGCGGACCTCGGACTCCACGCCTTCGGCCGGGCGTCGGTGCGCTTTCTGCCCCTCGTCGGCGGCTTCGTGGGGGGCGACACGACGGGGCTGCTCCTGGCGACCCGAACCCTCCTGCCTCCGAAAAGACGGCGACTCCTCCTGGACCTCGGCACGAACGGGGAGATCGTCCTCCAGTGGGAAGAGCGCCTCCTCGCCTGCTCCACCGCGGCGGGGCCGGCCTTCGAGGGTGGCAACATCTCCTGCGGCATGCCCGCCACGGAAGGCGCCGTCATCGGGGTGGAACGCACCGACGAGGGATGGTGCTGTACCGTCGCGGGCGGCGGAGCACCTGCGGGACTCTGCGGCTCGGGACTTCTCGATGCCCTGGCGGTGCTCCGGGGCTGGAATCTGGTCGCGCCGGACGGACGTCTCGTTTCCCCCGGTGAGGCTTCCCCCCAGTTTCGCCCTCTTCTCTCCGGGGACACAGGCGGAAACAACCGGGGCATCGAGCTGGCGAAGGGAGTGCGGCTCACCCAAAAGGACATCCGGGAGTTTCAGCTCGCCAAGGGCGCTGTCCGGGCCGGAGCGGAGCTGCTCCTGGAAAAAGTGGGGGGCGCATGGAGCGACCTGGAGGAGTGCATCGCTGCGGGAGCCTTCGGCAGCTCCCTGAAGCCCGAATCCCTGGTCGCCACGGGACTCCTTCCTCCCGAGACGGCGGAGCGCATCACGCCCCTCGGCGGCGGCGCGGGGGAGGGGTGCCGCCTGGTCCTCCTCGGCGGAGATCCTCTTTGGAACGAGGCGTGCCGCCTCGCCGCGGCGACGGACCACGTGGACCTGGGGGGACATCCCCGCTTCCAGGATACCTTCGTGCGCTTTCTCCCCCTCGCCTGAATTCCGCTGCGATACCGCGGCGAGGGACTGCGACCCGTTCGTTTTTTGGAGAAGTCCTCACCTCTTTTCGGGAAAGGAGGCGTTTTCATGCCGGTTCTGCGGCACATTCCCCTGACCTTCACCGCCGAGGCGATCCTCCGCATCGCCGGGGGAGCGCGCAACGCATCACGCGGCGCATCGTTCTCAGGAGCCGGAGAGCCCTCTTCCGGAAGCCTCCGACGGTTCTCTCCGGAGCGACAGGAGAAGTTCCGCCCGCTCGCGGAGGAGATGCGCGCCCTCGCTCTCACCTGCGCCGCTCCTGCCGCAGCCTGGGAGCGCTACGCCCTGGAGGACGTGGCAAACGACACGGGAACGGTGACGCTCTGTGCGCGCCCCCTTGCGGACCTCCGCGACGACAAAAGCGATGCCGCTCCTCCGAAATGCGGAGAACCTCCCTTTCCGGAACGGACGGAAGAATCTGCGGACAACGACGGGGCACCCCGCCTCTCCCTCGTTCTCGGGGAGAGCGCCACCTATCTTGACGGAGCGGCCTATGTCTTCGCCGCCGTCACCACCATCGGGCCGGAACTGGAGAGGCGGCTCGCCGCCTTCCAGGCCGAGGGCGATCTCCTCCGGGCCTACTTTCTCGACGCCGCGGGAGTGCTCGCCCTGGAGAGCGTCGCCGCAGCGCTGCGGCGCCTCGCCAAGGACCGCGCCGCCGGAGAGGGCCGCACTCTCTCTCCAACCATCCTCCCTGGCTCGGCGCCGGGGTGGTCCGTGGAAGGACAAGAGGCGCTGCTCCGTCTCGCGGGGGGCGACCGCCTGGGCATCACCATTACCGAGGGAGCCATGCTCCGCCCCCTCATGTCGGGGTCGTTCCTCCTCGGCGTGGGGGACTTCGCGGGCAAAAAACATCCCGCCACGCTCTGCCGGAGATGCGCACGCTACGAAACCTGCCTTTGGCGCCAGGTGGAGGGTGAAACATCCGAACCGGAGGAACCCTGTGACAACACCAGAGAGGAGAAGACATGATGACGACGGGAAAAGAACTCGTGTTGCGGGCATTGCACTTCGAACCGGTGGAACGCACCCCCTGGGTCCCTTTCACGGGGGTCCATTCGGCTCGGCTTCTCGAACAGGACGCGACGACCTATCTTCAAGACGCCTCCTCCATCGTTCGGGGAGTGACCCTTGCGGCGGAGCGCACCCTCGCCGACGGCGTCTGCTCCGTCTTCGATCTCCAGGTGGAGGCGGAAGTGCTGGGATGCCGCCTCAAGTGGTCTCCGAACAATCCTCCCGCCGTGGCCTCCCACATCCTGGAGGAGGGGAAGGCCCTGGCGGACCTGCCCGCCCTCGCCAAGGACCAGGGACGTATTCCCCTGTGTCTTGAGGCAACCCGGGAACTCGTCCGCACCATCGGAGACCAGCTCGCGGTCTTCTCCCTTCTCTGCGGTCCCTTCACGCTGGCGCTCCATCTGGCGGGACAGTCCTTTCTCACGGATCTCATCGAAAACCCCGAGTACGCCCAGGAAGTCCTCCGCTTCTGCAGCGACACATCCTGCCGCCTCGCAGCGTGGTATCTCGAGACGGGATCACCCGTGGTGGCCATCGTGGACCCCATGACGAGCCAGATCTCTCCCCGCCACTTCCGGAAGTTCGTCGCCCCCTGCCTGGAGCCGGTTATCGCCACCATCCGGGAGAAAGGCGGCATCGCCTCGCTCTTCTGTTGCGGCGACGCGACAAAGAACATCGAACTCATGATGCAGTGCGGTCCCCATGCCGTCGCCTTCGATGAACAGGTTGACCTGGCGCTGGTGCGGAACCTGGCGAAAAAGCACCACGTGAGCTTCGAGGGAAACATGCCCCTCACCACGACGCTGCTCTTCGGCTCGCCCCTCGAATGCGCCCGGGATGCGGCGACGCGGCTCGACATCGGCGGCAAGGAAGGCTACATTCTCTCCCCCGGCTGCGACCTTCCCTTTCACACGCCCCTGTACAATCTGGAGGCGGTGGGACGGTTCGTCCGCTTCGGCGAACTCCCCCAGGAAACGGCGGGATTCGTCTCCCTCGAACAGGCCCTGAGCGCCGCGGACGAGAGCGGAGAGGAGCTACAGCCGGTGGAGATCGTCCCCGGAAGAGTTTTCATCGAGATCGTCACCCTCGATTCCGAGGGGTGCGCTCCCTGCCAGTACATGTGCGAGGCCGTGCGGAGCGTGGAAAAACACTACGGAAAGCGGCTTCTCTGGCGGGAGACGCTCATCAAGAGCCTCGCGGGAATCCGCCGCACCCAGAAACTGGGGGTCTCCACCCTCCCCACGCTGCTCATCAACAACGAAATCGTCTTCGACAACCTCGTTCCCACCCGGGAGGAACTGATCCGGGAGATCGACCGCCGTCTTTCGGGACCACAGGAAGAGCGCTGAACGAATCCGGCTGCGCACCCCCGCCTCAGGCGGCGTCCTTCTCGTAGGGAATGCCATCCGCGGCGGGGGCTACCGCCTTGCCCACAAACCCCACGAGGATCGCAAGGGTGAGGATGAAGGGAATCATGGCCAGGAGCTGGGAGGGGACGGGCAAGAGACGCTGCATGTCCGCCCGTCCCATGAAGACTACCAGTCCCTGGGCCGCGCCGAAGAGCAGACACGCCGCCGCCGCTCCCTGGGGTTTCCATTTGCCGAAGATCATCGCCGCCAACGCGATGAATCCCTGTCCGCAGATGAGGGTGGCGCTGAAGCGGGAGACCACGGCGACGCTCATGGCGGCCCCGCCGAATCCCGCCAGCACGCCGCCGGAGACGACCGCGAGGTACTTGAGGCGGTCCACGTCGATACCCAGGGTGTCCGCCGCCCTCGGATGCTCCCCCACGGCGCGGAGCCGCAGCCCAAGACGGGTGCGATAGAGCACGAACCAGAGCACTCCCGCCAGGAAAAATCCCACGTAGACCGTGGCATACTGATTGAGGACCATGTCCCAGAAGCCGTTCTGGGGAAAAACGCCGTTCAGCGGGCGTGAAATCTTGGCGTCCAGCGGAAGGGCAAGCGTCTGGGTGGCCCCGTCGAAGAGAAGCCGCGAGCAGAACAAGGAGATGCCGGGGCCGATGAAGTTCAGAGCGATGCCCGAGACCACCTGGTTCGCCTTGAAGGTCACACAGGCCACGGCATGAAGCAGGGCCAAAAGTCCCCCCGCGACCCCCGCGGCGACGAAACCCAGCCACGCGTCCTGAAGGAAATAGCCCACCGCGGCCCCCACGAAGGCACCGAAGGTCATCATCCCCTCCAGGCCGATGTTCACCACCCCCGCGTTTTCCGAGACGGTGCCCCCGAGCGCCGCGTAGAGAAGCGGCGTGGCGTACATGAGGGTCGTTCCCAGGATGAAGGCGACGCTCTCAAGAAACATGCCCGCGTTCCTCCTCTCCGGTGCTCGTCGTCTCCGCTTCTGTCGCCCCCACGTCTGTCGTCGCCTCCGAGATCGCGTCGTCCGTGCTTTCTTTTCGTTCCTTTTCCTGGCCGCCGGAAGCGCTCCCTCCTTCGCCGCCTTTCCTCCGCCTCCACCGCTCCGCGAGGAGAGGAGCGAGCCGCGGCATGGCCACGAAGAAGACAATGGCCCCCATGACGATGTTCACCACTTCCGTCGGAGCGCGCAGAGCGAACTGCAGTTTCGAGCCGCCGTACTTGAGAGCCCCGAAGAGCAACCCGCTGAGGACGCACCCCAGAGGCGTGTTGTTGCCGATGAGCGCCACGGCGATGCCGTCGAAGCCGAAGCCCTCCATGGCGGCGAGTTCCGCCGCCTGCCTCGTCCATCCCAGGACGTGAAACGCCCCGGCGGCACCCGCAAGGGCTCCCGCAATCGCCATGGAGCGGACGACGTTCCGTTTCACGTCGATTCCGCCGTACTCCGCGCAGGCGGGGTTAAATCCAACAGCGCGCAGTTCGTATCCGAGGACCGTCCGATTCAGGATCCACCAACACAGAAAGGCCAGCCCAAGGGCCAGAAAAATGCCCGCGTTGAAGGGCGTTCGGAGCACATCGCTCCAGAGGGGATTTGCCGCCCGCCAGGCAAGCCCTGCCTCGCCGGTCTTCCAGAGGGGGAAAAACTCGATGCGGGCCGAGTCCCGGACGAACTCCGTGGCGGTGGCGGCGGCACGGGTGATCCCCGGGCGCGTGACCATAAAGTTGTTGGAGTAAAGAGCGATCCAGTTGAGCATGATCGTGCCGATCACCTCGTTCACGCCCCAGCGGGCCTTGAGGAATCCCGCGAGGGCGCCCCAGAGCGCCGCCGCGGTCATTCCGGCCACGGCGGCGACAACGGCGTGCACCAGCGGCGGCAGCTCCACAAAGGCCCCCGTGAGCGCCGCCGCCAGGGCACCGAGGATGAACTGCCCCTCCGCCCCGATGTTGAAAAGCCCTGTGCGGAAGGCGAAGGCCACGGAGAGCCCCGTGAGAATCAGCGGCGTCGCGTAGATGACCGTGTAGGCCATGTAGCTCGGCCTCGAAAAGATTCCCTTGAGGACCACCGAAAAGGCCCGGAAGGGATCGTACCCCGCGGCGGCGAGAAAGAGCCCTCCCACGACAAATCCCATCATCACCGAGAGCAGCGTCACCACCAGCGGCGACACCCGACGGCGCTCCTTTCCCGGGGACGTCACCATGCGCATCGCACCTCCCCTCGCACGAGCATGCCACGCCACTCCGCTTCGGCGCCGGCAATTGCCGGGAGAAGCGACGGTCGCCGTTTCGAAGCGGCCTCCGGAACACCCTCTCGCACAGCCGAACCTTTCAGGCCATACCGGGAGGATTCAGGACGCGCACGCATCCGCATTCCTCCCGCCCGCCATGAGGAGCCCCAGGGTGCTCTCCTCCGCCTCGTCCCGGTCCAGCACTCCCGTGATGCGCCCTCCGCAGATCACGGCAATGCGGTCCGCCAGAGCGAGGATCTCCTCCAGCTCCAGAGAGACCAAAAGCACCGCCTTTCCCCGGTCCCGTTGCGCCGTAAGCACGCGGTGCACGTATTCGATGGCTCCCACGTCGAGCCCCCGGGTCGGCTGGGCAGCGATGAGCAGCTCCGGATCGGACGACACTTCCCGGGCGATGATCACCTTCTGCTGGTTCCCCCCGGAGAGCGCTTTCGCCGGGTGCTCCGCCGCAGGAGGCCGCACGTCGAAACGCCGGATCAACTCCTCCGCGAAGGCCCGAATGGCTTTTCGGTCCAGAATGCCCCGCTTCGAGAAAGGTTTCCGGCGCACCCGTTCGAGCACCAGGTTCTCCGCCACGGAGAAGTCCGCCACGAGCCCACGGCGCTGCCGGTCCTCCGGAATCGTGGCGATCCCCCTGTCCAGGATCTCCCGGGGAGAACGGTTCGTGATCTCCTCCCCCCGGAAGAACACTCCTCCCGACTCGACGCGCCGCAATCCCGTCAGGGCCTCCACCAGCTCGCTCTGGCCGTTGCCGTCCACGCCGGCGAGCCCGAGGATCTCCCCGGCCCGCACCTCCAGGGAGAGCCCTTTCAGGCGCGGAAGTCCCCGGTTGCACCGCACCCGAAGATCCTTCACGGCAAGGACGATCTCCCCGGGCCGGAACGGTCCCTTCGCCACCGCGAAGCTCACAGGACGCCCCACCATCTTCTCCGCCAGATCACCCTCCGACACGGCGGCCACCTCCACCGTATCGATCCGCTTGCCTCTGCGGATGATGGTGCAGCGGTCCGCCATGGCCTTGATCTCCCGGAGCTTGTGGGTAATCAACAGCACCGACCGTCCCTCGGCGGTGAGATTGCGCAGGATCTCCCCGAGAAAGAGCACCTCCTGGGGCGTGAGCACCGCCGTGGGCTCGTCGAGGATCAGAAGTTCCGCGCCCCGGTAGAGCGCCTTCAGAATCTCCACGCGCTGCTGCATCCCCACGGAGATGTCCGCGATCTTCGCCTCCGGGTCCACCTCCAGACCGTATTGCTCCGAGAGGCGGCGCACCTCCTCCCGGGCCCGCCGCATGTCCAGAATGCCCAGACATCCCTTCGCCGGCTCCCTTCCGAGCACGATGTTCTCCGCCACCGAAAAGGGATTCACGAGCATGAAGTGCTGGTGTACCATGCCGATCCCCCTGGAGATGGCCACGTTCGGATCGGTCATGCGGACCAGCTCGCCCCGGATGCGGATCTCTCCGGACGTGGGCTGGTACAGGCCGTAGAGCTGATTCACGAGGGTGGTCTTGCCCGCACCGTTCTCCCCCAGAAGAGCATGCACCTCTCCGCGGCGCACCGCAAGATCGATGGCGTCGTTGGCGGTGAAGGATCCGAAGCGTTTGGTGATGCGCCGCATCTCCACCATCTCCGCCGCGGTCCCACCATGCGCCGGGCCAGGCCCGCCGGACGTGCGTCCCATTCTCTCCCTCAGATCCGCTCCCCTTCCGGAACCGGCCACGAGGCAACCTCCTTCGACATGCGGCACACCGCACACATCCGTTTCTCCTGTCGCAAAAGGGCGGCCTGTGCAGGGCCGCCCTTTTGCGACGAAAGGAAGAAAAGACGCTTCTTCCGAGGTGTGCTTCCTACTTCACTTCGAAGGTCGCGAAGGTCTCCTTGGAGAAAGGCACCACGATCTCTCCGGCGATGATGCGCGCCTTGAGTGCCTCCACATCGGCCAGAAGCGCCGCGTCCACGTGCTTCGACGTGGTGGGGGCGATGTCCACGCCGCCCTCGGCGAGACCGTAGGAGATGGTGCTTCCTCCCTGCCATTTCCCCTCGACGAGATCCTTCGCCACGTTGAAGATCGCGTTGTCCACCCGCTTCATGGCGCTGGTGAGCACATTGTCCGGCGCGAGATAGTTCTGGTCGCGGTCCACGCCGATGGCCCACTTGCCCTGTTCTCTCGCCGCCTCGATGACGCCGTCACCCGCGCCGCCGGCGGCATGAAACACGATGTCCGCCCCCTGCTGATACATGCTGTTGGCGATGCTCTTGCCCTTCGCCGCGTCGGTGAAGGACTCCGCGTACTGACCGAGTACCTCCACGTTTTTGTTCGCCTGCATCACCCCGGCCCGGTAGCCGTATTCGAAGCCCCAAATCACCGGGAAGGACATGCCTCCCACAAAGCCGACCTTGCCGGTCTTCGTCATCTTACCAGCGATGTACCCCACCAGGAAGGACGCCTGCTCCGCCTTGAAAACCACACCGACGAGGTTCTTCGGCGTCTCGTCCCAGGCGAAGTCGATGATGGCGTACTTCTGGTCGGGATTCTGCTTCGCCGCGTCCAGCACCACGTCGGCCATCTTGAAGCCGATTCCCCAGATCAGATCCGTTCCCGCGTCGAGGAGTGTCTCCAGGTTCGGCCCGTAGTCCGCGTCCTGCTTCGATTCGATGTAGGCGACCTTCACGTCCAACTCCTTCTCCGCCCGCTGCAATCCCTCCCAGGCGGACTGGTTGAACGACTGGTCGTTCACGCCCCCCACGTCGGTGATCATGGCGATGGAGACTTCCGCCGAGGCGACTCCCGGCGCGAGGGCGACCGACACCGCAAGAACGAACATACCCAGAACAGCGACGATACCGCCCATCCTCCGGAAGAAACGCCCTCCCGCTTCTGTTCCTTTTCCGTTACCGCAGATGTGCATTTGCATGACTTTCCATCGTCCTTTCGTTCTTCCGTCGCCATCGCTCCGGGGCGGGAAAAAGCTCCCGCTCTCCGAAGCCGCCCACCGGTTCGTTCCATACCGCTTGCCACGATGCTACCGCCTCAACGGCGAACATGCAAGACAAAGAGTCAGCTTCTCGATGCTCTCCCATGCTCCGTTGCGCTTCCGCACCGGGAGTGACCGTCTCTGCGACGTTTCCACCGGGGAAGCGCGCTTTCGGAGCTCGCCCCGCATCCGTCCGTCAACGTCGGGCGAGATCCAAAGCCTTCTTCTCCGCAGCGCGCTTCCTGCCGAATCCCTCCCGACGGTCAGGCCGAAAGATGTCCCCTCCGTGGAAGCGCCTCGATGATGGCAGCCCCGGAAGACGTTCCAAGGCGGCTCGCCCCCGCGTCGAGCATCCGGAGGGCATCCTCCAGGATACGGATGCCCCCCGACGCCTTCACCCCCATGCGGTTGCCCACCGTGCGCCGCAGGAGCCGCACATCCTCCACCGTGGCGCCGCCCTTGCCGAACCCCGTTGAGGTCTTCACGAACAGCGCTCCGGCCCGTTCCACCGCGCCACAGGCGGCCACCTTCTCACCGTCGTCGAGAAGACAGGCCTCGATGATCACCTTCACAAGCGCTCCCTCTCCCCGGGCGCATTCCGTGACGGCCCGGATGTCCTCCTCCACGCCGGAGAGGTCACCCGCCTTGAGAAGTCCCACGTTGAGCACCATATCGAGTTCCCGAGCGCCATCCCGGAGGGCGAAGAGCGCCTCCTGAGCCTTGACGTCGGAAAGGTTCGCGCCCAGCGGGAAGCCGACCACCGTGCACACCGCCACATCGCTCCCGGAAAGATGCTCCGCCGCAAACGCCACGTAGCAGGGGTTGACACAGACCGACGCGAAGTGATACTCCATCGCCTCCTCACAGAGCCGACGAATATCCTCCGGCATGGCCCCCGGGTGCAACAACGTCGAATCGATGGTGCCCGCCAGCGTCTCCCTGGTCCAGCCGTTTCCGCTTGCCTCCATGCGCTCTCGCACCTCCTTATTGCCGTGTTCCGGCGTCCTCCAACATATCCAGGCCTCTCCGCGCACCGCATGTTCTCCCACCCTTCACCGCCCTCACGGCAAAGGGTTTTCTCCCGGGAAATCCCTCGCTCCTGACGCATTCCAGCGGCAGATAGGGACTTCCGGCATATTGACTTTTCTTTCATCCCAAAGAAGAATCTGTCGTCGGCCTTCAACGCCGTGACCCGCATCACGATATCACGCTTTTCCGGGTTTTGTATCACATGTTGTCGCACAGATCCATACGAGACGAAAGGGGCTTCTTTTCCATGGAAACGTCTCTTCCCTCGCACTGGGGAAAACCGGCCAGCCTCGCGTCGGAACGGACAAGGAACGGCATTTCCTGTCCGATGTGGCAGCGATGCGTTCTCGTCTTCGCCATTCTAGCATTGACCGATCCTCTTTGCCGCATCTCTTGGGCACAGAGTCCTTCTTCCTCCACTTCTCCCGCGCAGCACATGACGGCACGCCAGGCCTACAGCGAGGGCATCGACCTCCTGCGGCGTCGGCGCATCGACGACGCCGTCGCGGCCTTTCGCCGAGCAGTGGAAGCCGACGCGGGTTTCGCCGCAGCCTGGGCGGAACTCGGGCTCGCGCTCGAAGGGCTGGAGCGTCACGAACAAGCCGCGGAAGCCCTGGAGCGAGCACTGGCCCTTCGTCCGGACTACTCCATCGCCCGGTACATCCTCGGCACCGCCTGCAACGCCCTGGGAAGGTGGGACAACGCCCTGGGATGCTTCGAGGAGATTCTCTCCAAACACCCCTCCTTCGTCGCCTATCCGGAATTCCACTACCAGCGGGGACGGGCCCTCATGGGGTTGCACCGGTGGAACGACGCGGCGGAAAGCATGTGCGAGGCCGTTCGCATCAATCCGAACTACAGCCAGGCCCATTGGGAGCTGGCGCGCATCTACGACATGCTCGGCTTCGCCCCCCTGGGCGAGGAAGCCCGTCGCACCGCCCTGCACCTCGATCCCTCCCTGCGGCACTTGGCGGATCTTCCCGGGCTGGAGGAAACACCGACGCTCCCCGCCGCCGCGACAGCGACGGGAATGACGGTTCTGGGCAAGTGACACGGCACATCGCGTGCCATTGATCGTTTCCGGAGGAATCCCATGAAAAAGACGAACGCCGTGCGGCTTCTGGACAAGCTGGGTATACCCTACGAACTGATGGAATATCCCGTGGACGAAGAGGACGTGAGCGCCGAGAACGTCGCCTCCAAGGTGGGCATGCCGCTGGAGCGGGTCTTCAAGACGCTCGTGGCCAGAGGCGACCGCACGGGTGTGCTCGTGGCGTCCATTCCCGGCGGCGCGGAGCTGGATCTGAAGAAACTCGCCGCCTTGAGCGGCAACAAGCGGGTGGAACTGGTAGCCCTCAAGGAAGTGCAGCCCCTCACGGGATACATCCGCGGGGGTGTCTCCCCTCTGGGCATGAAGAAGACCTACCCCTACTTTCTCGATGAAAGCGCGTTCCATGCGGACCCCGGAAGCTGGAGCACCGTTCCCGCCTTTCCCCTCGGCGGGCGCATTTCCGTGAGCGCCGGAGTCCGGGGCTGCCAGATCGTCCTGGAGCCCGAGGACCTGCGCCGTGCCACCGGCGCCGTTACGGGAGACCTGATCCACTCATCCTGACGGAGCATACTCTCCGGAGGCGCGTTCACGCCCCCGCGCCGCCTCTCTCCGCCCGTACCCACAGAGCCTGGGCCGCCGCACCCACCGCCGCGGCGAGGCTCCCCAGCTCACTCACCCGCAGCTCCACCTTCCCCTTGAAGGGCAGTGCGAGATAGGGCTCCACCCGGAGCCGCAGTGCATCGAGGAATCCCTCGCCCCGGCTCAGCCCTCCGCCGAGGATGATCGCCTGGGGATCGAAGATGTGCGCCACCGAGGCGACGGACCGCGCATAGGAGTCAAGCAGGCGTTCCCAAACGGGGGCTGCCCGTCCGTTCCTCTCGCCCCAGAGCATCCGGAGATCCGGAACGAGGCCGAGTTCCCTGGCGTGGCGCTCTCCGGGATCCGCGCCGCCCACCGCCTCCAGGTGCCCCACACCGCCGCACCCACACTGCTCGAAGGTACCGACCACCATGTGCCCGATCTCACCCCCCATGCCGCTGCTTCCCAAAAACAGGCGTCCTCCCAGGACGATGCCGCCGCCGATGCCCGTCCCCAACGTGAACACCACATAATCCGAAAGCCCCCGGGCCGCGCCGCCCCACCCCTCGCCCAAAGCGTAGCAGTTGGCGTCGTTCTCCAGAACGACAAAGCGCTCGAGCTTCTCCGCCAGAAGACGCCGCAGAGGGACCCCAGCCCACCCGGGAAAGTTCGGCGGCTTGAGTGCGTGCTCCCGCTCCAGGTCGAGCATGCTCGGGACCCCTACCCCCACGGGAACATTCCTCGGGGCAAGGCGATCCGAAAGATCCCTAATCTGGTCCGTCACATCCTCCAGCGCCCTGCCCGGCGCCGTCGCCTCCTCCAGGGACTCCTCCACCACGCCGTCCACCACACGGGCGGCAAAGATCTTGTGTCCCCCCAGGTCCACCCCCACCGCGCATCCAGAAATGTCGGGCAGTCCGCCTTCATGCCGTATCATCCTCCCGCCTCCCTTCCCGTCCAGTATACCCAAAGAGCACCGTTTCAACGGTTCCTGATGCAAAGAAGCAAATGCGAAACGGCCCCGTTCCAGGAACGGGGCCGTTTCGGGCTCAAAAATCCGTATCGCGGCACTCCGATCGCCCGCACCTTTTGATGGGAATCCCTCCAGCGAGGGCGACCTTTGTAAGCAAGATCATTGTTTCCGCCGCTGCACTCCTGTGCTTGCCTTCCGGCCCAATCAGCCGAGGATAGCCTTCAGGTCCTCCTCGGGGGTGGTGATGGGCATGAGGTTGAACTTCTCCTGGAGCACCGCCAGTACAGGGGGCTTGACAAAAGCGGGCAGGGAAGGGCCGATGCGCATGTTCTTCACTCCCAAGTGCAGCAGAGAGAGGAGGATGCACACGGCTTTCTGCTCGTACCAGGAGAGCACCAGTGACAGGGGCAAGCCGTTTACGTCGGTCTGGAATGCCTCGGCAAGGGCCATGGCGATGCGCACCGCCGAATAGGCGTCGTTGCACTGCCCCACGTCGAGAAGACGGGGAATGCCCTCGATATCGCCGAAATCGAGCTTGTTGAAGCGGTATTTGCCGCAGGCGAGGGTAAGGATGACGCAGTCCGACGGTATCTGCTTCGCCAGATCCGTGTAGTAACTGCGCCCCGGCTTCGCTCCGTCGCATCCGCCCACGAGAAAGAAGTGGCGGATCTTGCCCGCCTTCACCAGGTCGATGACCTTTCCGGCGGCACCCATCACGGCGTTCCGTCCGAATCCGACCAGAATGCGATGCTCCGGCTCGTCCTCGGCGAACCCCGGAGCGGCGAGGGCAGCCTCGATAACCGGAGAGAAGTCCTTCTCCGGGCCGATATGGACGGCTCCCGGCCAGGCCACGAGCCCGGTGGTGAAGATTCTGCCCAGATAACTGTCCTTGGGCTTCTGAATGCAGTTGGTGGTCATGAGGATGGGCCCGGGAAACGCGTCGAACTCCTCGCGCTGATTCTGCCAGGCACTTCCGTAGTTTCCCGCGAGGTGGGAATATTTCTTCAGCCCCGGATAAGCCAGACAGGGAAGCATCTCCCCGTGAGTGTAGATCTTGATCCCTTTCCCTTCGGTCTGCCGGAGGAGCAGCTCCAGATCGCGGAGGTCGTGCCCCGAGACGAGGATAGCCTTACCCTTCACGGGGGTCACCCGAACGCTCGTCGGCTCGGGATGGCCGTAGGTTTCCGTGTTGGCCCCGTCGAGAAGTTCCATGACCCGGATGTTCCACTTGCCCGCTTCGAGGGCCTTTCCGGTGAGTTCCTCCACCGAAAACGTCTCGGCGCTGAGGAAGTCGAGAAAATCGTGGAAGAATCCCATCACATCGTCGTCCACATGGCCGAGCACGGCGGCGTGGTCCGCATAGGCGGCGCTTCCCTTGAGCCCAAGAAGCACCAGGTCGTGCAATCCCTGTACCACCTCACCCCGCTTCTCGGCAAACGCCTCGGGGTTGACCTCGCCACCCTGGCGGATCAGGCCGTTCCGGTCCGGCGCGAGGGCAAAAGCAGCGGGACCGCCGAGAACTTCAGGGATCTTCCCCGCTTTGGCGCAGGCATCCTCGTAGAGCTTCTTCGCCTCGGAACGCACCGCCCCGGCCCTGCGGATCATGGTCTCCATGCGCTCTTCGTCGAAGTTGACGTTGGTGATGGTGGTAAACAGCGCCTCCACGACGAACCGGTCGATTCCGGCATCCTTGGCCCCGAGCTGCCGCGCCCGGGCGGCATACATGGAAATCCCCTTGGTTACGTAGAGCAGCACATCCTGAAGATCCGCCACCTCCGGGCTCTTGCCGCATACGCCCCAGGCCGTGCATCCCGTTCCCTTTGCCGTCTGCTCGCACTGGTAACAGAACATGAAATTCTTCCCCCTTCGCTCTCGAAAAATATGCTACCCCTGTCTGCGAAAACGATATCGCGTCGTTCCGTCCTCCAGAATGTCCCCGCGAATGCCCACACGCACCAGACGCAGGTCCAGAGCACGTCCCACCTGCTCCACCGCGTTCTCCACCAATCGCTTCAACCCGCCGCAACAGGGAACTTCCATATAGATGACCGAAATCGACGGTGTCGCGTTAGCTTCTATGATAGCAGCGATCTTTTCTTGGTAAAAGGCGGCATCGTCCAGTTTGGGACATCCCACGAGGCATACCCGGTTCGGACCCCGCAGAAAAGCCGCGTGGAAATCGGGGTGGGCGAAGGCGGTGCAGTCCGCGGCCATCACCAGATGCGCACCCTGCAGGTAGGGGGCGTTCACGGGAACGAGCTTGAGCTGCACGGGCCAGTTGGCGAGTTCGGACATCGCACTTCGAGGCGCTTCGTCGGCGGCCCGCTGCTCCTCCCGGAGCGGTTCTCCCCTCTGCTCCAGAGATCGTGCGGCCGTGCCGGGACACCCTTTTCCGCGCTCTCCGGGGGCACCCCGCAGATCCCGCACCGCTGTTCCGGGGCAACCGCAAGGCAATGTCCCCTCCGAAACAGCCGGTCCGGAGAGAGGCTCCGCCTCTTCCCCGCCCGAAGCCCTAGCCGCCAGATGGCGCTTCACCGCCTCTTCGTCATAGGGAGCGGCCTCGCGCTCCACAAAGGTAATGGCGCCGCGGGGGCACTCGCCGATGCAGTCCCCAAGTCCGTCGCAGTAGGAATCACTCACGAGCTTCGCCTTGCCGTCCACGATGCGGATCGCTCCCTCGTGGCAGGCTTCGGCGCACTGACCGCACCCGTCACATTTGCTCTCGTCGATCTCGATGATCCGCCGCACGTTCTTTCCCATTGTTCATGTCCTCCCTCTCAGGTCCGCAAGGGTTTTCTCCCGCAGATACCCCACGAATTGCCGGGTCAGGTCCGCGAGAAGCCCGCCGAAGAGACAACTTCCGAAGGGGCACTCCGCCCGACGGAGCAGGCAGGCGTTCTCCCGGGGAACTCCTTCCATGGCCAGGTAGATCTGAAACAGCGTGATCTCCTCGGGAGCCCTGGCGAGGGCGAAGCCTCCCCGGGGGCCTCGGGTGGAAACCACGAGGCCTTCCTTGACAAGGCGCTGAAAAACCTTTGCCAGGTGCGCTTCGGAGGCACCTGTCGCGGCGGCCATGTCCTTCACGCTCATGCGCTCTTCCGGCCCAGCGAGCAACCCCATGCCGTGGAACGCCAAAGACACCGCTTCCGAAATCTGAACCACCGTACTCATGGTTGCCTCCTCTCTATTTTGGAAAAACAATACCTGAATACCTATTTTTTGTCAAGGGCATTCGATATGGCCGAAGATCCGTTTTCCGACAAGGATCTCTTTCCAGAAGAGCGTTTGCAAGGGGGGGTTTCCAGTTTTCGGGGAACATAGCCGAAACTGAGGATGTGGTATCCTAAGGGGAGCAAAGGAGGTGATGCCCATGGATGCGATCGATGCGATCCACTCCGCGAATGCCGCGGGAACGGCCGTGCAGATTCAGATGGCCGTAACGAACAAGATCATGGACACGACTACGGCACTGCAGCAAGATATGATTTCGCAGCTCTTTGCCAGTGTGGGCATCGGCAGAAACCTCGACGTGATGGGTTGAGGCTCCCCCATCCCAAGGCGGGGTCCCCCAGGGGACCCCGCCTTCGTCGTCAACGTGTCTTCTCCAAACGTGTTCTCCTGTTCCTCCATACGTCTCGCTCCGGCCTTTCTTCGCACTTCCTCTTCAGGGGCCGCAGGTCCGCCGCACCAAGGCAAGCGTCTCCGGAGCGATCACAAGGAGCACATGAGTCTCCTCAGGGGGAACATCGGTCCGGGCAAGCTCCACGAAAGATCCGTCCCCGCATCGCAGCATCGCAGACAGGGACTCCGTCTCCTTCCGGTTGTCCATGCCGATCACGAAGGAACCGTCCTCGCGCAGCAAAAAATCCCGTTCCTCGAAGGCATCCTCCGCCGCATCGTCTCCGACGACAAGAGCGATTCGCGAAGTCTCCGCAACCTCCCCCTCCGGAAAGGCGAGAAGTCCCGCAACCTTCCGAGGGAAGCGCACGAACAGAGAATTGGAGACCTCCCCCGAAGTGAATTCCACGGAGAGAGGGCCGGCATCCATTCCGTAGACGTAGGGAACACGGAGCGTGAAGGGGGATGTGTTGTCCACGGTCTGTCGCGTACCGTCGGGGAAGCGCACCGTGCACTGTCCTTTCAGGTTCTGCCCCCGGATGTGAAGGAAATTTGTCACGGGGTCAGCGTTCACGCGCAGAAGCAAAGGGGTTTCTTTTCCCGCGTTGAGCACCCCTGCGGGAATGAAGTGCCTTGGAAAGGCGCCGATGTTCTTCACCGCGTCCGCCGACGCGGGCGAGGGATCGCCCGCGACCTTCCGGGTGATCCAGTTCTTGACCATGGTGTAGCGCGCCTCCAGGCTGAGGCTTCCCTCCAGGCTCACCAGGACCCGTTCCCCCGGAGCGAATCCGGAGGGCCACACGAAGCGAACCGCATCGGCGCTCACCGCCCGGGGGACCACGGCAACCCTGGAACGCTCTCCGTGGAGCACCACCTTCACGGTGCCGATGCGCTTTTCGTCCAGGCGAAAGACACTCGCCCCCCGGGAGGCGGGATTCTCCAGAAGGAGCATTTCATCGCCGGGATGGGCCGCACAGGTCCAGTACCAGTCTCCCGGGTCCTCCGGATCGGCGATCCGCGTGCTGCCGAGTCCGAGGGTTTCGTTTTTCAGATACACCGCAAAGGGCTCTTCTCCCGTTTCCCCGAAAGCTGCACCGGCACCTCCTCCGGGCACGGACACCCCTACCAGCAGGAAAATACACAGAGTGAGCAAACGCAACGACATTCGTGCCACGGGCAATCCCCTCCTTCGCCTCCGAAAAACGAACGCTCTTTCTCCTAGACTTCTCCCGGGAAACAGACGTTCTGTGGCAACGACAAAGGGGCACGGGCAGCATCGAGGGAGCGAGCCGCCCCCTCGATGCCACAAACCCTAGAAGCCCTCCTGGGCAGTCCGGGCGATGATCTCCTCCTGATGATGAATGTCCAGGTCCACGAAATAGTCGCTGTATCCGGCGACGCGCACCAACAGGTCCCGGTATTCCATGGGAGTCTTCTGGGCGGCACGGAGCGTCTCCGTGTCCACCACGTTGAACTGGATGTGGTGCCCGCCGAGGCGGAAATAGCTCCGCACGAGCTGCGTGAGCTTTTCGAGCCCCTCCTCCCCGGCGAGGACCGAGGGAAGGAAGCGCTGGTTCAAGAGCGTTCCGCCGGACTTGATCTGGTCCATCTTGCCCAGGGACTTGATCACCGCCGTGGGACCCTTGCGGTCCGCTCCATGGGAGGGCGACGTGCCGTCCGACTCGGGAAGGTGAGCGAAGCGTCCGTTGGGCGTGGCGCCGAGCTTCTTGCCGAAGTAGATGTGGCAGGTGGTGGAGAGCATGTTCAGATGGTAGGTGTTTCCCTTGGTACTCGGTTTGCCGTCGATGGTGCGGAAGAGCGAGTCGTAGACTCGGCGCATGATGTCGTCCGCGTAGTCGTCGTCGTTGCCGTAGAAGGGAGTGCGGTTGAAGACGAAGAGCCGGAGCTGCTCCTCCCCCTCCCAGTTCTTCGCCAGGGCACCGAGCAATCTCTCCATCGGAACGGTCTTCTCCTCGAAGACATGCTTCTTCAGAACGGACATGCTGTCCGTCACGGTACCGATGCCGCAGCACTGGATATAGGTCGTGTTGTACCTGGGACCGCTGTTGTAATAGTCCTTCCCCTTTTTGATGCAGTCGGCGATGACCACCGAGAGGAACGGCGCGGGGGCGTACTGGGCGTACATGCGCTCCAGGTAGTTGTTCACCCGGATCTTCGTGTCCACCACGAAGGCGAGCTGTTTCTCGAAGGCCGCATAGAGGTCGTCGAAGGAGGTGAAGGAGCGGGGATCCCCCGTCTCCATGCCGATTTTCTTTCCCGACAGGGGGTCTGTGCCGTTGTTGAGCACGAGTTCGAGTACCTTGGGCACGTTGAGATATCCCGTGAGAAGATAGGCCTCCTTGCCGAAGGCTCCGGTCTCGACACAGCCGCTGGTGCCGCCTTCGCGGGCATCCTCCGGTGTCTTGCCGACCCGGATCTGTTCCATGACCACCGCGTCGGCGTTGAAGAGCGAGGGATAGCCCAGACCGTTCCGGATGACCCGCCCCGCCGCCTTGAGGAGACGGTCCGGAGTCTTGGCACTCACCTGCACGTTTCCCTGGGGCTGGAGAAGACGCAACTCGTCCATGACCTCCAGGATGATATAGGAAACTTCACTGGATCCATCGGAACCGTCGGGACGCAATCCGCCCAGGTTGATGTTCGTGAAGTCGTTGTAGGTACCGCTCTCGGCGGCGGTGACGCCCACCTTGGGAGGCGCGGGGGTATTGTTCACCTTGATCCAGAAGCAGGAGAGCAGCTCCTTGGCACGGTCCCGGTCGAGCGTTCCCGAGGCGGTCTCCGCCTCGTAGAAGGGGGCGAGATGCTGGTCCAGGTGCCCGGGGCTCATGGCATCCCAGCCGTTCAGCTCCGTGATGGTCCCGAGATGGACGAACCAGTACATCTGCAACGCCTCCCAAAAGGTTCGCGGCGCGTGAGCGGGCACGCGGCGGCAGACCCGGGCGATCTGGAGCAGTTCCTCCCTTCGGGCGGGATTCTTTTCCGAAGCGGCCATCTCCTCCGCGAGGGCGGCATGGCGCTCGGCGAAGAGAATCGCCGCGTCGCAGGAGATGTCCATCGCCTTGAGTTCCTCGTCCTTCTCCGTCGCCTCGGGGTCATTCAGGAAGTCCAGCGCTGCCCTTGTCTCGGCGATCTCCTTCTTGAAGTCCAGCATGCCCTTGCGGTAAATGGTCCCGTCGAGCGAGGTGTGGCCGGGGGCCCGCTGCTCCATGAACTCCGTAAAGAGCCCCGCCTCGTAGAGGTCCTTCCACCCCTGGGGGATCTCCGCGAAGGCGCGGTCGCGCATGCTCCGCCCCTTCCAGTAGGGGATCACCACGTTCCGGTAAAGTTCCACGTCCTTGGGATCGACCAGGTAGCGCTGCATCGGTCTGGTGTGGAGCACCTCCAGATCCTCCACGGAATGACAGGTCAGCTCTGGAAAGGTGGAGACCGCCTTGGGAGCCGGGCCGCGCTCTCCCACGATCAGTTCGTCCTCGCCGATGTAGATGGTCTTCTTCTCGCAGAGATTCTTGAAATTCAGCGCCCGAAGCACGGGAACGGAATACCGTCCCGCGTTCTCCCGGTAGAACTCCGTCACGAGCACCGCCCTTTCGGCGGAAAAACTCGGAGCGGTCTCGAAGCTCAGGTGCCGCAGCCGCTTCACTCGTTCGTTCATGATCCTCATCCTCCGATCGTCACACTCAGGCCGTTTCGGGACAACAGTTCCGCCGCCCGCTCCATCTCCTCCGAAGACGGCGTTGCAAGGCTGGAAAGCGCGTAGGTCCTGCCGAGCTTCCGGTATTTGTCCCGTCCGCTCGGATGGTAGGGAAGCAACGAAACCTTCCGGACGCTCTGCAGCGTCGCCACAAAGGCTCCGGTATCGTGCAGATTTCTCTCGTCGTCGTTGATGCCCGGAACGAGCGGAATGCGTATCCAGAGAGGGACATTCCGGTCGCTCAACAGGCGTGCGTTTTCGAGGATCAGGTCGTTGGGAACTCCCGCAACCTCCTCGTGGCGCCTTGAATCCATGTGTTTGAGATCGTAAAGAAAGAGGTCCGCCAGCTCCGCCACGGCGAGAAGTGTCTCGGAGGGGGCGTAGCCCGAGGTATCCACGGCGGTGGCAATCTCCTCGTCGCGGCACGCCCGGAGCAGGGCCGCAAGAAACGCGGGCTGACTCAGGGGCTCGCCGCCGGAGAAGGTAACCCCTCCGCCGGACTGATCGTAGAAGAGCACGTCCTGCCGCACCGTGGCCATCACCTCCGCCACGGAGAGGGACTTCCCGGCCATCTCCAGCGCATCCGCCACACAGGCGCGACAACAGGCACCGCAGAGAATGCAGCGCTTCCGGTCCAGAATCACGCCGCCGTCGGGCGAGGGAGTAAGGGCCTTCTCAGGGCAGGCAGCGATGCAGGCGCCGCAGCCGATGCAGGCGCTCGACCGATGCAGTAGCTCCGGCCAGAAGGACTGGCTCTCCGGATTGTGGCACCACAGGCAGGATAGGGGGCATCCCTTCAAGAACACGGTGGTTCGAATACCCGGTCCGTCGTGGACGGAATATTTGCGCAGATCGAACACGATGCCCCGGACATCCCGCTCCATGGTTCAGACTCCTCTCTTGCGATCCAGCTCGGCGCTCCGTGCGAAATAGTACTTGCGGATGAACCGCTCCTGCACGGCAAAGCTCCAATGCACATCCCGCACATACTCGGCGGCACCGTTGTAGTCCTCCTTGCGGAGCAACCGCAAAATCTCCGCGTGCTCTCCCGTGGAGATAACCTCCCAATCCTTCACGAACCCCTTGCTCCGGGGAAAATCGTAAAGGCGCTCCTTGAGAATGCGCACCGAATGCAGCAGATCCTCGTTGTCCGAATAGTCGAGGAACACGTTGTGAAAAGCCAGATTCTTCGCATAGAAAAGGTCGAAATCATCCACCTCGAGAGCGGCGCGCATTTCCTCGTTGTAGGTCTCCATCCGGTCCAGATCCTCACTCCGAAGCCGAAGCGCCACCGAGGAGAGAACCGCGCTCTCCAAAGCCCCCACGATCTGGTAGATGTTTCGGATCTTCTCCAGGGTGAGCACGTTCACCATGGCGCCCCTTCGGGGAAAGATCGTGATGAATCCTTCCGATTCGAGCTGAAAAAGCGCATCCCGGAGCGGCGTCTTGCTAATCCCCAGCTCCTTGCTGATCTCGTTCAGGTTGAGAAAGGACCCCTGCTCGAGATGCCCCTCGTTGAGCTGCCTCTTCAGATATTCGTAGACCATCTCCCGAAGCGACTTGAGCACGAAACGCGCCGGCTTCTCCATCCCATTTCCCCTCCACCCATGCATAGATTCGCTGAAGCTGCGGTATGCGCGACCAAAACACGGCACATTCAAGAAATCTCTTCGTCTCAACACAGCCTCGATGGAAGGAGGAACAAATAGGATGCAATGTATCACAAGCATATTTCCACTCCTCTTTCCTGTCAAGTGGAAACATGTCACTCCTTCCAAAAACGAGTTTCATGCACTCAAAACAAGATCCGGTTTGATATATTGCACACTATATTTATTTTGTTTTCTTGTTTCTTCTCCACGAGGAAGGATCGCCGCGGGGCCCGCAAAGAGCTGCGAGACGCACCATGAAAAAACAGCCCTGCCGCTCTCCGCAGAACCGAGAACCATGTCTGAGCAAAATACAAGGAAGTTCTGAATAAAGACCTTTCGCTTTCGGAAACCCTGATCAAGTAGGAATCGCTCTCTCGATTTTCGATTGCATCGCGTTTTTTCGAGATCGGCGCGGCATTTTTCAGAGGTTCCTTTCCCTTGACTCGGGTCGCATCAGGCTCTGCGAGGTGCCTTTGCGGGGCTGACGCAGCCTTATTCAGAGATTCCACAAAAAGGAACGGAACCGCTTGCGTCATCTCCGATGTCTTTTTACATGCATACATTGTACCCCACTGCTCTTCAAAGACAACTCTTTCCATATTTCCAGGGGAACCGCCTTCTCCACCCGCCTCGCTTCATGTCAAAAAAACACTCTTAGCAGAAGAATGGCGGTTCCTTTAGGTCCCCTTCGTACCACCTATTCCGCAAACAGCCAATGTTTCTATCGCACATTGAAACAAAAATCAGAGAATGCAGAAGCCGTCACTAATTACACTATCCATTGCGCATCTTTTCTCCTATCCAGTCCCATCAAAATTCCATCGATCATCTTCAAAAAAAATCGAGCTGTTCTTTACAAAATCTTTCCGAATATATATAATCACAGATAAACAAACTCCGCGAGATGGAGGTTTTGAATTTCAATCAGGAGGTGTCCTTCATGGCAAGACCCAGCAAGAATCCCCATTCCACCATCGCACAACTCCGTTCCGCCCTCGGTATCGGTCAGGCCGATCTGGCGCGGATCCTCGGCGTGTCGAACATCACCATCAGCAATTGGGAAACAGGCGACATCGTCTCCAAACGCGGCAGTGGGGGCGACACGTTGGCGGCACTCATGGCACTGCTGAAGCAGAGTGTCAAGGAACCGGAATTTCTGGAGCCGGAAGTGCTCCGAAAATACCTCAAACTGGCCGCAAAGGGCGAGTTACTCCCCTACTACGCCCCCTACGGCGATCAGATGGATGGCCAATACGCGGAAGCCATCGGTTCGGGACTCCTTGTGGGCGTCCTGCTGGCGCTGCTTTTCGACGCCCATCTCGAAAAGAGCGGAAAGCCCTCTCCCCGGCAACACATCATGGGATCCGAGAAAATTCCCGTCACCACACTGAAAAGCATGTCCGACGAGGACCTCTTCCAGAAATTGACTCCTGGTTCATCCTTCTGAGCGTGGGGGCGCTACCCGGGCCCCTTTCCGTTGAGGATTCCGGAGCGCAACGCTCTCACCGAAGAACGCCGAAGACGTGACGAACGAAAGCACAAGCGGTATCATAGAACCCCGCCCCGAGGAGAAACCCGGAGGACTCCCTCTTCGGAGCATGTATGGTCATCCTGAGATGGTCGAAAGGAGGAGTACCATGTTCAACAATCCGTTTCGCATGGAGCATCATGTCTTCGAGGAACTGAACGACGTGCTCGCCGATCCCTCGAACCCCCTCGTGGCGGACTTTCTTCGGGTGGTAGCGAAATACGGCACACCCGAGGAGATCAATGCCAAGGCGGACGAGGCGAGAAAAATTCCCAATATCCTTGAAAGACTCCGCGCCGCAGGGTCACCCTATGTGCAGGATCTGGAATGGCTCGTTCGGGAGCGCGACCGGGGCTCCTTTGTCTCCGTCGGCGAGTTCCGGAGCAACGTACTGGGCGACGCCACGCCCTGCGCATCCTTCGACGCGTCCCGGGCCGTAACGCTGGAGGTGAGCGCCCTTCAGTACTTTCCCTGGCTCATCACGGAGGCGAAAAAGGCCCTCGACGAGCGGGAGCTGATGCCCGGCCGCATTATTCGGGTCCGGAAAATGCGCGAGCAGGAGCAGGACGGCGATCTGTTGGCCGTCACGGCAGCGGCGCAGATTCTCGGGGCGAGCCTTGTGGAAACCCTCGACACCAAGGGCACCGACGGCTCGAACGTCCACCTGGGCGGGCCAGACACCATCACAGGGTATTTCGGCGGTATCGGCCAGCCCAATGCGCATCCTCTCGAATGGGTCGATGAAGTCCTCTACTATTACACCACCTACGGCGTCCGGGAAGTGTTGAATACCAATTCCGGAACGGTCTTTCTCGGATATCTTCTGTATCGACTCGGCGTGAACGTGAAGTTCAAGATCTCCGTGTTCATGGGGAACGACAACCCCTACTCGGTGTTTTGGACCCTGTTCATGGCCAAACTCCTCGCACGAGCGGACGGCAGCACCCCCCTGATAGGCTTCAACCTCTCCAATTCCATCGACGCCCGCCACCTGGAACTGGCGGGCGACATCCGCCGCACCCTGGGACTGGAGGACAAGGTCCGCATCGAGCACCACATCACCGAGTGCTACCGGCACATCGTCCGGCAGCCTTACTGCCGCAGGGACGACCTGCTCGACGTGGCGGAACGCATTCCCAACATCTCCGCCAAGCACGAAGGGGGCGACCCGGAGAAGGAAATGGAGATGGAACGCCCCTCGGACATCCTGGACTACTTCCGGGACAAGCAGGAAATTCTCGCGAGCGGCGAAATGCCCGTTCTGGAGAAGCACTACCTTGCAAAGCATGACGCGATGAACCGCACCGCCGCGGCCCTGACCCGAAAGGGACTTTCCTTCATCGCCGCTCCCCTGCTGCACCGGAGGTAGCACGGAACGCACCGGCGCCGGAAGGAAGGCGAAAACGCTTTTGCACCGAAGCGAGGCCGCAGCTACCCGGATGAGAGGTGTTGCGGCCTCTGCGCTTCGCCCACGCCACCGCACCTCCGTGTTATGATCTTCGGAAGGGCTCGAACACACAAGGTGCAAGCGAGCAAGCAAGCAGCCCGGAAGAGAACGCCCCCGGACAAAACACACCGGGCGGCACCAAAGAACGGAAGCTCGCGACACAGCGCGCGAACGCAAGAAAAGAGCATCACCAGCACCGACACAAGGAGCACCGGCGGAAGAACATGCGTAAAAAGACAAGGGAGGATGTGCGATGGACAAAAACCGTGCGGCGACGGTTTTTCTCGGAATTCTCGCCCTCGTGGCCCTGGGGGCTGTTTTCAAGGCCGCAAAGGGCGTCGTCCTGCCCCTGGTCGTGGCGTGGCTCCTTTCCTATCTCTTCAGTCCTCTGGTGCGCTTTCTCGAGCGGAAGCGCATTCCTCCCGCCCTTTCCATCGCAGCGATCATCGTGACCTTCCTGGGGGTCTGTTTCCAGAGCGTCGCGTTCATGTACGACAAGATCATGCTCTTCGCCAACGCCTTTCCCCGGTATTACAGCCGCCTCATGGGGCTTGTGAACGCCTCGGGAGAAAATTTCGGCATCCCTCCCGGCTTCTGGCAGAATTTCGACCTGGGGCCGAAAATCGCCTCCTACCTTCTCGGGCTTCCCGCATCGGTGGCCACGCTACTGATGAATCTCTTTCTGGTCATGATCTTTCTCGTCTTCATCCTCCTTGGCGCGCCCTATCTGGAATACAAGCTGCGCTACGCCCTTTCGCCCGATGCGGCGAAAAAGGTCCAGAAAGCCATTGATTCCGTCTCTCATCAGATCGGGCGCTATCTGAGCACGCTCTTCTTCATCAGTCTCTCCACGGGAATCTGCGTCTGGCTCGCCCTGGCATTTCTCCGGGTGGATTTCGCCGTCACCTGGGGCGTTCTGGCCTTCGTGCTCAACTTCATCCCCACTCTCGGCTCCATCGCGGCCTCCATCCCGCCCGTTCTCGTCGCCCTGGTGAAATCCTATCCCTCCCTGGGGCATCCTCTCGTCGTGGCGGCGGCACTCCTCGTCATCCAGGTCACCATCGGCAACATCATCACGCCGAAGCTCATGGGCGACCGGCTGAACCTGAGCCCCGTGGGCGTGCTCGTGTTCCTTCTCTTCTGGGGGTGGCTCTGGGGAATTCCCGGGGCGCTCCTCGCGGTGCCCATCGCGGCGACAACGCGCATTATCTGCGAAAACGTGGACTCCCTGGCCTTCATCGGCGTCATGATGGGATCGGGGAAAAACTTCAAGAAGAACCTCACCGCCGCTTCCTAGAGAGCTCCGGAGTCGCTGCGGAGGTTTTTCGTGACACAGGAACAGAAGCTCTCCTCCTTTTCGGTGACTCCGGCAAACACCGCGACGGAGACGACTTCGCGAGAAAGGCAACGCGACGCAATGTGCTGCGAAAGCGTGCGCGGCGACGCCTCCGGGGGGCTCCTCTCCCTGCGGGGGGCCCGCGTGCTCGGGGTGAATCCCCCTGTCTTCGATTTCGCCTATTTCGATCTCTGGGCCAAGCCGCTGGGACTTCTCTATCTTCTGGAAACGCTTCGGCGAAACGGAAACGACGTGACCCTCCTGGACTGCATCGCCGAGGCAGGGGAAAAGAAGCGGAGCTTCGGACGCCGGGTCCCCCACAGGCAGCCCCTGCCCAAACCCGCCCCCTACCGGGACATTCCCCGCACCTACTCCCATTTCGGCCTTCCGGAGGAACGCTTCCTCGAACGCCTCCGCTCCCTGCCCGAGCCGGACGTGATCCTCGTCACCTCCGGCATGACCTACTGGTATCCCGGGGTCTTCTGGTGCATCGAACGCCTCCGGCACGTTTTTCCCAAAACACCTCTCCACCTCGGAGGAATCTACGCCAGGCTCTGCCCGGATCACGCCGCCCGCTCCGGCGCGGACTTCGTGCAGAGCGAGCCCTTTCCCGTCGCCGCACCTTTTCCGGCCCTGGATCTCTACGAAAACCCGGAATACGGCGTGGCCCTCACCTCCTTCGGCTGCCCGTTCCGGTGCGACTACTGCGCCTCCTCGCGGCTCTGGCCCGCCTACCGGCGAAAAAGCGTGGACGAGGCCGCAGCGGAGATCGCCGCCCAGCTCGCACTCCCCTCCGTGCGGTCAATTGCCTTCTACGACGACGCGCTGCTTTTGGACAAGGAGCACTTCTTCTACCCCCTCTGCGAGGAACTGGCGCGGCGCTTTCCCCGAACCGAAGAGGACAAGCCCCGCGTCTCGTTCCACACACCCAACGGCCTGCACGTGCGGGAGATCGACCGTACCTGCGCCGCCGTGCTTCGCCGCACGGGATTTGCCACCCTCCGCCTCAGCCTGGAAAGCACCGACCCCGCCATCCTTCTGGCGGGGTCGGAAAAAGTCGTGCCTTCCCATTATGAAGAGGCTCTGCAAAACCTGCGCCTCGCCGGATACGACGACGGAGCACTCGAGACCTATCTCCTCCTCGGCCTTCCCGGACAGAGCCGCGAGAGCGTGGAAGCCTCCATCCGCTTCGCCCGGGGCCTTGGCGCCAGGGTGAAACTCGCCGAATTCTCCCCCATTCCCGGAACGCCCCTGTTCGACGCGGCTTGCCGGATCGTGCCCGAACTCGCCACGGAACCGCTTCTGGCCAACAACTCCGTCTACGCCACCTACATCTCCGGCTCACTTTCACCGGAGGAGCTGCAAGCGCTCAAGGATCTCGCCGCAGGGAGGGAAAGAAGCGGCGACGAGCCCGCGCGTTCTTGAAAACGGCGCCGCGCTGCGGATGCAGCTTCAAACCCGTGCCTGTTCGGCTGATTGTCACTTCAATCGCCAATCAGCCGTCGAAGAAGACCTGCTTTTCGAGAAGCTGCTCCTCCGGAACAGGGCGCAGCACCCGGGCGGGAACCCCCGCCACCACCATCCGGGGAGGGACATGTCGCACCACCACCGCTCCCGCCGCGACGAGGGCGTCCTCGCCGATCTCGACGCCGGGCAAGAGCGTGGCGTTGGCGCCGATCCGGGCTCCCCTCCGAAGCGTGGGACCACCGAAGTGTTTCTTCCGCTCCTCCGTGCGCCCCAGAAAGTTGTCGTTCGTGAAGGTCACCTCGGGAGCGAGGAAACAGTAGTCCTCCACAACGCTCATGGCGGTCACGTAGGCCTCGGTCTCGATCTTCACCTTTCGCCCGATGCGCACCTTGTTCTCGACGGTCACTCCTCGCCCCACGATGGTGAGTTCCCCGATGGTCACATCCTCCCGAATGCTCGCCAGATCCGCCACGAAGACACCCCGCCCAAGGAAGGCCCCCCGGTAGAGAACGGCGCAGACCCCCACGGTGACCGCCTCGCCCAGTTCGAGGAACGGCAGCTCCCGGGGCTCTCCCGTCGTGGCGGAAAGAGAGGCCTTGGCGGGAAGCTTTCCCAGCACGGCGTTGTCGAAAATGCGACATCCGGCGCCGATCCGCACACCCCGGTGGATCACCACGTTGTGTCCGACCTCCACGCCGTCCCCGAGCACCACCTCGTCCTCGATGACCACGTTGTATCCCAAAGAGACATTCTTCCCCAGAATCGCTCCCGGAGCGACGCACTGTGCCATGGCGTTTCCTCCCTTGCCCCGAAGATTTATTGCCGCATCCACATCGCCAGGTTGATAATTCTCCAGAGCGGCATGGTTCCTTTTCGCGGCTGCTTTGCAAAAAGAGTATCCCACTCAGCCTGGATCTTACGAATATCAAGAAACGGGGCCAAGGATTCGTCAATCAATGTTTTAAAATAGGCACGCTTTGGCTGGAGCCATGAATACTCCGGTGTTGCAAACCCGATTTTATCGCAGCGCCGGTAGACCTTTTCCGGCAGAAGTGGCTTCATCGCCTCGCGCAACAGCCACTTGCTGAAGCCGTTATGAATTTTGTAAGAAGATGGAATGGAAAAGACTTCCTCTATCATCTTTCGATCATCCGCGAACGGCGTCCGCGACTCTATTTGAAAGCGCATGGAGTTTCTGTCCTCATAGCGCAACAGTGCCGGGAGCGAAGCTGAGGAAATGAGAGAAAAAAGCATCTCGTTCAAAGAATTCCAATCATACATGCGTCCCGCCATGCGCTCCAAGCCAGAGGAGAGGTATTTTTCTTTCAAGCTTGGAGATATGTATTCCAACAAGAGGTTACGCCTGGCATATCCCACCCTCTTGATGCTTTGAGGAAGCGATTTCTTGAAAACGCTAATAAACATTCCCACAGCAAGGCTCTTTTTCCCCATCGGGGCATTGCCCAGCGCTCGCCACTCCCTCGCCAGATCGCCCCAGGCATTCTTTTTAAGCATCTCCCGGAAAAACGCCGTATAGTAGGGAGCGTAACCGGTGAAAAGCTCGTCTCCACCCTGGCCATCCAACAGAACCGTCACGCCCCGATCCTTCGCCAGTTTCATCACGCGGTACTGAGCATAGATGCTGGTACTCCCGAACGGAAAGTCCTGCGTGTAAACCAAGTCCTCTAGATCTTTGATCAACTCATCTCCCCGAGGATAGACAGCGTACCATTCTCCTCCGGTATGCTCTGCAACCAAACGCGCCCAAGCACTCTCGTCAATGGAGACATCCTCGTAGCAAGCCGTGAAAGCGCGCGGCCTGTCGCCCACCTCGGTGATGCGCTCGCCCTTGAGAATCGCCCCGATGACGCCAAAAATCGACGAGCTGTCGATCCCCCCGGAGAGGCAACTCCCCACGGGAACATCCGACGAAAGATGACAGCGCACAGAGGCAAAGAGCAGCTCCCGAACCCGCTCCACGTACTCAGTCGCCTTTTTCGCGGAGAAAGGCTCCCAGGCAGCACCGTCGTCATAAGGCAGTTCGTAGTATCGGCGCACGTGCAGCCTTTTGTCAGCCAGATCAAAGCGGAAGGCGTGCGCAGGCGGAAGCTCCAGCACCTCTTCAAGGAATGTTGCACCGTCATCCCAGCGCTCGACTCCGAAAACAAGATAGTCGAAGATGGCCTCGGAACGCACGGTCCGCCGAAAGCCTGGAAGAACGGCAAAAGCCTTCACCTCCGATGCAAAGGCGAAAAAACCATCGTTCTTCACGTAGTAGAGTGGCTTCACTCCGAAACGGTCACGGGAACCAAAGAGCAGATTGCGCCGCCTGTCGTAGAGCACGAAGGCCCACATGCCGTCGAAGCGGTCGAGGCACTTCTCTCCCCACTCCCTGTACGCCGCCAGCAACACCTCCGTATCCGTGCGTGTTTTGAAGCGATGTCCCAGTTTCTCAAGGTCCGCACGAAGACTCTGGTAATTGTACAGCTCACCATTGAAAGTAACCCACAGATTGCCGTCATCGTAGCTCATCGGTTGATGCCCCGCGGGAGAGAGATCTATAATCGAAAGACGACGATGGGCTAGATAAAGGTCCGCCTCTCCCTCGAAGCGTGAAACATCGGGGAGGAAAAGCTGCGAGTCTGCCCCTCCCAAGGGTGTCACTGTTCCGTTCCGCATGGAGACAGCGATATACCCCTCGTCATCCGGACCACGATGGCGAAGACGTTGTGCCATGGTGTGAATCGTCAAAGCATTGGCATTTGAGTTAATATTGAGCAGCCCACATATTCCGCACATTTTGCACCTCGAGAAGTTACCTTTTGCCTTCGTAATATTCTTTCACTTGTAAAGCGATTTTTACAGGGTCATGCCATTTTTGAACATAATGATACGCATTCTCCGCTTTTTCACGCAACGCTTGACGATCAGCAACAAAGCGCCCCAAGACCTCATTAATGGTATCTGGCTGAACGCGGATAAAGGCATCATTGAGATCCTTCCGCATATCGGGAGGGATAAAACGAAGATCCTCTTCTCTGATATAGACAGCGACAGGCTTTCCCATCCGCATAACTTCCACCGCTAAGCCTCCGTACCAGCCTACGAGGACTTGATCCACAATCAAATCCGCATCACGATAAATTGCAAGAGCCTCAGAGTACGACTTACCTTCAACAAGAATAGTTTCTATCTCGCCAGGGAAAATGGTCTCAAGGTCGTAGAGAGCTTTCAAGATAATATCCGATCCCTTGCACTCACGATTTGTTGGAGCATGAACAACACGAAGTTTTTTCTTGGTAAGCAATGGAGGCCTATCAGTCTCTTCAAACCAATTTGCCACGGTATATGGTAGAAAAGAAGCCTTTGCTTCAGGCAAAAACCAAAGAAGATCTGGATTCACGGCAAACATGTGGTCTACATACAGGGCGAGCTTCGCTATTTTCCTCCGGCGAATTCGGTCCTGTTCACCGGAATTACACATGCCTTTGTAACACAGCGGATTATGACAAGCTGCTATGGAAGTCCGCTGCATTGTAGGATACTTCTGCCTTGCATCGCATCCGTTATATGTCACAAAAAGCTTAGCTTTAGCTGAATAAAAAGGGAGATCCAACGCATACATTCCGTATTTTGGATAGTCCAAAAGGGATGATCCAAAATTAAAATGAAAAATATCGTATTTGTTTCGATTTTTTAAGAAAGCACTTAAACTTTTTATAAATTTAATCGGTTTTCTCAAAAAGGAACATTCTGGGACATAAATAATTTCGTCGGCCTGATATGCCAGGTAATTAATCCCTATATTTAAAACTCTGCTCTCAAGACCAATTCGACGCTCCCCCTGAGACAAGCCCCATGAATTACCTCCAACGCTGGTTGGAAGATGGAGAACGCGCATCAATCGCCCCTCCTGCACAAAGACTTAACATAACGTTTTACTCCCTCTGCGAAAGAAATCTGTGGCCTCCACAATATCTTGCTCATCTTTTCAATACTGCCTACAATTTTACTTGGTGTACCTACTGTTTGCTCGAAAAGCGTTTCCTTACCAAGCGCTTGTCCGATGTGCTCTCCAATCTGACGCATGGAGAGAATCTCCGGGCCAGCGATGTTCACCTTGCAGCTCATTTCTAAAGTTAACGCTTTTAGGATTGCATGTGCTGCGTCCTCAACATATGTAGGGTTAATATGGAGACCATCCTCCCCGACAAGCTGGATCGGCTGGCCGTTTCGCACCCGCTCCACGAGGCGGGGGATGAGCATATTCTTGCGCTGTCCCGGCCCGTAGACAAAGAAGGGACGCAACACAACCACATTCATGTAGGACGTGTAGTTCTCCACAAGGATCTCACCGCACATCTTGGTTCCCAAATAAAAACCGAGTTCGCCGTGAGGGCAGACGGGAGCGTCTTCGTGGCACACCTCCGCTGAATTCCCATACACGCCACCGGATGAAGTATAGACAAACGTCCGCGCCCCAGCGCGCCGGGCATAATCGAGCGCCTTCAACAAACTCAGTGTATTCACGCGAAAGACACTTTCCGTGAATTCCGGAAATTCCCGAAACTTCTCCGATTGCGCCAAGTAAACGACACTATCAATGCGCCCTGGCAGAGGGTCGCTTGTCCATTCACGTTCCAGATCGGCAGAATACGTATTGGTTTTCCGACGTCCTATGGTAACGACAGTGTAGGTTGCTTGCAAAAGTGGCATCAGGTGCGTTCCGATAAGCCCCGATGCACCAAAAAGCAAACAGTTCATTCTTGATTCTCCTTTATCCACGTCCAAGGAAAACCCTGAACAAGTTTCTCAAAAAATGTTCACAGCGGAAGAAAAGGGTAAATGCCCGTAAAGACCACGTTTCCCGTGCTTCTGGCAGCGGAGAGCGAGGAATTACGTCTTTCGACCTTTTTTAACCCCAGTAGCGATTTTTGGAGACACCCCCCTGTGGACAGAAGAAACCCTCTCGCCATGTAGAGGTTACATAGAGAGAAGAGCACGTACACGACACCGGTATGTTTGGCAAAACCTTTATAGCGCACCTTGGGAATCCGAAGACGCATTTGACAACATGGAAGACATGTTCAACTCGAGAACGGACTCTTCTCTGGATGATCGTGACGGGTGCGTCAGTTCCCTCGGAGCGTTTTTAGCCCCGAGAGGCGAAAAAACGATTTTCCGCCTCGAACAATGGTGGAACGTGCAAATCGCGCATCCGGAACGGATCCGTTTGAGGTAAGTTGAAAATATCGGACACCAAAGTTACTATCCAACCAAAACGGAGGTGTCTGAATGGCAAAGAACGCAACGAACGGTCGCTATTCGAAAGAATTTCGGCATGAAGCCGTCAACATGATCATTGAAGGCGGCTTGACAGCATATGAAGCATCGCGTCAACTCTCCCTGCCCAAGTCGACCCTGGAAAACTGGGTGAGAGCGTACAAGGCCGGAAAACTTTCCGATATTGGCGGCGAGCGGCGGCCTCTCACTCAGGTTGAGGAGGAGCTTGAGCGCGTCAAACGAGAGCTTGCTCAAGTAAAACAGGAGCGCGATATCTTAAGGAAACCCTGAACAAGCTTCTCGAAAAATGTTCACAGCGGGAGGAAAAGAGGAAATGCCCCGTAAAGACCACGTTTCCCGCACCTCTGGCAGCGGAATGTGAGGAATTATCTCCGTCTCCCGACCCTTTTTAACCCCGGTAGCGATTTTTAGAGACACTACCCCCTGTGGACAGGAGAAAACCTCTCGCCATGTAGAGATTGCACAGAGCGAAGAGCACGTACACGACACCGGTATTTTTGGCGAGACCTTTATAGCGCACTTTGGTGAATCCGAAGACGCATTTGACGACGTGGAAGACATGTTCAACCCGCGAACGGACTTTTGAAAGAAGACGGTTTTGCTCTTTCTCTTCTTCGGTGAGCTTTTTGTGCTTCGTGGCTCTTTTTTGGGTATAATCCACGGCGCGCGGGGCTTTCGTCCGGATCTCTTCGGTTTTGCCCATGTAGGCCGAATCTCCCCGGACTTCTTTTTCTTCTCCGTGCAGGAGTTCACCGATTCGGGTGGAGTCGTGCACGTTCGCCGGAGTGGTGACGAGGCTGTGGACCTGTTTGCTTTCCTTGTCCACACCGACATGGACTTTCATACCGAAGTAGTACTGGTTGCCCTTCTTCGTGGAATGCATCTCCGGGTCGCGTTTCTTCTCTCAGGTTTTCGCCTGCGAAGGAGCATGGATGATCGTGGCATCCACGATGGTTCCCGCGGAGAGTTTTAAGCCCCGGGAGGCGAGATGAAGATTCACCGCCTCGAAGAGTTTCTCTGCGAGCTTGTGGGTTTCCAGAAGATGGCGGAACTTGCAAATCGTGCGTCCGGAACGGGTTCGTTGCCGAGATCGATACGGGCGAAGCGCCGCATGGACTCCACGTCATAGAGGGCTTCTTCTACACCGGGATCGCTGAGGTTGAACCAGTTCTGGAGAAAGTGGATCCGGAGCATTCTCTCCAGCCCTATGGGAGGACGTCCCTTTCCCTCTTTCGGATAGAAGGGTTCGAGAAGAGCGCAAAGCTCTTTCCAAGGGACTATCTGTTCCATTTCGGCGAGAAAGAGTTCCCGTTTTGTGGGTTTTCGGTATTTCTCGAACGAAATGGCGCTCGCGAAAGTTTTCTGTCGCTTCATCGTACCTCAGCCCCCTGGAAAGAAGGTCGCACCGGAGGAACATGGTGGCTTTGGGATTCATTTTACGGTCTCAAGGAAAAAACGGCGACATCCGCGCGGAGTTTTTCAGAGATTCCCAAAACTTTGTCACGGAGGCCCCGAATCAAGTCTGGGTAACGGATATCACTTACATCCCCACAATCTCTCCGGTCACAAGGATCTTTTTACCGGAGAGATTGTGGGCTACGCCATGGGAGAACGCATGACAAAGAATCTGGTCACCCAGTCCCTGTTTCGCGCTGTCGCTGCCAAGAGGCCTGCGGCTGGTTTGATTCATCATTCCGACCGCGGCAGTCAGTACTGCGCCGCGGACCTACCGAAAACTCCTTGACCAGTTCAAAATGCGGGCATCGATGAGCCGCCGGAGGAACTGCTATGACAACGCGCCCATTGAGAGTTTTTGGGGTGTGCTGAAAAACGAACTCGTTCATCATCGCCGTTACGAAACCCGGCAGGAAGCTATACGGCAGATCACGACGTACATCGAAATCTTTTACAATCGGCAGCGACGGCAAAAGAGACTTGGTTATCTCTCCCCTGCCGCCTATGAGAAACAATTTTTCAAAGAGCAGTAGCCTGCTTACATGTTTTGGTGTCCGCTATTTGACGACCGACCCCAGACGCCCCTTCCTCTTTCCAGATAGAAGGTTCGAGAAGAGCGCAAAGCTCTTTTTAAGGGACTCTCTGTTCCATTTCGGCGAGAAGAGTTCCCGTTTTGTGGGTTTTTGGTATTTCTTGAACGAAATGGCGCTTGCGAGGATTCGCTGTCGCTTTCTCGCACCTCAGCTTCCGGAAAGGAATGTCGTGCCGCAGAAATACGGCGGCTTTGGAATGCATTTTACAGTCTCAAGGAAAAAACACCGACATCCGCACGGAGTTTTTCAGAGATTCCCAAGCTTTTTACCCCGAATTTGAAGAACGGGGTACCCTAAAAACAGGCAAACGATGGAAAACATCAGCTTTAGTGCAACGATTTTCCCGTCCCACTTCGTGTTGTTAGAGAAAAACGCCGTGCAGAACACCACACCTCCAAGCAAGAGAAGCCATCCCAGCTTTCGCCAGGGAATCGGCAAAGGATGAAGCTTTTGAGTAAAATATAGATAGCCTGATGTGAGTACAAGATACGAAATGCAGGTACCCCAGGCTGCTCCAACAGCGCCAAAACGAGGAATGAGCAGCCAATTGGCAGCAAGGTTCACAAAAGCGGCCACCCATGCCATACGAGCAAGCAGAAATGTTTTTCTCTCCAAAGAAATACCGAGTGCTGAGATTTGCTGCGTAGATTGAAGTACCACTCCTAAACAAAGAATGCTTAAAGGCAACGCGCTTTTGGCGTACTCTGTGGGCATGAGCAAACCGATCACCTCTCCCGA